>JANYJH010000294.1 GCA_025361865.1 Phragmitibacter sp.
GGCCATCCCACGTTCAGCTTCAAAGTTAATACCGCCGCTACGGACCTTACCTATGTCGTCGAAGCTTCCACCAGCCTGACCGCCAACACTTGGGAAAGAGGCCCTACCATTACCCACCTCACGAACGAGACCGACCTCGGCAACGGCTTCACCCGTCGCACCTACACCTCATGGAACAGCACAGCGGACACCTCCCGGCAGTTCTTCCGGCTCAACATCCTCCAAGGCGACGCCATCCCCGCCGCTTGGTTTACCCGCTACGCTCTGGACCCGAACAGCTCGCCGGATGACGACTTCGATGGCGATGGCCTGTCGAATCTCCAAGAGTATCTGCACGGCACTGATCCGACCAAGAAGGACACTGATGGTGATGGCGTGAATGACGGCCCTGAAGTCACCTTCGGCACTGACCCAAACGATCCCAATGACACGCCGCCTGAAGTGACGGGAGACATCGTGATCCAGACCCGTTGGGTGACCGTGGAAGTGCAAGATCAATCCTCTCCCATCGGAAAGTTTTACTGGAGCGATGGCAACACGAACTATCCCGCCGGATGGTATCGGGATGTCAATTGGAATCCAGGTCCGCTTATGCCGCAACTCCACTGGAAATGGAGCAGCAACTCGGGCGGCATCGAGTGGCAGGACGGCAGTTCCGTCGCCGGAGCGCCAGACCTCACCGACCTCACCTTCACCCAACCCAGCGATGACAGCAACATCGTGGGCAACGCCAGCGACAGCACCCCGAGCGGGCAGAGCGGCATCCCTGAATACATCGCTCCCGAAGACGCCCCCTTTGATTGGCTTCAGGAATACTCCCAGCACATCTACACCGCCCCGAGTGGCAACCACACTTACAGCACCACGATGACGGAAATCCGTCTGCACCGCTTGGTTCCAGATTCTCCATCACCGAACATCGTCAAGCCCGAAGCCAGCAAAGCATTCCTCGTGCTGCACAAGGTCAGGAACATCGGACAGACGACTGATTCAGTTACCGGAACAGAAGCCAAGAGTCTGTCTCTGCCCGAAGACGAGGATGATAGCCCGAGCACCCTCCTTGCTCCCACGTTGGAGCCGAATACGTCGAAGGTGGATGTGGCGATAAAGATGGAAGTAACGATTAAAAAATCATCAGATTCTTCACCACCAGAAGATGGAGTGATCGCGAAGGTGGGAGAAGCCCTTGAGTTCAAAATCAGCGACCTATCGCAAAGTGAATTCCCCGCCACTGTCGAAAACATGAAATGGTATCAAAAGCAGTTGCAGGCAGATGGCACTTACACGGCGAACTGGCAGGACATCGGCACGGAAGCCCGAGGGGTCAGATTTGAGCATACTTATAGCACGGGCGGCATCTTTAGAATCAAATGCGATGTAACCACTGTTTCAGGAACCAGCACCTACAACTACTTGCGTAAGAAGGACAACATCATGGCGAAGCACAATCCCGATAATGCCAAAGAGTCCGTGCCCGATGGGATGAAGGCGGGAGACCCTGATGCGATCGGGATATGCGATACTCAAAAGCAAATCGACATCCGCTTTCAGGCGAAGATTAATCTCAACAGCAGCTACTACGCATATAAAAATGACATTCCTCCCGTAAGGACCGGACCTCATTGCAATATTTTCGTTGCCCATAAGGCGGGAGATGCTGGAGCCACTGTTCCTTGGTTTAATGGAACTTTGACAGCTCAACCTCCAGCGGCAAATCAGTGGGCAGGGATTCCATTCAACGCTCCAAATAATCCCGAATATGAATCCAAATTCACGGGTTGGCCTCTTTTACCCAGTGATTCCTATCCTCAACCCGGCATGGTGGCGGGCGAAGGCAATTATAACTGGGGCACTGGACACTGCGGAATCGTTGACTACGACGGACAATGGATCAGTTCATCAGACCCCAAAGTCAACCGCCATGCTGACTTTGCCAATTACAAAAACACCGATCTGGATGGAAACAAACATCCTGCGGGCAAACGAAAATATACAGGTAACTAATATGACGATACTTCGACTCATTTTGATGCTGATGATTCCTTCAATGTTGCTTACATTGACGGTGAATGGGGAGCTTCCTGCGGAAGCGAAACAGGCACGGGCTCTGATGGATAAAGTGTATGAGGCCATCCAGAAGCAAAACTGGAAAGATGCCCGTGATAATCCTGGGGACATGTTTCAAACCACAGAATACCGTGACCTAGCTCAGGAGTCTCCAGTGATTTGGGAAGCTGCGATGGATCATCTGAATGAGATCGCTCCCAGTGAATCAGATCGTTTTTTGCTCTTGAATGCCCTTTCATCCCTACCACCAAAGACTTTTTTAAAGGCAGTCCATAAGTCGATTGATCTCTACACTCAGGGCAAGCTAGATGAGACAGCTTTGACAAATTATTTCTTTTTTAATGGAGGTCCTAATTGGGGCTTTTTTGATGTCAACTACCAAAACCCAGAGGTCATCCAAATCCTTCAGAAATTGAAGATATTATTCGTCAAAGACGCCATCATGATCAATACCCTCGACAACATTTTATCTGGAGATGGTAAAGTGGGTGTCGAGAATAATATCAGGGATAATCCAGATTATGTAAGACGTTCGGTTAAAGCTGTTTTGCTTGATAATCCTGAGCCGAAAGATGGAGAAGCAGCCTTTCCCTTAAATCCCGCAATTCCTTCTTCTGGCATCAGTAGCTGGGGAGCTAAAATCTATTCAATGGCTGGAACGGACTCTTCGTCAGGCTTCCCTATATTGATAAGCGTGGTTCTGGCAGTGCTGGTGGTGATTGGAGGCGTGTTCTGGTTGAGACGCAAATAGCTGCCCGCCGACTATTCAGCATTCGTTTCGTGAGTTGCCGGAAACATAGATGACATGAGACGACTTCCTGATGTGGAGACGGAAGGCTAACGCTTGCACTTTTGCGCGGAGACCGTAAAAAACAGAATGCACGATCCACGCATTGACCAACTCGCCCGGCAGCTTGTCCGCTACTCCACCAACGTCAAAAAGGGAGACAAGGTCCTGCTAGACATCTATGACGCGCCGAACAGCATCGCCATTGCCCTGATCCGTGCCGTGGTGGAAGCCAAAGGTGTGCCCGTGGTGAAGCTGCATGACACGGTGGTCACGCGCGAACTGATGAGGCACGCGACGGAGGGGCAGTATGATCTGCTCTCCAAGAATAACCTCGATCTCATGGTAGAGATGCAGGCTTACATCGCCGTGCGCGGCAGCCATAACATCACGGAGACGGCGGATGTGCCAGCGAAGAACATGAGTCTGATCATGGAGAAGATGCGCCCGGTCATCAATCACCGTGTGAACAATACGAACTGGTGTGTCCTGCGCTGGCCTACCTCTGCGATGGCGCAGCAGGCGGGCATGAGCACGGAGGCTTTTGAGGACTTTTATTTCCGGGTGTGTCTGTTGGATTATAAGGCGTTACTGCCGGCGATGGGAGCTTTGAAGAAGCTGATGGACAAGGCCCAGAACGTCCACATCAAGGGGCCGGGAACGGACCTTAAATTCTCCCTCAAAGGGCTTAAGGCCATCCCGTGCGGCGGCACCCATAACATTCCTGATGGAGAGGTCTTCTCCGCGCCAGTCAAGGACAGCGTGGAAGGCTATGTGAGCTACAATGCGCCGACGGTTTATCAGGGCATCGCGTTCGATAATGTTCGCTTGGAATTCAGCAAAGGGAAGATCGTCAAGGCCACAGCCAACAACACGACGGCGCTCAACAAGATTCTCGATTCTGATGAAGGCGCGCGCTACATCGGTGAGTTCGCCATTGGGTTTAATCAGGAAATCAAGGAGCCGATGCGGGACATCCTCTTCGATGAGAAGATCGCCGGTTCCTTCCACTTCACGCCCGGTCAGGCGTATGAAGGCGTGGCGGACAATGGCAACCGGAGTCAGGTCCACTGGGATCTGGTGAACATCCAACGCCCTGAATATGGCGGCGGGGAGATCTGGTTTGATTCCACGCTCATTCGTAAGGACGGCAAGTTCTTGGCGAAGGAGTTGGAGAAACTGAATTAGGCCTTTTTCATCAGCGCATCGTCAGAAGGTGGGATGATCTGCCCACGCTCTTACGAGCGCGGCCACGATGGCTTTTCAGCGCACTAGGACTCGAAGATTCCCGCGTGCTCGACCATTCTCACCAGCTCGGCGAGGGATTGCACTTCCAGCTTGTCCATGAGGCGGGCGCGATGGACTTTGATGGTCTTTTCCACGGTGCCGAGTTCTGCTGCGGTCTGCTTGTTGAGGTAGCCCTGCACCACGTAGCGAAGGACTTCGGTCTCGCGCGGAGTGAGCCGGGCGAAAAGGGATCTTAGGGCCGCCAGTTCGGCGCGTTGGGCCCGGGTGATTCGGTCGTGATCGAAGGCCCGGTTGATCGCGGCCAGTAACGTCTGCTCCGTGGCGGGCTTGGTGAGGAAATCTGAAGCCCCTGCTTTCATGGCGGCTACGGTGGAGGGAATATCACCCTTGCCGGTTAGAAAGATGATAGGCAGGGTATTTTTCCGTTCGTTCAGTGCGGCTTGCACGTTCAGCCCATTGAGTTCGGGCATTTGAAGATCGAGGATGATACAGCCCGCCAAGGCTTGATGATGCTGGGCGAGGAATTCCAAGGCGGAAGCGAAGGCCACGCATTGAAAATGCAGTGATTTGAGCAGCCGTGTCAGGCTTCGGCGCGCGGAGTCGTCATCATCTACGAGGTAAATGGTTTGTTGTGGCGGAGTCATGGATTTGGGACAATACGCAGGGTAAAATGAGAAGAGGCTCCACCATTCGGGTTGTTCTCTAACCAGAGGCGACCACCGTGGGCCTCGACGATGGATTTGCTAATGGAGAGGCCCATGCCCAGGCCATTGGGTTTGCTGGAGTGGAAGGGTTCAAAGACCCGCTCCATGAATTCATCTGCGACTCCATGACCGCGGTCTGTCACGGTGACCAAGATCATGTCATCTGCCTTGAGCGTTCGCACTTGGAGGATGGCTTTATGGGCGGGGAGTCCCTGCATGGCCTCTGCGCCATTGAGACAGAGATTGATCAAGACCTGCTGCAACTGCACGCCGTCACCAAGGACATGGGGTAGGCCGAGCGCGAGTTCCACGGAGAGCGTGACGCCCCGTCGGGAAAGGGTATTGCGGATGAATCCGGTGGCTTCTGTCACTTGGGTGTTGATGGCTAAGGGGTGAAAGGTGTGCTGCTCGTTACGCAGCAGGGGATAGAGGCGCTGGATGACTTGGGACGCGCGTTCGTTGTCGGAGATGATGTCATTGATGAGGGCGCGCATTTCATCAAGGTCCACCTTATCAGTGTTCAGGAAGCGTCTTCCGGCCAAGGCATTGTTCATGATGGCGGAGATAGGTTGGTTCAACTCATGAGCCAGCGAGCCCGCCAGTTCTCCCATCGTCGCCACACGCATGGCATGGGAAAGTTGATCCTGACGCTCCTGTATTTCCCGCGCCATGAGTTTGTGCTCCGTGATGTTCATGGTCACTCCCATGAGCCGGAGCAGTTGGCCATTGGCGTCCAGCCTTGCCCGGCCCTTGCTGGAGAGCCAGCGCTCGGAGTCGTCGTCAGGTAAAATCACGCGGAATTCCACCTCGGCATAGGCATTGTTTTCCGTAATGCTGCTCCAAGCGGCTTTATAGGACGCCACGTCATCAGGGTGAATGCGTTCAAGGCATTCCTTCCCGGTCAAATCCTGCTCCAGAGGGAAGCCGTAGAAGGCATTAAAGGTGTCCGTGCACCAGATGCGGTCATCCTCTGGACGCCAGATCCAGAGCCCCAAATCAGCGGAGTCGGAAGCGATGGACATGTGCTCCTCACTTTCACGCAGGGAATTCTCCACGAGGCGTCGCTCCCGGCGCTGCCAGAGAAGAAGGCCGATCAACGTTAGAAGGCTGATCATCAAAAAAAGCCCGGTGACGATGGTATCGCCATAAGCTTCTAGCACGGACGGAATGCGGAATCGTAACTCGCTATGAGGCGGCGCTTTGTTTTCATCCAGATTCCAACGCTGAAGTTCCCGCCAGTCAAATACAGGGATATTCGACCGGGTGCGTATGATCGGCACCGTGGAAGCATTACCTGCTGTTACCGCCGTCGCCACCTGCCTAGCCATTTCCACGCCCAAGGCGGAGGGGTTCAGGCTGATACCGCCCACCGAGCCGTAACCGACAAACGTTTCCATGCAGCTGAAAATGGGAGCGTTGGAGGCTTTGCTCAGTTCAGGAATCAGATCGCGGGCCGTGTATTGGTTTTCTTCCCCATCCGTAGTGATACCGGCATAAAACACGATCGTATCGGGAGGGAGTGCGCTGAGGAGAGATTTCGTCTCGGCCAAACTATATTCTGTCAGGTCGATCCATTCATAACGACCCGCCGCAAATTCCAGAGCATCCTTTCGCCAGCCCTTTTCCAAATCTTCGTAGGGCGAGCTGATGCCTGCCACGTAGGCGATGGAGCGCGCATTCGGGCAAAATCGCGCCGCTGCCGCCAGTGTGCCTTTGACATCTGCATCGAAGGTGACGCCCGTGATATTCGGCAGATGGACAAAGCGCGCTGCGTCCGTCTCGCTGATACCAGTGAAAATAATGGGCACGCCCGGCCACAAGTCATTGCGCAGCGAAATGGCGTAATTCAGTGAGGCTTCATCACCCACAGCGATGGCGTCCAGTTTCCTCCCGCTATACTTTTCATGGAGCCACTGCGAAAGCTTCTCTTTGTAGGCCGCGCTGCTGAACCAGCTAAAGTCCAGATTCTCTGTGTAGATGGTTACGGGCCGATTCAGAACTCTGACAAGTTCAGGACGAAACGCGGACATGAAATTAACAAAGAAGGGAAGGCTGGGATTTTCCTCCTGAAGCAGAAGGATGCTTTTGGTCTCGCGCGCGCCCCACGCGCAACTAAGGCCGTTCAAGTATGCGAACACACCAAGCAGCACCAAGGCTCTCAGCAGCGCTGAGGCCTTGAAACCCTTCGAGTTATTCCATTCTGCCATACACATTACTGGGACGTAATCCACAGTTTGTATTTGTCCACAAACACAGTGCTGTTATTGCTCGGATTCATAAAGGCAGCTTGCCAGATACAGCAAGACCTTACTTATTTCTTCCGTCGCGGCGAGGCCTTGTTCCACCCAGTTCCTTCTGCTGCTGAAAATGCTCCGCAAAGGGACTTCCTCCGCTAGCGCATTTTTGGAGTCGTGCTAGCGTGGATTCATGATGTGTTTTCTCTCTTCATTCCGCCCCTCATGGATGGCTCTCTTGGCGGCTGTTTTCCTCCCATTGCTCCTAGATTCCTGTTCCAGCACCACTCCGAAGTTCGATGGATTGCCAGAAAAACTGCCAGCCATCGCCTTGAATGGTTCCGCCCGCACGCCCGCCCATTCCATGCAGAGCACCGAGTATCCTTTTGATTCCAACGGCAACTACGTATCCGAATGGGCAGCGGAAGGGGAACGCCGATCAGGTCGTCCTGCAGCGGCGACGAATGATGATGAAGTCAGTCGCCAGAAATCGCACGGGGGTCAGGTCACTGGCGTTCATAAATCCACCGCAAAATCCAAAGTCAGCGATTCCAAAGCAAAGTCCAAGACCACCACGAAGTCTTCGGATAAGCCTGCTGCCAAAAGCTCTGCCACCACCAAGAAACCCGCCACCAGTGTGAGATACGTGGTGAAGAAAGGCGATACACTGTCCAGCATCGCGGACCGATTCGACAGCACAATCGCGAAGATCAAGGCGGCCAATGGGCTGAAGAGCAATACGCTGAGTGCAGGCACGGTTCTGAAGGTTCCCAAATAAATTGGGGATATTCCGTTGAAAATTGATCGTTTCCCTGCCTATTGCGTCAAAGTTGATTCACATGTGCTTGGTTGGAAAAATACATTCGCTCGTTTTGGTCGCGGTGCTCCTTGGCGCTGGGTCAGCTTCCGCTTTTGAGACCGTCGTCATTGATCCTGGGCATGGCGGGAACGATGAAGGAACGAAATGGTATCACGTCCGGGAAAAGGATCTCACGCTTGCCGTGGCCAAGCGCCTTGAGCGCGTGCTTCAGATCTACGGCGTGAACACCATGATGACACGGCGTTACAACACGTATGTCTCGCTTGATGAGCGCTCAGAGATGGCCAATCGCGTGGAGAACTCACTGCTTCTGAGCATTCATTTCAATGCCAGCAGCGCCCAGTTCATCTCCGGCTTCGAGAGCTTCTATGACTTTCAAACTGAGGGCTGCAGAAACATCGCCTCCTCCATTCAGCAATCCCTCGCGGAAAGCATTCCGAGCCGCAGCCGCGGAGTGACGAAGCAGGACTTCGCCGTGCTTGTTCGGACCACGGGCTGCGCGGTTCTCATCGAGTGCGGCTTCATCAGCAACAAAGCGGAAGGCCAGCGCTACGCCACACCTGAAGGTCAGCAAGCACTCGCCGAAGCCATCGCTCGCGGCGTGGTGCGCATCAAGCCGATCATCAACTATGATCTTCCCACCAGCATGATCACTCTCGGTGATAAACCGCGCAAGAAGTCCACGCATAACTTACCCGTGGATAACTCAAAGAAGACCGATCCCGTGAAAAAGGTCGCCGTCACCAGCACACCGGCGAAGACCAAGAAGAAGAAAACGTAGCAGGTTACAAGCTCACCCGCTGAACGCGTCCGAAGTCAGCCCGCAAGAATCGCTTGGCCAGCGTCTCGAACTGTTCCGATAAATCCGTGAGATAAAGTTCCAGCTTCGGCTTGCCCTTGGCCGTGCGCAGCAGTTCCTGCTCCGTAAGCAGACGCTTCACATGCTCCGCACAGACCACAGCGGAATCCACGAGGCGCACCTTGTTGTTCAGAATCTTCACAAGCAAGGGCTTCAACAAAGGATAGTGCGTGCAGCCCAAAACCAGCGTGTCCATGCCGCGATCCAGCATGGGTTTGAGATATTCTTTAACGATCATCTTCGTCGCCGGATGATCTATCCAGTCCTCTTCAATGAGTGGCACCAGCAGTGGCGTGGCTTCCGCATAAATTTGCAAATCGGGTCGCTTCATGGCTAGCGCGTGTTGATAGGCACAGCTCTTGATGGTGCCCGCCGTCCCGATGATGCCGACTCGTTGGCAATGAGGATCAGCCAAGGTGGCTTCCACTCCTGGTTCCAATACGCCGATGATCGGCAGTCGGAACATACTCTGCAAAACGGGCATCGCATGAGCCGTGGCCGTATTGCACGCGACCACGACTGCTTTGACCCCTTTCGACAGCAGAAACTGAGTGTCTTCCACCGCGAATTTACGGATCGTTTCCGGTGACTTGGAACCATAGGGAACGCGCGCTGTATCGCCTAGATAGATGATGGATTCACCGGGCAACACGTCCATCAGGGCACGCACCACCGTCAAGCCACCGACGCCCGAGTCAAAGACACCGAGCGGCGCATTGGGATTAACTTCAATCATTCCCAGATGAAGCATGTGATGGATACAAATTTCAAGAGGCAATGCAGCTCAACTCAATCGCAAAGCGCTAGCATCAGCCCTGCTAATCAACAGATTCTATTGACAAACTCAAGAGATGTATCATCTTCTCATTGTCAGCCGAAGTCATTCACCCTTCCTGGTGGGTGGCACGGGGGAACCGAACTCCTGGTCTCGCAAGAGAACAGGACGGGGCGCACGGAGTGGGTAACCACTCGCAGAGGTCACTTCCAAGATCTAGCCCGTCAGCTAACCTCGTAGGACATTTGGGAGGGACGATTCTCTAAAGCTCGCAGGTCGCGGGTTTCATGATCTCCCTACAGCAACAAGCTGCATGAGGCGGGAGACCAAATCACGCGGCGCACCAGCCAACGAGAGAACATGAAATGCCCAATCTGCCAGACTCCGATGGAGGATGGCTACTTATGCGATAACCATTGGTGTCGTCATCAACCCGCTGAGTTGCGGGTAGAGCACGCCATCCTCAGAGCCACTTACTGGCTCAGCGGACGACGCGGCGCGCACCCCTTGCAGACGCACCGCTGCCCGAAATGCAGCCGCCTGGAGTTGACCGCTCCCTGAAAACTTTCGGAAGAAACGATCTTCCGACAAACCTTTCGCGCCCACGATGGCGTAGCTGTCATCCGACGCGATTACGACAAAAAACAGACAAAGACAAATAGACAACGAAACTTATGAATACAGACATTCTTGAACTTCTCTGGCATAGCTGGTGGATCAAAACACCGCTCATCCTATTCCTCATTTATCATCTGCTCGGATTTGTTTTCATCCGCGAGCATGAGGTCGGCATCGTCATCAAACGCTTCGCCATGAAGAACCTCGCACCCGGTCAGATTGTGGCCTTGAACGGTGAAGCCGGCTATCAAGCGGACACCCTTGCACCAGGTTTACACCTGTTCTACTGGCGCTGGCAGTATCGCATCCTATCCAGTGGGCTTATCTATGTGCCACAGGGAGAAATTGCCCTTATCGTCGCCAATGCTGGCGCGTCCATTCCTCCAGGCCGAATTCTCGGTAGCTTCGTGGACTGTAACCACTTCCAGGATGCCCGCGCATTCCTCACGCAAGGCGGCGAGAAGGGGCGTCAGCTCGGTATTCTTACAGCTGGGACTTACCGGATCAACACCGCGCTCTTCAGCGTGATCAATACGAACAGCGCCAGCGAGCACGGCCTGAACCCTGCGATGTTACGTCTCTACAAAGTGGAGCCTGATCGCGTCGGTATCGTCACCACATTGGATGGCGCTCCTATTAGTGAAGGTGAAATCGCAGGTGCTATCGTGACGGGTCATGACAACTTCCAGAACGCCCAGGCTTTCCTTGATGGCGGCGGTAATCGTGGTCTGCAGGAGCAGATTCTTCTGAGCGGTCAGTGGAATATGAACCCCTGGTTTGCGCAGGTGGAGCAGGTGCCAATGGTGGAAATCCCCATCGGTCACGTCGGCGTCGTCATCAGCTATGTGGGCAAGATCCACGAGGACGTCAGCGGCGTCGATTTCAAGCACGGTGATCTCGTCCTGCCCGGTCACAAGGGCGTCTGGGTCTCTCCGTTGTTCCCCGGCAAGCACCCGCTCAATGTGCGCATCATGCGTGTCGAAATCGTGCCCACCACGAACATTGTTCTGAACTGGGCCATGCGCACCGAAGCTCATAACTATGACTCGAAGTTGAACTCCATCACGGTCCGTTCAAAGGACGGCTTCGCGTTCAATCTCGACGTGTCACAGATCATCCACATCAGCACGGAGAAGGCTCCAAAGGTCATCAGTCGCGCGGGTTCCTTGCAGAATCTCATCGACCATGTGCTCCAGCCTTTGGTCGGTAATTACTTCCGTAACAGTGCCCAAGGTTACAGCGTGCTCGACTTCCTCAGCGCCCGAACACAGCGTCAGACAGAGGCCACCCAGCACATCCGTGCCGCGCTCAAAGAGTATGATGTGGAAGCCATTGACACCTTGATCGGCGACATCACGCCACCCGAAGCATTGATGAAAACTCAGACGGATCGCAAGATCGCCGAGGAACAACAGAAGACCTACGAGATGCAGGAAAGCGCGGAGAAGCAACGCCAACAACTCGTGCGTCAGACCAGCCTTGCGGACATTCAGCATGAAGTCGTCGGAGCAGAGCAAGGCGTGCAGATCGCCGAGCTTCATGCCCGTGCCAGCGTGCGCTCCAGTGAAGGTGAAGCGGAGTCCATTCGCCTCAAAGCCAGCGGTGAATCCGATGCTATCCGTGCGATGGGTAACGCAAAAGCGGAAGCCTATCAGGCCGGTGTGCAGTCCCTCGGCCAGGAAAGCTACGCCTTGCTGCAACTCATGCAGATCATCGGCGAGCGCAACGTCCGCGTGGTTCCTGATGTCAGCGTCAGCGGAGCCCAAGGCAGCAATGGTCTTCTGGATGCCTTGCTGGGCTTGAAGCTCAAGAAGGATGTCGTCGAACTCAAAGCCTGATCCAGATTAAATAGCTGAAACCAGAGGGCATTGTGTTTGTATAAGACCCAGTGCCCTCAATCATTTTCCTATGAACATCCTCGTTACCCTCTTCGCCGGAACCTTCATGCTTATCGGGTTTTGCATCGCCTTCTTCGGTTTCAAAGACGTGCAGAAGGCTCAGGCGAGTAGCCGTTGGCCTCTCGTTTCCGGGGTCGTTTCGCATTCTCAGATCAAGGTCACCCAAGCATCGAGAGGCGGCTCGTCGTATCGCCCAGACATTTCCTACACCTATGTCTTCGATGGCCAGAGCTTCACGGGGAACGTCATCTCCATCGGTGGTTCCGGCATGTCTTCTGGAGATCGCACCTACGCTGACAATTGCCTTATGAAGTATCCTTTGAACTCACCTGTGCAAGTGTCCGTGAACCTCGACAAGCCCACAGAATCAGCCTTGGAGCCTGGGCTCACAAAACGAGCCTTCCTCAGCGTCGCCTTCGGAGCCATCTTCTTCGGCGCAGGCTTTTCCATTTGGCTGCTCTGCTGGCTCTCGTCTCCATAGCGAGTATTGGTCTGACTGATGCGGCCTCAAGGCCGCGCTCCTTTTAGAGCTGCTTGCACGCCTTGATCGTATTCGCCATCAGCATGGCGATGGTCATCGGGCCGACGCCGCCGGGAACGGGGGTGATGGCTTTGCATTTCGGGGCGACTTCATCAAAGGCGACATCGCCGACGATCTTGTAGCCTTTCTCGGTCGTCGGATCGTCCACGCGATTGATACCGACATCAATGACGACGGCTCCTTCACGCACCATGTCTGCTTTGAGAAAATGAGGGCGGCCAATGGCGGCGATGATGATGTCGGCATGGCGCGTCACTTCGGCGAGGTTCTTCGTGCGTGAATGCGCGACGGTGACGGTGGCGTCTCCGCCTTGGCCCTTGGCCATGAGGAGCAGGGCCATCGGTTTGCCGACGATCATGCTGCGACCAAGCACGACGACGTTCGCACCGCTGGTTTCCACGCCTGCATCCATGAGGAGGCGCTGACAACCCGCTGGTGTGCAGGGAACGAAGCCGCTTCGGTCTTCGAGAGCGAGCTTGGCGACGTTCACCGGATGGAAGCCGTCCACGTCTTTGCGGGGATCAATGGCCAGCACGATGGCCGCTTCATCAATGTGCTTCGGCGGTGGGCTTTGCACGAGGATGCCGTGGATGGTGGAGTCCGCATTCAGCTTAGCGATGACCGCCAGCAGATCGGCTTGCGTGGTGTCGGCTGGCAGCTCCAGTTTGACGGAGTGCAGGCCGAGGTCATGGCATTTCTTATCCTTGCTGCGGACATAAGCGCGGGAGGCTGGATCATCGCCGATCAGGACAACGGCGAGCCCTGGTTTCTTCCCGAGAGTGGAGAGTTCTGCGATGTCTCGTTTGCATTCGGCCAAGACTTTTTCAGCGACTTCGTTTCCTTTGATCAAGATCATGAATCAGGAAGCATGAGGCACGCGGGAAAGCAAGGAATGAGATTAAGGGGAGCTGCTCCAAGCCTTCTCACACGCGGCTTTGACTACGGTTGGGTAGAAGGCTCTCGAGTGCCCGCGAACAGGATTTGCTCAATGGTGACACGCTGTTGCTCGCACTCATCTTCGGTCATGCGGCGCGGCACCTGGATGGGAAGGGCGAACTCGATCTCCACGCCTGAGAAGGGCAGGGGAAGCTGAAAGCCGTCCCAGGTCTTGAACCGGATGGCGCGGTCATAGCGCACATGGACGGGAAGGATCTTGGCCCCGGTGAGTTGAGCCAGTTTGATGACGCCCATGTTCAACTGATAGCGCGGTCCGCGTGGTCCATCAGGCGTGATGCCGATGTCGTGCCCGGTTTTGATCATCTGCGCCATTTCGATCATGGCCTGAGCGCCGCGCCTTGAACTGGAGCCGCGCACAGGTCGCAAACCGAACTCGGAGCAGGCTTCGGCAATGATTTGTCCATCGCCACTTGGACTGGTGAGGAAGGCTCCGTGCTGGCCGGGAAAAAGGTTCTGCCGAAACCACGGGATGAGGAACATGCGGTTATGCCAGAAGATCCAGATATGGCGCGCATCACTGGGATAGAACATGCCTTCCTCATTCACCACGCGGTAACGTAAGGTCTCCGCGAGGGTTCGGATGAGCCAGGCGACGATGCGGCCCGGTTGTTTAAGGCGGATTTTCATGCCTAGAGATGCCCGACCTCATGGAGTCTGCGGGTGAGTCCCGTGAACAATTCCATCTTCTCAGCGTAGAGGGCGACGCTCGCAGCATTTGGTTTGCAGCGGGTGCTTTCATCCAAAGTGACGAGTCGCGTGGTCAGCTCTTCGATGTGATTTGCCTGACCCGTGAGCTTCAGCAAAGCAAACGCGGCCTGCACCGCAGAGCCCAGCGCCGCGCCTTCAGCGGTCGCCAGCGTGACGACTTCCGCATTGAAGACATCCGCCGCAATCTGTCGCCATGCGGGGCTTTGCGAACCGCCGCCGGTGAGACGGATTTCAGTGGGGTTCATTCCGAGTTCACGGAAGCGTTTCAAGCCGTAAGCCAGACCAAGAGTTGCGCCTTCCACGGCGGCGCGGGCCATATTCTGCGGCGTCATGTTCGTGGGGCGGAGTCCGTGAAGAACGCCGCTTCCATTCGGAAGATTCGGAGTGCGCTCGCCATTGAGGTAAGGCAGAAAGGTCAGGCCCTCAGCACCGGCGGGAGCTGAAGAAACAGAGGCTTCAAGCTGGGGAAGGCTCCAGCCGAACATCTCCCGAACCTGTTCCGTGACCACGGTGACGTTCATGGTGCAGACGAGTGGGAGCCATTGATCCGAGCTGTCACAGAAGGCGGCGACCTCGCCTTGGCCATCGACGACGGGCTCAGCGGCGACTCCGTAGAGCGTGCCGCTGGTGCCGAAGCTCGCCGTGATGACGCCGGGCTTCACATTGCCCGTGCCGATCGCGCCCATCATGTTATCGCCACCGCCAGCACTTATGATGACGCCTTCATTGAGACCCCATCGCTTAGCCAACTCAGGGCGCAAGGTGCCCTGCACCGCAGTGGATGAGCCGACGGGCGGGAGCATCGCACGCACTCGTGCATCTACGAAGTCACAGATTTCAGTGCACCATTCACGGGTGCGGACATTCAGGATGCCCATGCCGCTGGCATCACCGTATTCCATGCGCTTCACGCCGCTGAGATGGAAGTTGATGTAGTCATGAGGCAGCAGGATGGAGGTAACTTTGGCAAAGTTGTCAGGCTCGTTTTGTTTGATCCAGAGAAGCTTTGGGATCGTGTATCCAGGAAGAATGGCGTTGCCCGCGAGATGAATGCAACCCGCCTGACCGCCGAATTCATGGGCGATCTGGTCGCATTGAGCGGAAGTGGAAGTGTCGCACCAGAGCTTCGCGGGACGCACGACTTGATCCTTCGAGTCGAGCACGACAAGGCCATGCTGCTGACCGCTGACGCCGATGCCCGCGATCTTCGTTTTGTCGGCCCCGAGCTTCTCCAGACACTCGGCGATGCAGCCGTCCACAGCGTCTAGCCAGTCCTGCGGATGCTGCTCCAGATGACCGGCAGGCAGGCCTTCGATCAGTTCATATTTGCGGTGAGCGCTGGCGAGAATCTTACCGCTTTCAAAGTCGAGCACGATGGCCTTGGTGCTCTGGGTGCCGCTGTCGATGCCGAGGAAATACATGGAGTGATGCAAAAGGGTTGGATGAGAGTGAACTGAAGGAACAGCATAGGTTTGGGACGGCGCTGGTCAAATCCCTTGTCTCTTCCCTGCTTTGTGGCTTGGTGATTGAAATCTATGGTTACCAAACTCCTTCACACCCGCTATCGCGTCACCGATCTGGAAAAGACGGTTTCTTTTTACAAAGAGGTCCTTGGACTGGAGGAAGTGCGGCGGCATAAATCCCCACGCGGCTCTGAGCTGGCTTTCCTGAAGACACCGGGCAGTGAAGAGTTGATTGAAATCTGTTCCTTTCCTGCCAGTGGCCCCGTGAATATCACCGGGCAAGATGTCACCCATCTCGCCTTTGAAGTGCCTGATCTCACGGCCTTCGCCGCGCACTCCACGGCTCTGGGCTATCCTCTCACCGATGGCCCCACGGAAAGCTCCAGCGGCCTTTTTGCGTTTATTGATGCGCCGGAAGGATACGAGATTGAATTGATCCAGTATCGCCGATAGGATAACCGTAAATCGCCCGATAATTACGACCCACATGGACTTTGACTGGATAGACGTTCCTTTTGACCTCGCCTCGTTGCCGCCGAAGGACATCGAGGAGACCTTTGAGGACCCGTTTGCCCTCAAGTTCCTGCCGGATGGCGAGAACTCAGACCCTCGGTCATCACGCTATTTTTCCCTTGGCAAACCGCTTTCCGGGAAAGGCATCTTCAGCGTCTTCTGGACGGATGGAAAGCGTTACCGCATCATCTTCGCACGGCACATGACCCCGGAGGAAGAGCACTTCTACGAGCGTAAAAAGTCTGAAGATCTCTGAGGTCATTCCACCCATCATCATGAACGCCATCCGCCACTGGTCAGAACTTCCCCGCTTCGAGAACGAAGATGATGAGGCGCGCTTTTGGTCAGAGCACCAGCTCGATGGCCGCCTTATGCAAAGCTCCATGCATCGTCCAGATGTGCGTGAGTCAACGACCATCACGCTGCGCTTCGACCCGCGCATGTTGAGCCGCATCAAGCGCATCGCCCGTCGCCGCTACCTGAACTATCAGAGCATGATCAAGCAGTGGCTCAGCGAGCGGATGGAGAATGAGATGAAGGACTGAGCACTTGATGCAAAGTTTCCTGTGACTCTTCTAAAATCTTGTTAATCCTGTCCACTTATGGACAGTCAACACGCCGCCGAAAGAGCCCTCATTCTCCGCACGGAACTGGAGCGTCACAACGCGCTCTACTATCAACAAGCGACGCCAGAGATCAGCGATGTCCAGTTTGATGCCTTGCTGCGGGAGTTACAGGAAATCGAGAAGGCTCATCCCGAACTTCTGACGCCGGATTCACCGACGCAACGGGTTGGCGGAGCGCCTTTGGACGGTTTCTCTCAGATCACGCATTCGGTGCGGATGATGAGTTTAGACAACACCTATTCCGAAGGTGAGATGCGGGACTTCTTCACGAAACTTCAGAAGGGTCTCGGCAAAGAAACCGTCCGCTGCATCATCGAGCCGAAGGTGGATGGAGTCGCCGTGGCCGTGCGCTATGAGAACGGCATCTTGAAGTATGCGGCGACGCGCGGCGATGGTCGCGTGGGCGATGATGTGACGCAGAATCTCAAGACCATCCGCACGCTGCCCTTGAAGCTTCCGGCGCATCTTCCGCAGACTTTTGAAGTGCGTGGTGAGGTTTACATGACCCGAGCGGGTTTTGATCAGATGAATCGCGAGCGTGAAGAAGCGGGCGAGCCTCTTTATGCGAACCCGCGCAATACCACAGCGGGTTCATTGAAACAGCTCGATCCCCGCGAGACGGCGAAGCGACCGCTCAGCGTGATCTTCTACGGTGTGGGAGATTTGGGCGAAGCGAAGCTGAGTTCTCATGCGGAGATCCATCGTTTGCTCAAAGACGCCGGTTTGCCGATGGCCGCTCATGTCTGGGTTTGTGATACGGCGGATGAAGTGATCGAAGCCATCCGTGATCTCGATGTGAAGCGGAAATCACTGCCTTACGACACCGATGGCGCGGTGCTAAAAGTGGACTCTTTTACTGAGCAACGTGACCTTGGGGAAACCAGCAAAGCCCCGCGCTGGGCCATCGCCTACAAGTATGCGCCGGAGCAGGCCGAGACGCGACTTCTCGCGGTGGATATTCAGGTCGGTCGCACGGGAGCGCTGACGCCGGTGGCACGGCTTGAACCCGTCTTCCTCAGCGGCTCCACGGTCTCCAATGCCACGCTGCATAACTTTGAAGAAATCGAGCGCAAGGACATCCGCGTGGGTGACTTTGTGATCATTGAAAAAGCCGGCGAGATCATCCCGGCGGTGGTCTCCGTGAACAAGGACAAGCGGACGGGCGGGGAGCTTCCTGTCCCCATTCCAACGGCCTGTCCCATCTGCGGAACAGCCGTGACGAAGGACGAAAGCCAGGTAGCTCTGCGTTGCCCGAACCCTGATTGCTCAGAGCAAGTGAAGCGTCGCATTGAACACTTCACGAGCCGTGGAGCGATGGACATTCGCGGTCTCGGTGAACAGGTCGTCGCGCAGCTCGTGGATGCGAAGCTCATTCATAATGTGTGCGATCTTTATGACCTCAATGAGCTGTCTCTCGCCAAGCTGGAGCGACAAGGAACGAAGAGCATCGAGAACCTGTTGAAGGGCGTCCAGGAAAGCAAGCAGCAGCCCCCGTGGCGGCTTGTCTTCGGACTCGGCATTCTGCATGTCGGCGTATCTTCCGCGCGGTCGCTGATGGAGCACTTTGGCTCTGTGGATGCCCTCGGCAAAGCGGAAACCGAAGACCTTCTCAAAGTGCAGGACATCGGCAGCATCGTGGCTCAAAGCGTGCATGATTGGTTCCGTGAAGAGCGCAATCTTATGCTGCTGAGTCGCCTGCGCAGCGCTGGTCTTCTCTTTGCCAATCCGATCATTGAACAAGCCTCAAACAAGTTCGCCGGAAGCACTTGGGTCATCACGGGAACGCTGAGCCAAGGCCGCGAAGAAATCGCGGACATCATTCGCGCCAACGGTGGAAAGGTCTCTTCCAGCGTTAGTGCCAAGACCAGCTACCTACTCGCGGGCGAGGAAGCTGGAAGCAAGCTGGAGAAGGCCACGAAGCTCAAGGTGAAGGTGCTGAATGAAGCAGACTTCCGGGCGATGTTGAGTTAGTCAAGCGTCACCGCTTTTGCCCGTGATTCCGCTGCGATGCGCTCACGGAATTTGAGCAACTTCTCACGTAGCATCTCATCACTTACCGCCAAGATTTGCAAGGCGAGCAGGCCAGCATTGCGGGCGTTTCCAATGGCTACCGTGGCTACGGGGATGCCTGCGGGCATCTGCACGATGGAGAGCAGGGAGTCCATGCCTTTCAGAGCCTTGGATTCTACGGGCACGCCGATGACAGGCAGCACGGTGTGACTGGCGATCATCCCCGGCAGATGGGCGGCTCCACCTGCTCCAGCGATGATGACGCGGAGACCTCGCCCGATGGCGGACTTCGCATAGTCGGCCATGTCATCTGGAGTGCGATGCGCGGACACGACCTTTGCTTCAAAGGGGATGCTGAACTCGCGGCAAGTCTCTGCCGCAGCCCGCATCGTGGGCCAGTCAGAGTCACTGCCCATGATGATTCCGATGAGAGGTGTGCTATCTTGATTCATAAGGGATCATTCTTTAAAGTGGATGCCATGCGCCGCGCTGGTGGCCGTGTGAAGGGCTTCCTCGGCGCTATCACCCAGAGCGGTGACGTGGCCCATTTTACGTCCGGGTGAGGCGCGCAGTTTGCCATAGAGGTGAACCCGTGCGCGGGGGATGGCGAGCGCTTCTCCGATGCCGCAGGGCGCTCCGCTGCCAGTGGTGTTTGCGAGCAGATTAACCATCGCCGCAGGGCTACGCATTTCCGTATTCCCCAGAGGAAGCCCGAGGATGGCGCGGATGTGGTTTTCAAACTGGGAGCAGTCACAGGCTTCGAGCGTGTAGTGGCCGGAGTTGTGAACTCGCGGAGCCATTTCATTCACCACCAGTGTGCCATCCTTCAACAGGAAAAACTCAACTCCGAATGTCCCCACGCCGTCCACTTCATTCACGGCGCGCAAGGCCATCTGCTTGGCGAGTTTGGTGAGTTCAGAGGAGATGGCCGCCGGAGCGAGCACACTGCTGCAAACATGATTTTCCTGCCGAGATTCCACCACGGGATAAATGGCCGTCTCACCCGTGCTGCTGCGGGTGACCATCACGGCCAGTTCCATGACAAAGGGGCACCATTTCTCCACATATAAACCGGAAGTCAAGCCACCGAGCTTTTTCACTGCTGCATCCAGATCCGCCTCTGCATTCACCGTGCAGTTTCCTGTGCCGTCATAGCCGAGCGTGCGTCGTTTGAGAACGAACGGATAGCCCACGGCGCGGGCAGCATCGGTCAGCTCTTGGGTGGAAGCGATGGCCTGGAACTCCACCACCGGAATACCCGCCTGACTCAGCGTTTGTTTCTGCACGAGCTTATCCTGAACCAGCCGCATGGTCTTGGAGGAAGGCAGCACCGTGTGGCCGCGCTGCTCAAGATCAGCGAGCAAGTTCGCATCCACGAACTCATTCTCCAGCGTGATGACATCCGCATCCTGCGCGAAGGCTCGTAGCGTCTCAGGATCAGCCCAATCTCCTACGCAGCATTCGGCAACGGCGTGCTTCGCCGGACATACTGACGATGAGGCCAATACGCGAACGCTAATCCCAAGCTGCGACGCGGCCCGAGCCAGCATGAGGGCGAGCTGGCCACCGCCGAGGATGCTGATGGTGATGTATCGAGGAGGGTCAGTGTTGATGAAAACGCGGTGCATGGAGTGATGACTTAGCTCTGGCTGAAGAACTCCACAAGTCCAGTGTCCAGGTGGTATATTCCTCCTGTGATGAGGAGTTTTCCTTCAAGCTCCATCTTCGCCAAAATGGGACTTTGCCTGCGGATGGCAGCCATAACCTGCTTCACATTCTCTGCTGCCACCTCGTCCTCGAAGGCCGCGCCAGTGTGCTTGATTTTCGGGTCGGATGAAACCTTGCGGACGGCTGGTTTGATCTTGGCCAAAAGCCCGGTTACATGACCAAGTTTTGCGTTTGAGCAAGCACCGCCCACCGCTCCGCAACGGGTGTGACCAACAATGACGACAGCTTTTGCGCCTGCTTTCGCCGTTGCGAATTCCAAGCTTCCCAGCACGTCATCGTTGAGCACATTGCCCGCGACTCTGGCGCTGAAAATATCGCCGATGCCCTGATCGAAGATGAGTTCACTGGAAGCGCGAGAGTCAATGCAGCCCAGGACCGCTGCGATGGGATGCTGGCCGGATGAGGTTTTCTTGACCTGAGCGACGAGATCACGATGGATGCTGTGTCCTGAGGCAAAGCGGGCATTGCCCTCCTTTAAAGTCGTCAGAGCCTGCTGCGGGGTGATTGCGGCTTGTGAATCCTTGGTTTGAACCTTGGAGGTGGCGCAGCTAATCAGGTTGGATGTGGCGATGATAGCCAGTGCCATGTGGAAATGATGTTTCATTATTTTGCTCGTTATTGGTTGGGTTGTTACATGTGCAGAAGAAACTTGGCGAACCCGTGGTAAAGCGGGATGCCGAAGACGATGTTGAAGGGGAAAGTCATCGCTAGGGAAGAGGTGAAGTAGAGCGCGGGGCTGGCCTTCGGCAGTGCGATACGCACGGCGGCGGGCGCGGCGATGTAGGAGGCGCTTGCCGCCAGCGTGGCCAGAACCGTGATGCCGCCGAGGCCGAGGCCGCTCCAGAGACCGAGCACAGCCCCGATGAAGCCGTGGAGGATCGGCATCAGAATCGCAAAGGCCACCAGCCGCCATCCGACCGTCTTCAGGTCATGCAATTTCCGTCCGGTAATGAGGCCGACTTCCAGCAAGAACAGCGTGAGAACGCCTTTGAACGGCGCATCGAAGAGAGGCGCGACTTGATCAAATCCCTTATGTCCGGTGAGCAAGCCGATGGCCAAGCCACCGAGCAGTAAGATGATTCCCTTCCCCGTCAGCAGGTCGTGGAGCAGGTGCTTGAATCCACCGGAAGCAGAGCTGTTGTCACTGCTTTTTCTCATGGCCAGAAACACCGCGACGATGATGGCGGGGGCTTCCATCACGGCCAGTAGCGCGGGGATGAAGCCTTCCACGGGGATCTTCGCATTCTCCAAAAAGGCCAAGGCCGCGCTGAAGGTGACGGCTGAGACGGAGCCGTAATGCGCCGCGATAGCTCCTGCATTGATAGAGTCCAGTCTGACAAATCCTTTCAGCACGTAAAAGCTCCAGATGGGAATGGCGATGCTCAGCAGGATGGCGCTCAGCAGTGGCCCGCCCACCACCATGAGGCTCACGCCTTCCAGCTTCATTCCACCCTTCAATCCGATGGCGAAGAGCAGGTAGATGGTCAGTGCGGATTGCAGCTCCTCAGGGAATTTCAGATCGCTCTTCAGTAATGTGGCGATGATGCCCAGAGCGAAGGCGAGGACCATGGGGGAAAGCAGGCTGGTGGAGAGGGATTGAAGGAGTTCCATGAGTGTTGTGTGGGTGTGAGGCTTGCGAACAGGATGTTTCTGGTGTTTATTTACATGAATCTAAATACATGAGCTCTAATTCATGTATTGCATTACAGTTCTTTAACGTCAATCCGAAAAATGAAAAAATCTGAGACACCGCGCCCAGAGCCTTCTGGTTGGACCTTCTTCACGAACCATGCGCATGTGCTGCTATGCCTGGCTTCTGATCCAGAGATGCGATTACGTGACCTCGCCGCCACCGTCGGCATTACAGAACGCGCCGTTCACAAGGTGGTTTCAGAGCTGGAAGAGGGCGGCGTGCTGGAGCGGGAAAAACAGGGACGGCGGAACGTCTATACCATTCACGGTAAGCTTCCGCTGCGGCATCCGGTGGAGTCGCACTGCACGGTGCGGGGACTCATCAAGTTCGTGATTGAATCACGCCCCAAGCCCCGCTGAGCTTCTTGCGCAAAATCGATTGGCAGTCCCTGAGTGGTCCGCTTTGAGCATTTTTCAATGCTTGCCTTGAACTAAGGAAAGGATAAACTTGGGCCATGACACCGTTGATTGATCGTATCACGTTTAACCCCAAACAATGCGGTGGGCGTCCGTGTATTCGCGGGATGCGCATTCGTGTCAGTGACGTGCTTGATCTTTTCGCATCTGGATTGGATGCTGTTCAGATTCTTGATGAGATGCCAGATTTGGAATCAGATGACATCAAGGCTTGTCTCGCATTTGCCAGTCGTCGTATAGACCATCCGCTTTTGGCTGCATGATTCTTTGGGTAGATGCTCAATTATCGCCGCGAATTGCTCGCTGGATTACTGATCATAATCCCAACGTCACTGCACTGGCGCTTCGAGAGATAGGACTGCGAGATGCGGAAGATGAGGTGATCTTTGCTGCCGCTCGCGCTGCCAATGTGATCGTGCTGACGAAAGACAGCGACTTCATCCACTTGCTGGAAATATATGGTAGCCCACCGAAGATTCTCTGGCTCACCTGCGGCAACACATCCGATGCTGTATTGCAGGAGCTTCTAGGACTGCATCTTTCCACCGCGCTCAGCTTCTTGGCTGATGGTGAAGATTTGGTAGAGATAGGTTAAAGGCGGAGGCCAATATACTCAAGGTAACTGCGGCTTGCTCCCGAGGCACCAGAGGGTCTTCTCCGTTCTGACGAAGAGATGATTCCAAGCGATGGCGGGCGTTGAGTTAATGGGCGCGTCGAGTTTGCTGGCTCCCAGCAGTTCAAATTTAGGGCCAGCTTTGACGACGATGACATCGCCGGTTTGAGAGCAGCAGAAGATCTTGCCGTCGCCTGCGATGGGGCTACTGAAGAACTTGGCGCTGTTGCCCGTGGCTCCGCTGAGGCGCTCGCTGTAAACCTCGGAACCGGTCTTCAGATCGAAGCAGGTGAAGATGCCGCCGTCGTTGAGCAGATACATTTCACCGCCAATGATGAGCGGGGTGGGGACGTAGGGCAGACCTTTCTTGATCTCAAAGACGACGGCGGGGGCTTCGCCTGCATTCCCGAGTTTCAGCGCGGCGGATTCCTGACCGTTGCCGCCTTGGCCCATCGTTCCGAAGATGAAGTTATCCTGAAGGGCGATGGAGCCGACGGAGCGCATTTTGTAACCGGGATTGTGCTGCCAGTTGACGTTGCCCGTGGCGGCATCGAGCCCGACGAAGCCGCTGGTGCTATCAGCGATGATGACTTCTTTGCCCTTGGCGGTGTCGCGCACGACAGGAGTGCTGAAGGCGGTTTTGCTGGCGGGTAGGACGTGCTTCCACTTGGTCGCGCCCGTGGCAGCATCAAGCCCGAGGATGCTGTTTTCCTTCGCGCTGGATTCGCTTTTGCCATCTTCTCCAGCCTGTTCATTGCGGACGATCAAGATGCCGTTCACGACGATGGGCGAGGCTCCGTAGCCGTGCTCGTGATCGAAGAGCGCGAGGTTATCGCGCTTCCAAACTACCTTGCCAGTGTGGTCCAAGGCGAGCGCGTCGATTTGATCACCGTTCGCCCAGACGATGTAAACGCGCGCTTCATCCACGAAGGGCGTGGTGGAGGCGTAGGAGTTGAACTTGTGCTTCTTGTGGGCCTGGAAGGGGGCTTCGTAGCTCCAGAGGGTTTTGCCAGTGCCTGCATTCAGGCAGAGCACGGCGCGCTTGCCTTCACTGGACTCATCCATAACGAAGAGCTTTTCTTTGAAGAAGACGGGTGAGGACCAGCCTGCGCCGAGATCCACTTTCCAAGTGGTCGTGGCCGCGTCGAAAGTCGTGGGCAAGCCTTTGGCTTCAGCCACGCCAGTGCCGTTCGGTCCCCGGAAGCGCGACCATTCTTCTGCGTGAACGGACAGGGCAGATGCGCTGAGGGCCAGGAGGACGAGGAAGGAGAGGGGTTGATGTTTCATGAGAAGCTCGGGGTAGATTGCAATCTAACGTGTCGGACATTGGTGACATTTCCAAGGATGTCTTATAAGTGACTGGTTGCTATTGATCGTCGAGGTGAAGCGCGCCTTCCAGTTCAGGTTGTTCAATAGTCGCTAGTTTCCAATCGCCGGGCTTCCAGCCTTCTTTCTTCCAGACGAAGACAAAGGGCTGCTTCAGGTGGTTCACGGTGTCCACGACCATCTGGCTGACGCCTGCGCCGTTGCCACTTATTTTGAAGATGGCAGCGGCCTTCGCGGTCTTTCCGTCCACGCTGACTTCAAGGAATTTCGTGTCGATGTTGAAAATGAAGAAGGCGCCGAGAAGCTGCTTCATGCAGCCAAGGGCTTGTTCACGCGGCT
>JANYJH010000307.1 GCA_025361865.1 Phragmitibacter sp.
TGCGTGTCCCAAAGACATCACCGCCAGTTGGATCGCGAAGCTCAACCGCGACTACGCGATGGCCAGCGTCCATGAGGCAGTCCTAGCGCCAGTCGCGAAGGCTGGTGGTGGTGAGTAAATTTTTAGCCGGGAATTCAACACTCCACGATGGGATGCAGCACCTGCGCCCCCTTGAGATCATGGGGAACGAGACGGCCTTCATCGAAGTTACACAGGGACATGATCACGGTGTATTCGTCTCCGGCTTGTAAATCAGGGATGCCATCAAGCGTCTGCGCATAAGCGAAGATGCTCTTCCCATTCCGCAACTCCGCCCGATAGCTGCGCTCATTGAGCACTTCTTTGATGATGACTTGGGTCTTGATTCGCAGGTCGCTCATGGATTGGCGGGCAGGGCTTTGAGAATGTTGTCGGTGGCTGTGTCAGCAGGAATGGGCTTGGCGTTCCAATTGATCTTGGCGTGATTTTTGAAGTCGTTCGCTTGGATCAGATCAAGTGCCCGTTGCGTGACCACATCACGCACCTGACCACCATCACCAGGGAGAGGCTGGCCATTGCTCCGACGCACGTAGTCATCGAGTTCCGGGTTTCTGATCGCGACCAACGCCGCCTCATTAAAGCGGGGACGAACCTTGTCCAAAACGAAGGGCTTCATGCTTTTGCCACGGCTTCCTTCGATGACTTTCTCTTTCTCGATCTTGTCAGCGATCACGCGGTGAGCTGGCTCCAAACCGTGCTGAAAAACGGAGGAGCCATCCGGTAGGAACATCTCGGCGCTGGCATAACGAAGCGTGATCTTATCATCCAGTTTCGTGTCCGCATAGCGCACGGTAGCACCGTTCGTTTTCTCGCCGATGAGCAAGGCCCGACCGCGCTGCTTCAGGCTTGCTGCCAGACATTCAGCGGCGTTGTTGGTGGAGCCGTCCATAAGCACCACGACTTCTCCCGACCAAAGGGGCTCACCTTTGGAAACGTAAAGTTCCACCTCATCACGACCCATTTGCTTCATCTTGAAAAGCAGTTCCCCCGCAGGAACGAAGCACTGAAGCATGAGTGCGGCCTCCTCAAACGAGCCCGATACTTTCGTAGCTCGAAGGTCGAGAATGAGGTGCTGGGCCTTTTGTTCGGTGAGTCGCTGAAGTTCAGTGACAAAGAGCGCGGCTTCCCCTTCAGCAAAGGTTTCAGGCCGCAGGTAAGCGATGTCGGTTGCGAGGAACTCGGCCTGAACATGCGGCTTCATCGCTGATTCCGGCTTGTCAGAAGCCACGAGGGCAGCCCCATAATTGAGCCGTTCGAGCACGCCTTGCAATGCGCCGCGATTCAGCTCTTCAAACGTGAGATCATCACGCCTGATGTAATCACGACGTAGGATCTGAAAGGCCGACTGAAGCGCGTTTTGCGGAAGCTGATCTACCAAAGGTTTCTCAGCGGCTTGAAGAACGGTCGCTGAGAAAACCAGCGCTGAGAGGATGAGGCGTTTCATACGACTGTCAGAGTGATACGCGAGATTCACGGGATGCCAAGCTCGTGATGGTTCAAGGCATCCACGTTTCCCCAGCGATAATGCCGAGTGATGGCATGGGTCACGAAGTCCTTCCCCTGCTGCACCGAGACGGCGAGCGATAAGCCTTTGGCCAAGCCTGCTGCGATAGCGGCTGAGTAAGTGCAGCCCGTGCCATGCGTGTGAACGCCGTGAACTCGCGGCGCTTCAAACCAGTGAACTTCATCACCTGCCACCAGAATATCCGGTGCGATGTTGCCCCCCAGATGACCGCCTTTGAGCAAGATCGCTGTGGAGAATCGGCTCGCTAAGGCATGGGCGGCTTGCTCCATTTCCTGACGATTTGTGATCTTCACTTCCAGCAATACCGAAGCTTCATCCAGGTTTGGCGTGATGATCGTGGCGAGCGGGAAAAGCTCTTCCAGGAGCAAGGTCAGCGCGTCCACTTCCAGCAATCGCCTGCCGCTCGTAGCGACCATAACGGGATCAATAACGAGCGGGATTCCTCGTTTGGCCAAAGGATGCCATGCGGCGATCACGGAGGCGATCTGGCTCTTCCCGCCGAGCATCCCGGTCTTCGCTGCTGCGATGGGAAACGTTTCCGCGAGAACGGTGATTTGATCCTGAATCATCGCAGCTTCCAATAACTGAATCCGCGTAACCTTGGAGGGAACCTCAGCCACCACGCTCGTCAGCGCGGTGAGACCATAGCAGCCCAGCGCGGTGAAGGTCTTCAGGTCTGCTTGAATGCCCGCGCCCGATGAGCAATCAGAACCGGCGATGGTGAGAACGGGAGGCGGGTGAATCACGAATGACGAATGACGAATGACGAACGGTTGTCCATGATTGATTTGCCGCTGCACGATGAGCCGCTTTAATTTTAGCGGATTTCTGACGAAACTGTGGCATTGGATGTCTCTATGTCCATGCGCTTCGACCCCATGCCCGGTTTGTCCGTTTCAGTGGATCAGGTTTCCTACCATCCTGAAATCAGCGCGCCGCCAGATCGGCCTCATTCGTTCGTCTATCACCTCTCCATTCACAATGCCTCGCAGGAGACCGTGACCATCTTTGGCCGCAAATGGATCGTCACGGATGAAGGTGGCGAAACGCTAGTCGTTGAAGGAGATGGCGTCGTGGGACAAACGCCGCGTCTGGAGCCCGGAGCCACCTTCAGCTACAACAGCTATCATGTGATCAAAGAAGCCAGCAAGGCCACTGGCACCTTCTTCGGCCAGACGGAATCAGGGCAGACCGTGTTCGTGCGCATTCCCGAATTCCTGATGGAATTGCCGGAGTATTAGTTCAGGCTTGCTTGAGCCATTCGTTCTCGCTCACAAGGTGGCTCACGCACACATCATGCAGCTCACGCGGCACGGTGGGAAGTTGTTGAAGGGCGAAGCTGATTCCAATGCTGACGCCACAATAATCTGGATGCCCCAGCACCCGATCATAGTAGCCTTTGCCACGCCCGAGCCTGCTCCCGTCCTGACGACCGAAGGCCAAGCCGGAGACTAATACCGCGCTGAGGTCTTCCCTCTTCACTTCCAGCAAGGGGTCCGCTTTCGGTTCGATCACCCCCATTGCACCAGAGATGAAATCCCGCTCATCGCGAACCAGGTAGGGAACCAAATCATCGCCTTGGATCGCGAAGAACGCCACGCGGACACCACGCGCCATGAGCCAGGGCAGCAGCGGCAGCACGTTGGGCTCCGTTTTGATGCCGCCAAACAAGGCCACGATGCCACCACGCGCCGCCCACGCCTTGTCCTCCATGAGCCGCTTCACGATCTCCTCAGACCATCGGCTACGGTCTTCCGCCGTGGTTTGTCGGAGCTTGTCCTTTATCATCACTCGGAGCTGCGCCTTACTCAATGCCGTTGGATTACCGCTCATCATAGGATGATGGCGTCGAAATTGCTTCTTGTCACGCACCCCCTAGACTCCTAATATCAATGCTTCGGGGCGCGTGCCCACTTCTCTTGATGCCCGATAAACCACTGACCTCGAACGCACCCGAGCCGGAAGCCGCAGATCGCGACTATCGCTTTGGGCTACGACTTCGCGGCAAGAAGCAGCGCGGCGAGAATGAGGTCGGATTGTTGCCCAGCAAAGGCTGGCGTGGCCGCAATATCCAGTTTCTCAATGATGTGCTGATCCCACATCTCTTGGCCCCACGTCAGCCCTCGAACGCCTCTCACGCCTTGCCTGATTTGGAGAAGAATCAAATGAGCGTCACCTGGCTGGGCCACGCCGGCTTCTTCATTCAGATCGGGGGCAAGAACATCCTCGTGGATCCGAACTGGGCCATGTGGCACGGCCCCGTGAAGCGCGTGAAGCACCCCACCCTGCTGCCCGCTGACCTTCCCTACATTGACCTCGTCCTCATCACTCACGCGCATTTTGATCACCTGCATTTGCCCAGCCTTCGCGCCATCGCTGCGGGCCAGCCCATCATAGTTCCGCAAGACGTAGGCAGCATCGTGAAGCGCTGCGCCTTCAGCGATGTCATCGAGCTGGGCTATTGGGACTCATTGCAGTTTGATAATCTCAAGATCACCTTCACCCCAGCGAAGCATTGGGGCGCGCGCATGATCCACGATACCTATCGAAAGTTCGGCGGCTACCTCATCACTCATGCCGAGCGCACGCTCTTCCATTGCGGTGATAGCTCTCTCTTCGATGGCTTCCGCGAGATCGGCGAACGAGCAAATATTGATGTCGCACTGCTACCCATTGGAGCCTATGACGCCCCCAGCGGAAGAGCCGTCCACATGAACCCGGAGGAAGCTCTGGAAGCCTTTCAAATGCTCGGCGCAGACCACATGGTGCCCATGCATTACGGCACCTTTCCTCTCGGTGGTGAGCCCATTCACGAGCCTGCTGAACGGCTGCAAGCCGCCTCTGAGAACTTGCAGCTCGCCGATCGCGTGCATGTGTTGAGCGAAGGCAAGCCCGCCGTTTTTTGACGCCGTTGAAAGCCATCGTCACGCTCATTGCCGCGATGGACGAAGATCGTCTTTTGGCCACTGAGCACGGCATCCCGTGGAAGCTGCCGCAAGACACCACGCACTTCAGAAACTACACCCGCGACAAATGGCTGCTGCTGGGTCGGCACACCTTTGCGGAAATGCGCGGCTGGTTTCGCCAAGGCCACACGCCACTCGTGCTCACCTCCCAACGCAGCTTTGCGCCAGAGATCGGACGCGCTGTGGCCTCCGTCCCGCAAGCCATCGCGCTAACCGAACAAGCAGGACAACGCGAACTCGTCGTCTGCGGCGGCGGTCAGGTTTATCAGGCCGCGATGCCTTACGCGGATCAGCTTGTCATCACGAGAGTTCATCATCGGTTTCCGAGTGATGGGAAACGTGTGCTGTTTCCGGCGTGGAAGGCCGAGGAATGGAGGGAGACGGAGCGGACAGATTTTGCAGTGGACTCCGAGCATCCGTGGGCTTTCAGCATCGTGACGTTGCTGCGAGTCAGATGGTAGCTTGGGGAGCGCACGCGTCCCGCGTGCCATCCTCTGCGTCTCGCAGAGGATTCGTTCTTGCGATGGACTCTCGCAACCCCCAACGCTCCATTCGCTCGGCATCGTCCGTCATTGATAATCGTAGCCCCCTCGTTGTTCTCCGCGAGACGCAGAGAACGGCACGCGGGACGCGCGCGCTCCCCAGCGTCTCTTGAGGGGGAGAGAACAAACCATCAAGAATCAATTCATCTGTGCCACTGCGCCACGCAATGAAGCCTTCTGCTTCTTGCTCTGCCTATCCGACCAAGAAACAAACGCCGCTCCGAGCAGAAGCACGATTTGTGACAGCCAGAACATGCCGAGCCAAAACCAGACGCCATCGGTAAAGCCGTAGGCGTGCAGGCCGACGCCGAGCTGATTCACACCGAACCAGGAGAAGACCACGATCATGCCAAGCACGATGTTGCAGGCATGGAAGCCGACCTCGCGGATGTAGCCACCGAGCCTTGCGTGAAGGATCACTAGGTTCATGAGCACGATCATCAGCGCACCGTTTTCCTTTGGGTCCCAGCCCCAGAAGCGGCCCCAAGAATAGTTCGCCCAGATGCCGCCGAGAATGGTGCCGACGAGCGAGAGAAACAGACCCGCCATGACGAAGCCGTAGCCGATGCGGGTCAGATCTTTCGCTCTCGCATCACCGACCTTCACGGAACCGATAACTCGTTGCACGATGTAGAGCATCGAGAGGATCGCGGCGACCATGCCCGCAGCGTAACCGAGATTAATGCACGGCACATGCGTGGCCAGCCAGAAGTTCGTGATGAGCACTGCTTGGAGCTGTTGCAGCGTGTCGGTGCCTTCCATGTTCATGAAGCGGATGGAGAGGAACATGCCTGCGGTTCCAGCGAAGGCGGCCACGGTCAGGCCGATTCCTTTGCGCGTCATCAGTTCAGCGAGGAGCCCTATCAAGACGCCTGTCGCAGTGATGAAGAGAATGGTTTCATAAAGCGTCGTGATAGGTGGGCGCTCCATAATGAGGCAACGAATCACAATGCCGACCGTGGCGTAAATGAGGCCAATGCTGAGCAGCAAGGCGGAGAGCCGCACTGACCATTTTCCCCAGCCTCCCGTGGGCGCGGCCCAGCTCAAGGCGAGCACGAGCAGGCCACTCACGAAGTAGAGCAGTGAATTGTAAAAGTAGTCCGCTTTATGATAACCGACTTCCAGCATGACGTGGCGCGCATCATGGCGAGCGGCCTCGGTGCTGAGCACGGAATCATGGAATGCCTTGAGCTTGGCCTTGAACGCAGGCGCATCCAGACGGGCATTGTAGAGCGCTTCATATTGGGTGAGCAGGCTCAGCGCGTGAGCATCCACTGATCCGGTTTCCAACACGGATTGCAGGACATGGCCGGGGCTTTGCCAGACTTCGGTCTTGCCCTCAGCAGGCGGGAAGATGCGGAGGACTTGCTCCTCATTACCGCTCATCATTGCGCCCAACATCGTGCGATAAAAGTCACGCAGCCAAGGATTCGCCATCGGTGCCGCAGCCTCGGGATGAGCCTTGAAGTATTCGCCCATCTTCGGAAGCAAGGCTGCGATGCGCGACTGTCCCGCAGGTGGTGGCGTGAGCAGTTCCGCAGGCACGTTCTTCGTGTCTTCACCTAACGGAGCCCGTGCGAAATCGAAGTGGCTCATCATCATTTCGTAGTCGAGGAAGTCGAGGCTGAGCTTCCCCAGAGCCCGCTGTTCCGGCGTGCGCAGCTTCTCTTCAATGGCGCGCAAGTCCTGCATCTTCTTCATCAAGGACGTGCGTCCTTCGAGCAGTTCATTGTAGGAATAGCGGTCGCGTTTGCCCTTCGCCTTCACACCGATCTCGATGACCGCATCCGAATTATCCACCACGAAGACGGGCAGATTCTTGGCCAGATCAGGACGGAACCAAGTGACGAGCAGCCACTCCATCGCCGAGAGCGTGGTCTTCTGCCCCTCGATCTCAGCAGTGATGCTCTGCTTACCATGATAGCGAAGCAGGCGGAAACGAGCCACGGTATCGAGCGGCTTGATGCGCCCGCCTTCCTGCACGGGGAACTGGCGGAAGGAATCCACGACTTCCTTGTCACGAAGCAATTCCAGAGAGGCTTCTTTGGCTTCCGAAGCGGGCAGGACGTTGGCCAGAAGCGCCAACAAGAGGGTGATGAGAGAGAGAGTTTTCATCGTGATCGGAGTTTGTAAAATGATCAGGCCAAAGAGGGAGCCTTCGGCTTCGAGCGGGAGAGGAATCGAGTAAGCTGCCCGGCCATGTGAATGAGCAAACCAGCGGCAACCGCGAGCAGTGAATAGAGCGGCCACTGATCCGCAGGATTCCAGACGACGGCGAAGATGGAGCGGCTGACGGGAGCGCCCGCGCTGCCTTGATCCTGGCTGAACGAAGCCTGGAAAAGAACGTGGCCACTGTCGCGCAGCGGCTCATTCATGGTGATGATCTTTGCCTCCTCACGGCCTCCCGTGAACTTCGTGATGTGGCTGGTGAACTTACGGGCGCGCTCTGTGCCGGGGTGGACTTCACGATCAAACTTATCCAAACGCACCGCGAAGGGCAGCTTCCACTTCCGACGCGTCAGCTCGAACGCATACATTTCATCTCCCACTTTCACGGTCCACGGCACGGCTTCAGCCCGCCAGATGATGCCGAGTTGGGTCTCCTTGGTCTTCTTATCAATGACCTTCACATAAGCGGCATCCAGGTTCAGCTCGGCTTCAGGCTTCTTTGGCAGAGGCTGAAGGTAGAAGCCGTCCGCCTGCCATTTCTTCTCGCTTTCATCCTTCACGCGACGCGGCTCAGCGTTCTCTTCATAGTTCATCACCATGAGGTCAAACGGCAGGTCATTGGAGGTGAAGGTGCGACCCTTGCCTTCGCTAAGATCTTGGAAAGAAGCACCATCTATGACCATCGCGATGCGCTTCCCATCCTTGGCTGCGGGTTGCAAGCGCTCGATCTCGATGACGCTCTCGTGGTAGCTTTGGAACTCATCTGATTTCTCGCCTTCAAACAAAGCCAGATTCCCATCCTTCTTGTAATGCTGGGAGACGAAGCCCGCGAAGAGCATGAAGAGAATGGACAAGTGCGAGATGAGCACGCCCACCGTGCGGGGGCTTTTGCGAATGCGGATCACCGCGCCGCAGAGCATGTTCACAAAGAGAACCTGCATGAGCAAGGTGCCGCCTGGAAGCAGGATGGGCATCTTCCATGTCCCCAAGTCCACGCTGGTGACGACATAGGATTCAAAGTATTTCTTCGTGCTGTCGAAGAGACCGTGCTCGACCTGCTCCAGCGTGCCCAGCAAGGTGATGATGAGCAGAAAAGTCAGCACCACCGTGGCTAGGCCAAACGATGAGAAGAAGGCGAAGAGCTTCGCAGGAATGGAGGTTTGTTTGGTCACGATAGGTGGAGGCTTGAAAGAAAATCTGAAGAAGGGAACCTAATGCTTAATGCTGATGGACTGGCAGAACTGGTCAAAAGCCGCCACGTTCTTTTCCACCGTTTCCTTCGGTCCGGTCATCTTCACGAAGAGCGTAAACTCAGGCGCGACTTGCACGACGCCCAACAATCGGTAGCCCTTCGCAGCCTCAGGAGCACCGACCGCTTTGAAGTCACCATCAAAGGTCACGAAGGTGGAATCGCGATTGAGAAATTTCTTCGTGGGAAGCTTCTGAAGTTCTTCCGGCGTGAAGGCGGGCAGGCCCATCTGCGTGCGCCAGCGGTTTACGTTCGCCTCAAGCCCACCCGCTTTACCGGGCATCGCAGAGAGGTAGCATTCTCCTTCCAGCTTCTCGCCAAAGCGAAGGTCGATCAAGCGCATCGCCCCCGGAGTGCTGCTCGGAGGAGCCTCAGACCAGCCTGCGGGCGTCGTCCAGTTCAAGGGGTTTTCTTTGGGCACCTCCGGCGCTTGCTCTTCCTTCGCGGCCTTCTCGTAGAAGCGATCCGCGCTGCTGACGATGGCCTTGGTCGGACTGGCGTAAGCGGAGACTTCACGGCTCTCCGTTATTTCCATGCGCTCATCGAGTTTGCGACAGGAAGCTGCGGTCAGGCCAACGGCGACGATGGCAGCGAGGACAAAGGGAAATCGGGGAGGCATCATCGTATTTCGCGCGCTGGGCGCTTCACTCAAGACAAAACGGGCGGACAGTTTCGCCCGCCAGTTAAATTACGTTCATCAAACGTTGGCGATCAGCTACTTCTTAGGCTCCGGCGCCGCCGGGGCTGGAGTGGCAGGCTTGATCTCCGCTTTCGGAGCAGGGGTGGCGACAGGCGCAGCGGGCTTTGCTTCAGGCTTCTTCGCTTCAGCGGCAGGCGGTGTTGGAGGCTTACTCTGCTCATTGAGCTTGGCCATTTCTGCTTCGCTTAAACCCATATTTACCACCAAGCCGGGGATGGCGGCTTCGAGCTTCTTCGCGCCTTCCTTGGTCACTGCGGTCTGCCAGACGAAGAGCTTCTTCAGGGACTTGAGCGCCGCCAGTTTGGCTATTCCTGCATCCGTGACCTTCGTGCCGTAGAAGTTAAGGTATTCCAGCTTCGTCAGACCAGCCAACTGCGCAATCCCCGCGTCCGTCACCGCCGTGTTCTCCAGATGAAGACGCTCAAGATTCGTCATCTTCGCGATGGTCGCGAGACCAGCATCCGTGATCTTCGTGCGGGCCAACTCCACCCACAAAAGCTGCGAAGCGACGGGCGTGAGTTCGGCCAGTTCTTTGTCACCGATCTTGTCCGCCGCATTCACGCAACCGAAACGAAGCTGCTCCGTATCCAAAGCGAGCGGCATCAGTGAGGCATTGAACGTTGTCATCTTCACAGTGACTTCCGAGATGGCCTTCTTCTCGGCATCCGTAAGCGGCTTGGCCTTCGGCTTCTCAGCCACTTTGGCGACCGTCGCCGCCACAGTTGGCTTCAGCGAAGCAAGCAATTTCAGCGCGGCTTCCACTTCAGGAGTCTTCTTCGCCGTCGCAACCGTGAGCGCTTCATTGGCCCCTTGCTCAATCCACCAAGTCAAAAGCGCCAGTTCCTCCTTGGTCGCTTGCGGCTCATCCTTCGGCGGCATGTGGTCATCATCGTCTTTGGACAAAGCGATGCGCTTGACCATGAGGCTGTCGCCCGGCTTGCCTGCGATCACCGTCGTGGCCCCATCGCTGCCGCCCTTAAGCAGATCGGCGAAGGTGTGCATTCGCAGCTTACCCTTCGACTTTTCCTTGCCGTGGCAGCTCGTGCATTTGGCTTCGATGATCGGCGCGACAATATCCGCATACAGTTTCGCATTGGGATCACCCGCTTTGGGTAAGCCCGTTCCGCCTGCGTCTGATTTGCTGGCCGCTACCGCCTTCTTAGCTGGCGGGGCTTCAGTTGAAACAGTTGCTTTGGCCACGGTTTCAGCAGGCTTCGCAGCGACCACGGTGGCGGCCACTTTTGCGTTGTCCGCTTCCGTCCAGCCCGTGTTCACCGCAACGCCGGGATGCTTGGTTTTGAAGGCTTCCGTGCCTGCTTTCGTCACTCCCGTTTGCCAGGCATAGAAGGACTTGAGTTTGGTCAGTCCGGCCAGTTCAACGAGCGCTTTATCAGTGATCTTCGTGGCGTAGAGGTTCAGGTATTCCAGATTCGCGAGCGCCTTGAGCTGCGAAGCACCCGCATCCGTGATGACCGTGTTTTCCAGATGAAGCACTTTCAAATTCACGAACTTCATGAGGCTCACCAGCGCCGCATCAGTGACTTTCGTCTTGGCCAAATCAAGCGCGACGATGCTGCTGGCGATGGGCTCAAGGTCTTTGAGATTCGCATCCGTGTAGTCCTTCGCCACGTTCAGCGCGGTGAAGCGCAGCTCCTTGGAATCAGCCGCGAGGGGAGCCAGTGAAGCACCGCTGCCATTGATCTTCTTCATCGCTTCCGCCACCGCTGGATCAACCACCGCCACGGCTTCTGCCATCAGGATGAAATGCGGCGCGCCACCCGCAGAGCCGCCTTTGCTCTGGCTTAATAAGGTCTGCGCATAGGCTTTGATCTCATCAGGAATTTTGGCGTCCGCCACCTTCAGCGTGTTGCTCGCGCCTTCTTTCACCCACCAGGTCAGCAGCGCGATCTCTTCCTTGCTCGGCTGCTTTTCTTTGGCTGGAGGCATGTGATCGTCATCGTCCACCGGAAGGATCAAACGCGAAGTCAGCAGGCTTTTCACAGCGTCTCCCGGCACCACATTATCACCGCTGCCACCGCCCTTCACGAGCAGTTCATAGGTGTCCATGCGCAGCTTGCCTTTGGACTTCTTCTCATTGTGACAGACGTTACATTCCTTCTCCAACACCGGCGCGATCAAAGCCGCATACACCGTGGGACTGGCGTTCGGCGTGGCTTCCACCTTCGCCTTAGCGGGCGCAAACCACGCGATGACCGAGCCCTCCGTGCTCTCAATGCTCTTCTTGATTCCCGCAGGCGCATACTCGATGAGATACGTATTTCCATGCACCATGTTCCCGCCGAAATGCGCGCCGACGCTCATCACGAACAAGGTCAGGCCAAGCAAGACGCGATAAGGCCACATCAGCTTGCCGTTGCCATCCGCGACCACTTTGCAAATCATCGCCAACAGTGAAAGCACCGTGGCCACGATACCGAGCGTCTGGTGCGCCTGGAAGGTTCCATTACCAAAGCTGCCTCCTTCGCGTGAGAGGAAGATGCCGAAGATCACCGCGATGATGGCTCCGAACGTTCCAAAGCCGAGCACGAACGTGATGGCGGGCTCGATGAGCTTGCTCAGTCGCGGTTTGAAGAAAGCCATGCCTTCCATCACCGCCGCGAGAATCAAAACACCCACCGGCATATGAACCGCGATGGGATGGAAGCGACCAAAGAAGAGCACCCACTGCGGCACGGAAACAGGCTTACCCGCATCCGCGAGCGGCGGATAAGCGAGCATCGTGAGCACAAACAGGAGGATCATCCCGATGACGCTTCCCCAAGCGAGGCGCGAGCTTGAACTGACGGGTGCGGATGGATTCTGAGCAGAGTCGGACATGGGAAGAATAATTCGTTGAAGCAATACGCTGCTGATTACGTGCAGAGGCATCTGCTTTAATCAAGACAGCGCAAAATTATAGAGCGAACCGCGATGGGCAATGAAGTTCACAGCTTCTTGATCGGGCGGCTCCAGTCGCCGATGTCAAAGAACTGCTCGGCCTCGAAGCCGGTGCTCAGGTCATCTCTGACGAAGAGCGCGCCGATCTCCGTGTGGACTTCTTTTGGCTGAAGGAGGAGCTCGACGACATCTCCGACCTTCAGTTCTTGCGCGGGCATCGCTTGGCCATCGAGCCAGGCCCAATGGGTCACGACGATTTGTTTGGGCTCAGTCTTTTGCCCTGCGGTGGGGGCTTCCACGATTTCGTAGAGATGCCGCATGAGCGCTTCTTTGTAGGGCTGGATTTCCTTCAAGGTGGGCACGGTGGAGGCTTCCAAGAGCTTCAGGCGCAGGGTCTTGGTAGGAACAGGCGGGCGCTGGATCAGAGCGGCTTCGGCGTGTTGCGTGGCCTGCTTCCGCGAGAAGGTATAGGGATAGATCATGATGCGTTCCAGCATCCCGCGCCAGGGGTTAGCACCGGAGAGTTGCGCGCCAAAGACGAGCCGATCCGGCTGCCAGGTGCGGAGGTCGAGCTTTACGGAGTCTTTCTGCCAACTGTTCCCGCCGACTACGGAGGTGTAGAGCAGCCCTTGATCATACCAGAGCATGACATGATTGGGCACGGAATTGAGCAGCAGTCCGATCTTCTCCTGATCGCCGGAGGACTTCAGCCAGAGCTCGGTGCCGCGTTGTCCAATGACCAAATCATCACTCCCCGCGCCGCTGCCGATGCTCAAGATGGCGTGAAAGTCTGAGCTCACTCCGGCTGGTCCGGGTTGGGGCGTGAGCACGAATTCGATGGTCATCTCTTCTTTCTCCCGCACGGCCTTGGCGATCCCCTCTGCGGCTCCGACAGCTTCAAAGGTGCCGCCGCGCAGCTTGATGACGCCGTTCTCATCCCAATAGGCTTTTCCATGCGGCTCCACGCGGGATTCGGCGACTGCGGGTGTTTTATCATTCCGATCACGCCAGGCAAAGAGAGGCTTCGGGCCGGAAGGGGGCCAGCGGTCATGCGGAATGGAGACGGTCTTGCGCATCATCACGTTCGCAGGCTGGGCCTGATCGCGGATGCCTTCGAGCGTGAGCTTGGCGTCATCCGGCACGTCGGGCGTCATCAAGACTCTGAGCACGCAGGCATCCCGCGTGATTTTTGTTTCCAGCTTTTGGCTGGTGCCTTCAAGTTTCACGGTCGTTTTGGAAGCGTCGATTTCTTCATCAAACATCAGTAGAAGATTCTCTTCGCCATCGCGAACGACGTTCAATACCGAAGGGGCCTGCGCCCGGCGGACATTCACATAACCAGTTAGTTTCACGGCCTTCTTTCCCTGGTTTGAGGAGGCTTCAACCCAATAATCACCGACCTTGGCGAAGGTGTGCTTCACGGTCGTTCCCTTCGCCGTGGTGCCATCCCCAAACGACCACTCGGTCTCTGCGGCGGCATTGAACTCCAGCTCAGACCCTTCTTTCACATAGTGCGAACCTAGCGGCAACTCCGCGCAAAAGACATCAGGATAGCGGTCGCAGGCACGGTCATCCACATAGCGCAGGGGTTGGCCGATCAGCTCCATCGTGACCGGATTGATCTGGGCCACATAGATGTCGTAGTTCGCAGAGAAATGATCATGACCGACGGAGCAAGCCGCAAAGGTGATGAGCCTGCCGCACGGTGAGATCATGGGGAAATAGACATAGTTCTGTCTGGTATCCAGATGAGGATCATTCTCGATGAGAATGTCCCGCGTCTCCCTCGTGGCCAGTCGCATGGCAGAAACCGGACCGCCGGTGCCGCTCATCCAGAAGCCCCATTTGCTGTCCTGAGTGAAGTAGGGTTGGCAGCCGGAGAGCTCCCGTTTGTGAAGGAGGGAGCCGTTGCCATGCAGCTCTGCAAACTCGGGATTTCCGCTCGTGGCGTAATGCTTATCCGGGCTGGGTAAATAACCGAAGGGGACGGAAGCGCTGAGCACGATTTGCTTGGTCACGCCTGTCTTCAGGTCCACTTCCATGGTCCGCCCTTCGCCGTCCAGATAGCAAAGATCATCCGCATCCTGCCAGGTCACGGCACGATCTTCGACATAGCTGCGCGCCTGCTGGGCAACGAGGCGCAGCTTTCCAGTGGCCAGCTCCATAACCCAAAGCGTGCCGATAGAACTGCGCTCACGATCATACGCATTACTCCCGCGCGGATAGCTGAGGTAGGCCAGCTTTGCGCCATCAGGGGAGAGCTTCGGGCAGAAGTGATCCCGGCCCGGCTCCGTGGGCACAAGCTGTCTTTCAGGACCGCCCGAGAGCGGCTTCGTCCAGATGCTCCATGCCCCATCGCGTGAGCGTTCCCACACGAGAATGCCCTCTCCCAAGCGAGCGAATTTGTTCATCGCTTTGGGGCTTAGTCCGAACGGCATCTCTTCTTTCGGTCCCTTTTTGCCGTAGCTAAAGGGGCTTGAAATTAGGAGGGCGAAGCTGGTCAAGAGCAGTGTGATTGGGCGGATTTGAATCATGACGAAAAAAGAAATAAGGCTCGGTTTGGGCTTATGGTATAAGGCTACGCAGTTGTTGGCCGAGGAAGCTGGAATATATCCGGGCCCCTTTCCGGTTGAGATGTTGATAGTCTCTCATGCCATCCACGGGAACGCCACCACTGCTCGGGTCCATCGTGCGAATGATCTGAGACTGCGGGATGCCCAAGGACACCAAGTAGAGCGCGTAGTTATTATAGCTCTCGGCGAATTTCGCCGTGCCCCTGATCAAGTCCGCCACCTGCGGATGCACGGGCATCTCCACCAATGCGACTTTGATATGCCTCTCATGAAACCATGCCAGCAGCTCTCTGAGGGAAGTGTCCAAAAACGGGTCTGCATTCCAACCGGAAATAATGCGGCGCGCGGCATCCTGAGGCGTCGTTTTGGAAACGAAGGTCTCCCCCTCATCATCGTCGTCGTCGCCTCTGACATGCCAATGATAGGCAGGATAGAGCCTGGCGTCCGGTTCGGGATAGATGGCCAAGCCCGGCAAGGGCTTGACGACATCCAGCACCGCAGACTGTAAAGAACGTCGAACTGAGCGCCAGGGAAAGAACCACTCGGTCACTTGCTGACGGCGCACTGCACGATCATCAATGCTCCATCGCTCCGCTAACGAAGCCGTCTGGGCGAGGGCCAGAACCATCGGATCACCGCGAAGATTATCGTCCACAGTTCTCGGGCCCACTTCCAGCACCGCCATTTGGAGTTGGCTGAATTTATCAGGATTGCGCTTCACGAGCTGCCACATCTGAAAGGCGGTGCCTCCCTGCATGGCCAAGGAACGAAGGCTCTCCGGCTTCTTCCCTAACTCGCGAGCGACCTCATCCGTGATGACGCCCCAGATGCTGACGCTGCTGCCAAAAAATGCCACTTCCAGAGGATGCGGATCGTTGTTCAATCGAAAGGTCTCGACGGAACAGTAAGGGTCCATGCCGTCCGCATTGAAATGAGGCACGGATCGGAGCGGTTCGAGAACCAGCCTTCCGACGACACAAACCAATGCTGCGACTACTGCTCCTAGCCCCAACCAATGCTTTCGCACAGGTGTTGAAGTCTCTACTTTGATCTGATTCATATTCATCAACCGTAAATTTTGATCGTTTTAGCTAATGCGATTTAGAACTGGAAATACACAAAGGTAGTGCCTTTCATCTCCCCCAAAAAGGCCAGCAGCAGCAGCGCGAGTCCGTAAGAGAAACCATGCAGCCAAGGAGAAGCGGAATCAGACAAAGGACGTTCCCGATTGTTCCTCCAGCAGGGCCAGTCTAGCAGGAGAACGATGCCGCCGTAGAAGAGAACGTAGATGAGCGCCATAGCATCTGTGGCCACGGCTCCGCCGCTGAACAAGTCCAGCATATAACTCCAGGCATCCTTCAATGTCCGCGTCTTCACTAGGACCAGATTGAAGGCCACAAAATGAAAGGTAAGCGCCGCACAAGTCAGATGCGCCAGCCACTCGCGAGCACTGCTCGGAAGCTTTGGCATTCTGCCCGCCGTGGGGCCCGCCCACCAGCGGTGGATGATGAGCGCGAGTCCATGCAATGCGCCCCAGATGACGAAGTTCCATGAGGCTCCATGCCACAAGCCGGAGATCAGCATGGTCAAAAATAGACACAGGTAAAGCCGCTTACCTCGGAACTCTAGGGACAGGGGCATGAAGACATAATCACGCAGCCAGCTCGACAGGGAGATGTGCCAACGATCCCAAAACTCGGTGATATTCCGCGAGAAGTAGGGCTGACGGAAATTGATCATCAGATCAATGCCAAGCAAGCGACTCACCCCGCGTGCGATGTCACTATATCCTGAGAAGTCGCCATAGATTTGCAGCGCGAAGAGGTAGATGCCGAGCAGTTGCCCGAAACCCGAATGGCTCTCGCGCGGGTCAAAAGCCAGACTGGTCATCGGAGCGATGGCATCCGCGATGGCCACCTTCTTGACGTAGCCGATGATGATCAACTGCAAGCCACTCGCCAGATTTTCTGCCGAAAGAACGCGAGGCTGGAAAAGCTGCGGAAAGAGATTGCGCGCCCGTTCGATCGGACCTGCCACAAGCTGAGGAAAATAGACGTGAAACAGCGCGAAATCCCGCAGTCTCTCGGCGGGTTTCTGCACCCCGCCATAGACGTTGATCAGATAGGACAAGCCCTGAAAGGTATAAAAGCTGATGCCTGCGGGCAGCAGGAAATCCCGCTCCAGAGGCGTTATTTGCCAATGAACGAGCGACATGAGCGACTGCACGCTTTCCAAAAAGAAGCCGCGATATTTGAAGTAGCCGAGCAGCCCCACATTGATCCCTACTCCGAGCCAGAAGAGACCTCGCCTTCGAGACGATTTCTTAGGATGGAGAGATAGCAGCTTCGCACAGTAATGGGTGGCCACCGTGGAGATGACCAGCAAGATAACGGGAAGCACTCGTGCAAAGCCCTGCAGATGAGGCTCATTCAACCCCCACCATCCATAGAACCATAAGCTGGCGACCAGCAGTAGCAGATTTTGGAAGCGGAAGTTTAAGATCCAGTAGAAGGCGAAGAAGACGAGAAAAAAGACGACGAACTCAAACGAGTTGAATAGCATTTATAGAGGAGGCTGGAACATTGTGATACAGACCTCAGCCTTCTTCTATGAGAAGGCTGGATCATGCGATGTAAGAGGCTGACCACACTTGCCTGTGGTCGGCACCTATCACGGTGGAGTTCCAGTCTTGAATGCTTTCATGATGACGCCTGAATGGCGTGACTGTGCTTACCCAGCATGGCAATCCTCGTCAATGGCAAATCGAACTTCAGAAATGACAGAGTGCTCATGTGAAAACAAAACGACGCTCCACTCAACCAAAGTAATCAGACGCGCGTAAAGCATCGAATGCCTCGCACTGTCATCCATTGGTTCCGCCGTGATCTACGCCTCACGGACAACACCGCCCTTCATCAGGCCGCCGCAAGCGCAGACCAAGTGGTGCCGGTTTATATTCTGAGCGAGTGGAAGCATGAGCATCAATGGACAGGTCCAGCACGGCAGCAGTTCCTTTGTGGGAACCTCGAATCACTGGCGAGGAACATCGAGTCCATCGGCTCGAAGTTGATCCTCCGCCAAGGCAAGGCAGAAGTGGAACTGGAGCGGCTCATCAAAGCCACCAACGCGGAAGCGGTTTACACGAATCGTGATCCTGATCCGTTCGGCAAAGCCACCGAACAGCGCCTTGCCAAGCTGTGCGAGAACTACGGGATCAAGCTCCACACCTACAAAGACTGCGTGCTTCATGAGGCAGATGAAGTCTTGAATCTCGAAGGTAAGCCGTATCGGGTTTACACGCCGTATTCCAAGAACTGGCTGTCCAAGCCCAAGCCTGCTCCCCTGCCCCGTATTTCCAGTCTCGGGCCTGCATCACAGGAACCGAGCCTGCCTTTACCGACGTTGGAAACTTGGGGGCTTACTTTGGAGAATGCTGAATTCCAGCGCTCGAATCATCCACCGGGTGAACGGGCGGCTCGTGAGCGGATGAAGGAGGTCATCGAGCGCGGGATCATCTCTCACTACAAGGAAACGCGGAATCTTCCGGCTGGCCGAACCACTTCGGGATTGAGCCCGGACTTGCGCGATGGTCTGATCGGGATTCGCGAGCTTTATGCCCGCTGCCACACCATTCTATCTTCACTGGAAAGTGGGCCAGCGGTGCGTGATTCCGCGTTGACCTATATCAAGGAATTGGCCTGGCGCGAATTCTACATGGCCATCCTGCATTTCTATCCCGAGGTCTTGGAAACAGAGTTCAATGCTGACTTTCGCAATGTGGCCTGGGACAGCGAGGAGGTGCTCTTTACGGCCTGGAAACAAGGCCGCACGGGTTTTCCGATTGTGGATGCCGGGATGCGTCAGCTTCTCGCAACGGGCTGGATGCATAATCGCGTGCGCATGATCGTGAGCATGTTTCTGACGAAGGATTTGCACTGTCACTGGCGGTTGGGGGAGAGTTTCTTCATGCAGCATTTGTTGGATGGAGAAATCGCCAGTAACAACGGCGGCTGGCAATGGAGCGCCGGGACGGGAGCGGATGCTGCTCCCTATTTCCGCATCCAGAATCCTTGGACACAAACGAAGCGCTATGATCCCAAAGGGGAATACATCAAACGCTGGGTTCCTGAGCTTAAGGATGTGCCTTCCGATCAACTGATGGAGCCGCCGACTCTCTGGCTGAATAAGGATTATCCCATGCCCATCGTGGACCACGGAACGGAACGGGAGAAGACGCTGGTGCGCTTTAAAATAGGGCGCGGAGGCTGATTCCTACTAAGCTGCGGGTCGTTGTTCGACCTTGATCACGCGGCTGTTCAATACACGATGCACTGCCGCTGAGATGTCCTTTGCTTCATAGGGCTTGGGCAAAATATCCGCAAAGCCCATCGCCAGATAAGCGCGCTTCGTCTCATCCACCAAGTCACCGCTGCTAGCGATGACTTGCGCATTCGGATCAAGCATTCGGATTTCGCGCAAGGCTTCTTCACCGCCGATGCCACCGCGCAGCGTGAGATCCATGATGACGACATCCACTTCATCACCCGCACGCATGAGATGCTGATAAGCACGCACGGCTTCCTCACCGCTGGATGCTTCGTAAACTTTATAGCCGCAGCGTTTGAGAATGGCCGCGCTGATTTTCCGCAGACCGATTTCATCATCGCACACCATCACAGTGCCGATTCCTTGCATGAGCGCATTGGCTTGAACGGGCGGCTTCACTTCGATGGTCCCGGCGGATGCGGGTAGATAAAAGGTGAACTCTGTGCCGATGTTCTTCATGGAGGACACGCGGATGTCGCCGTTGTGCTCATCAATGAAGCGCTTGCAACTGGTCAGGCCAATGCCATTGCCATCAGGCTTGGTTGTGAAGTTCTCACGGAACAAGCGCGCCAAGTGATCCTGAGACATGCCGCAGCCACGGTCACGCACGCAGATTTCCACATACTTGCCCGGAGCCAGCTTGCCGCTTTGTTGCGGGACTTCCACGTTCCGCGCGACGATGTCCATGTGACCTGCTCCCTGCATGGCTTGGATGCCATTGAGGATCAGGTTTTGCAGCACTTGGCTGATTTTGGTCGCGTCCACCATCGCCCACCAGAGATCTTTGGGCATATTCAGATGGATGAGCACGCCGGAGCCGGATTGCGCCACCTTCGCGGTCTCGCGAACTAGCGTGGTCAAATCATAGAGATCAAGCTTGGCCGGAAGGTCTTTCGCAAGGCGCAAAATCTGGCTGGTGAACTGGCGAGCGCGCTGTGTGGCCACGAGCGCTTCTTCTAGATGACGGCCCACTTCCGTGTGACTGGGAATCTGCGTAGCGGCGACAGAGAGATGCCCGCTAATGATGCCCACGAGGTTATTGATGTCGTGGACAATACCTTTGGCCATCGCTGCCAAATTGTCGTTGCGCAACCGACGCGCATCATCTTTCTCAGTTGCTTCCGTAACTACGGGGGTGCTTTCGGTAATCTCGCCAGTAGGGAGGTTCAGTTCCGCCGAGGCACAGACATTGACCGTGTAATTCAGCACCTGGCCATGACTGTTTTGCACCGCACGAATCCGCCATCGGGTGAGTTGCGGACGATCTCCGTGTAGCTTGATGACCTCACCTTCCCACAAGGCAGACCCACCATTCGCGGCTGCGCTTCGCATAGCGGACAGCAGCTTTTCAGCGTCGTCTTGCGAAGCCACGAGTTGCGTGACAAAACGATCCCGCAGTCCGACACCCGGATCAGCGCCCACCAAAGCAGTCATTTTAGCGTTACTAAAAAGAATCTTAGGCCCCAAGCCCTCCAGTGCTTCCGGCTGAAGAATCATCAGACCATCGGTCATCTGATCCAACGCAGTGCGAAGGAAATAATTGGCCGCCTTCAACTGATCCGTGGCATAATCGGACAAGAGCGACCGCACTGGTGTTTCTTCAAGCGTGAGAGCTGACATGGCAGGAATAAGATTAATAGATCTTAGCTTTTAGCAGTTATAGATGTTTCGGCAAAGGCTATTTATTAATAATTGATAAATTCTCACGTCTGCGAATCCCGCTATTTCGTATGGCGTGAAACATCTCGCAGTAACCCGAAATAAACCTTGCATAAGCGATTCGTCTCCCTAAGCTTCGCGCCCCTATGTCCAAAAACGCAGGCATCTCTAAAACCAGGAAAGCCGTCAGTAAGCGGTTCAAGATCACCGGCACCGGAAAAATTCTCCGTCGCCGGCAGGGCAAGCGTCACTTGCTCCAGAACAAAAGCCGCAAACGGAAGCGCTCCCTAGGTAAAACGGTCCTCGTGCATGAAACAGACGTGGCAGCAGTCAAGGCAAACATGCCTTGGAGTTGATCCTCTGATTCAGCACGCGCTGCTTATTGCAGCAACGACGCTCCGGCCTGGCCTTCTCTTTTGAGGGCCTTAGATCAAGTGAGGCCACCGTCGGTATTTAAACAACAGCTTGATCCCTGACACAAGAAAATGCCAAGAGCCACCAATGCACCCGCCAGCCGCAAGCGCCGCAAGCGCACCCTCGCGAAAGCGAAGGGATTCCGCGGTTTCCGCTCCAAATTATTCCGTTATGCGAAGGACGCCGTCCGCAAGGCCATGTCCTACTCCTATCGTGACCGTAAGAACCGTAAGCGGACCTTCCGCGCGCTCTGGATTCAGCGTATCAACGCTGCCGCCCGTTCCAATGGTCTTACTTACAGCCGCTTTATGGAAGGCTTGAAAGCCGCCGCTATCGAACTTGACCGCAAAGTCCTTTCGGACATCGCCATCAAGGACGCCGCTGCTTTCCAAGCCCTTGCCGCACAAGCCAAGCAAGCCCTGGAAAAGAAAGCTGCCTAAAGCAGACTGCGTGAATCAGCACTGATCACGCAAATCCATTCCAAACCAAACTCAAGCTGGGGCTGTAAAGCTCCAGCTTTTTGTTTTCTTCCCATCACCCGCCCCACGATCCTCATGCTCTCCCAGCTCGACCAAATTCAAAGCGAAGGCCTCGCCGCGCTCGCGACCATCCACGACGAAGCCGCACTCGAAAACTTCCGCGTGGCCGTTCTCGGCAAAAAAGGCAGCCTGACCTCCATCGCGGCCGGAATGCGTAATGTGCCGCCAGATCAAAAGGCCGTCGTAGGCGCGAAGTTGAATGAAGTCCGCACCGCGCTGACGCAAGGCATTGAACAGATCCAACTCGCGCTGCAAGTGGCGAAGGATGCGGAGTCCGTGAAAGGCCTCGACATCACCCTGCCCGGTCGCCCTTCCCCCAGCGGCGCTTTGCATCCTCTCACCCGCATTCGTGACAAGGCCATTCAAACGCTGCGTCGGCTGGGCTTTGCGCTCGCTGATGGTCCTGAGATCGAAACCGAGTGGCATTGCTTCGATGCCCTCAACACGCCAGCGGATCATCCAGCGCGGAATGAAAAGGACACGTTCTATCTTCCCGATGGCCGACTCCTGCGCACCCACACTTCCAGCGTGCAAGTGCGCACCATGGAAACGGTGAAGTCGCTCCCGGTGCGCATCATCGCTCCGGGCGCAGCTTATCGTCGCGATGAAATTGATGCCACCCACCTTAGCGTCTTCAATCAACTCGAAGGTCTCTATGTGGACAAGAACGTGAGCCTCGCCGACCTCAAAGGCACGCTCGAATATTTCTTCCAAGAGATGTTCGGGGAGAAGACCCAGGTCCGTTTCCGCCCTCACTTCTTCCCCTTCACCGAGCCCAGCTTCGAGATTGACGTGAAGCTGGAAGTTAAGGGACAAGCTGACAAATGGATCGAGATCGCCGGTTGCGGCATGGTCGATCCAGCCGTGTTCACCGCCATCTCCCAATCACGCGGTGATCAGGTCTTCGATCCGAATGAAGTCACCGGCTTCGCCTTCGGTCTCGGTCTGGATCGGCTCGCCATGATCCTGCACGGCATCACAGACATCCGGCATTTGATTGAGAATGATGTGAGATTCTTGGCTCAGTTTTAGACGGAATTCACAGAATTTTACAGAATTGAATGAAGACTGAAGAGTATGATCTAGCAGGGCGCGTGATCGGTTGTGCGATGACGGTTCATCGTATTCTGGGACCAGGTTTTCTTGAGATCATTTATAGAAATGCACTTTGCGTCGAATTGAAGCGAGAAGGCATCGGCTATTCCATTGAGCAACCTGTTAAAGTTCTTTATCGTAGCATTGAGGTGGGTTCCTATTTTGCTGATATTTTTGTGGAAGACGTGTTGATTGTTGAGCTTAAAGCTATTGAAAAACTGGCCACCGCTCATGAAGTTCAACTCGTCAATTACCTGACCGCAACTGGTGTTGATGCAGGCCTTCTTCTTAACTTTGGAGGTAAGTCCCTAGACTTCAAAAGACGTTTCCGCACCCTCGATAAAAGTGCTCCAAGACTACAATCCTAATTCCGTAAAATTCCGTTAATTCTGTCCAAATCTCATGAAAGTTTCCCTCTCTTGGCTTCAAACCCACCTCCATCTCACCGATGTCTCCCTTGAGAAGATGCAGGATCAACTCACCTTCGCGGGCATCGAAGTGGAGGGCATTGAGCAGCGTGGCATTGAGTCTGACCTGATCATCGTCGCGCAGATCATCGAGTTCGTTCAACATCCCAATGCGGATCGCTTGAGCGTCTGTCAGGTGGATGATGGCAGCGGCACCCCGCGTCAGATTGTGTGTGGCGCGAAGAACTTCAAGGCGGGCGATAAGGTTCCGCTGGCTCTGCCGGGAGCCAAGCTGCCGGGCGGCATCGAGATCAAGGAAGGCAAGCTTCGGGATGTGCAATCCAACGGCATGATGTGCAGCGGGAAAGAGTTGGGCATCGCTGACGATGGCGCGGGATTGTTGATTCTTGATCCCTCTCTCCCGGTGGGTAAAGCCTTCAAAGAAGTGGTGCCGCCGGATGTGATCTTTGATCTGGAGGTCACGCCGAATCGTCCGGATCTGTTGAGCCACTCGGGTCTTGCTCGGGAACTGGCTGCACTGACGGGGGCGATTCTGCTCCCGCAAAAAGATATCCAACTCTCCTCGATCAAGCCTGCCAGCGAGAAAGAGGTTTCTTTAAAAGCTCCTGAGAACTGCCCGTTCTACACAGCTCTAACCATCAAGAATGTGAAGGTCGGTCCGAGCCCCGAATGGCTTCAGCGTCGCCTTCAGAGCGTGGGCTTGCGTCCGATCAACAACATCGTGGACATCACGAATTTCGTCTTGTTGGAACTGGGTCAACCGCTTCACGCTTTTGATGCCGACAAGCTGCAAGGTGGCATCGTCGTTCGACTGGCAACCGAGGCAGAATCAATCACCGCACTGGATGGGAATGCTTATGCACTCGCTGCTGACGACCTCGTCATTGCGGACGAAAAGCAGGCGCTGGCCATCGCCGGTGTCATGGGTGGCGAATCTTCTGGCGTGACCGATTCCACACAAAACATCATTCTCGAAGCCGCTTACTTCACGCCAAGTCATATCCGTCGCACCGCGCGTCGTCTCGTGTTGAGCAGTGATTCCAGCTACCGCTTTGAGCGTGGCGTTGATCCGCTGCAGGTGCTCAAAGCTTCTGCGCTGGCCGCGAAACTCATCTTGGAAATCGCAGGCGGTGAAGCGGCCAAGGATACGCTTGTTGCTGGTGAAGCTCCCGTGCTCACCGGCGATGTAATCTTCGATGAACAGCGGGCGCGGCAGCTCATCGGCGTTCCTGATTTGTCAGCGGAAGAGATGCATCGCGTGCTCTCATCGCTCGGTTTGCAGTTGCTTGAAACAGGCAAGGAAACCTCCAAATGGCGCATCCCCTCGTATCGCCTGGATCTGTTCCGTTCGGTTGATCTGACGGAAGAGATCGCCCGCGTCATCGGCTTGGATCGAGTGCCCAGCCGGGCAGCGGGAGTCTTCTCAACGAGCTCCACCACGGATCGCGCTTATGACTTCACCATGAATCTGCGTCATGCGCTGGTGAATCGCGGATGGTTTGAAGCGCAAACGTTGCGTCTCATCTCAGGTGATCAATTAAAGGATGTCTTGGGCCAGCCCGTGGCGGCTGATAAAGCAGTCGCCGTGAAGAACCCGCTGAGTGAAGATCACACGACGCTGCGCCCCAGTATCGTGCCCGGTCTGCTGGCTACGGCAGGACTCAATATCAGCCAAGGATTGCCGCGCCTCCGCTTCTTCGAGCTCGGTCGCGTCTTCCTCATGAATCCCAATGGCAGCACGCGTGAAGAAGAGCGCATCGCCCTGCTGATGAGCGGTCCTTCGCAGGCTTCGAGCTGGCATATCAAAGAAAGCCCATGCGTGGATTTCTCTGATCTGCGCGGCGTGGTGGAAGCCCTGCCAGGTCTGGCTGGACAAGCGCTCGACTTAATTCCAAAATCGCTCGAAGGCTGGTTGCTCAGTGCTGAGATCAAGCGCGGCAGCAAGACGCTCGGCTGGATCGCTCAAGCGCATCCTTCCCGTGCTCGCGACCTGAATGCAAGGCACCCCATTTACGTCGCGGAGCTGGCGTTGAGCGCTCTTCAGCAAGGCGCGCAAAGTGTGGCCAAGTTCGCCGGACTTCAGCGCTTCCCCAGCATCACACGGGACGTGGCCTTGGAAGTGCCTGCTGACTTGCCGAACGCGAAGCTCACGGCCTTCTTCACAGCGCTGAAAGAGCCGCTTCTGTCGCACGCAGAACTCTTTGACGTATTCGCTGATCCGACGGGTCAAAAGCTCCCGAGTGACAAAAAGTCCGTCGCATGGAGCTTGACGTATCGCACCTCCGATCGCACACTCGAAACCAAGGAAGTAGATGAGGCTCATGGCCGCATCTTGAAGAGCCTTACTGGCACGCTCCCTGCGATTCAACGTTGAGTCCGCCTGATCTTTGACATCCCCTTTTCCCCTCGGAAATCAATCTCCTGCAGTGTTCGTTCTTACAGTCGCATATGGCCCGAACCTATAATTGTTAGCACCGGAGACTGCGCATCTGACGCGCTGCCACGCCTTTATTGGAAGGCAAAGCGTCTTACAGCGGGTCTCCACCCTGTCGCCCTTTTGGAACGGCAGCCAGCAATTGCAAACGACACAGGTGGGAATCCTGCGCCCCGTATGTTGAGCCTAGCTCCGTGCGGGGCGCTTTTTTATTTACGGGAAAGGCGTTGTCTTTTATGCGAAAGCTTCAATGCGCTCCGCATAAACGCAGATGAGTTATGCTCTGGCAACAAGGATTCAACACGCGGCCAAACGGATGCCAGAAAGCGATGAAACTCGGCCCGG
>JANYJH010000332.1 GCA_025361865.1 Phragmitibacter sp.
GGACTATCACAAGATGCTCGAGGAGATGAGCGACAAGATCGATTGCGTCACCGTCTCGACCCCCGATCACACGCACTTCCCGGCGGCGATGCTCGCCGTGGCGCACAAGAAGCATGTCATGGTGCAGAAGCCGATGTGCAATACCATCTGGGAAGTGCGTGAACTTCACAAGGCCGCGAAGGCCGCTGGCGTGATCACACAGATGGGCAATCAGGGCCGCACCATGGAAGGCCAGCGCCTTGCCAAAGAATGGATTGAGCAAGGCGGCATCGGCACGCTTCAAGAGATCAAGCTCTGGACGAACCGCCCGATCTGGCCGCAGGGTCCGATCAAGAAGATGGTGATCGAGAAGCCCGCTAATCTGGAGTGGGACACCTGGTTCTCCAGCGAGACGCCTGAGCCTTACTTTGAGTTCGACATCGCGGCCGATCAGAAGAAGCGTGGCAAGGGCCTGCATCCCTTCAACTGGCGCGGTTGGTGGGCCTACGGCTCCGGCGCTCTTGGGGACATGGGCTGCCACATCATGGACGCCACGTTCAGCATTCTCGGTCAGGCCATCCCGATCAAAATCGAAGTGGAAAGCGCGGAGATCACGGATGTGAACTGCCCTGTCTGGACCACGCTGAAGTATCACTTCGCCGCAACTGATAAGCATCCCGCGCTCGTCGTGAGCTGGCAGGACGGCATCCGCGATGGCAAGCCGAACAAGCCGGAGAAGCCCGACTTCATGAAGGAGATGAGCGATGAAGGCTGGGCGAAGGCGACCAGTGGCATGATGTTCATCGGCACCGATGGCGTGGTCTTTGAAGGCGATGCTTATTGCGCCAGCCCGAGCATCTATCCTCTGTCCCGTTTCACGGAAGTGAAGCAGCAGATGGTCGCAGGCACGCTCAAGAAGACCGAGGCTCGCAGTCCGAAGCCCGGCGAGCCGCAGAAGGAATGGACGCACATCATCAAGAACGGTGGCACCACCAGCTCGAACTTCGACTACGCAGCGCCGCTTGCCGAATTCGTGCTTCTTGGCAATCTCGCCATCCGTTCCCAGCAGACGATCCAGTGGGATCGCGAGCAGATGATGGTGACGAACGTGGCCGCCGCGAACAAGTTCGTGAAGCGCGCCGCTTACCGCGACGGCTGGTATAAGGCGTAAGTGATGCCGCTTTGATTAAGAACGCTCCGTTTCTGCAAAGGCAGGAGCGGAGCGTTTTGGTTGAAGTGCGCTCCCTTGTTGCGAAAGCCATCCGGCGTTCGTAGTCTGACGCGTGAATCAGGACAAAGCCAAACCATCCGCCAAGGACGCGATTGTAAAAGACATCGTGCGGCGGGTGCATGAGGCGAAGGCTTTCACGGCGCATTGGAAAGCATTACGCAAAGGGGAGTCCGTGGTGCTGGATCATGTGGCGCATGAGGCGCTTTCGTTTGCGGCGGCTTTGGCTGTCAGTGCGGCTGGAGAGCGCCGCATCTGGCTCGTCTGCGCGGATGCTCGCACTCAGGAACAGGTGCATGGGGAGTTGTTTGCGTGGGGCGTGCCGGCCCTGTTCTTTCCAAGGCTTGCTGCGCATGAAAGCGGCGCTTTGATGGACCCAGATACGCAAGCCGAACGCGTGGGCACTTTGTCGCGTTTCACGGAGCCCGGAGCCGCACAAGTGCTCGTGCTTTGTCAGGACAGTCTCGTGGAAGAAGTCCCGGCACCTGTTGAGATGGATGCGAATAAGAAGCTGCTGCAAACGGGCGCGAAGCATGAGGTGGAAGCCTTGCTCACGGAGTTTGAATCCTCGGGCTACGAGCGGGTGCCGGTGGTCACGGAACGGGGTCAGTATGCGCGTCGTGGGGGCATCGTGGATGTCTTTTCCTGGCAGGGTGAAGAGCCGCTGCGCATCGAGTTCTTTGATGATGAGATCGAATCCTTGCGCGCCTTTGATCTGCACACGCAGACATCCATTCGAAGGTTTGAGAGGATGTCGATTCTGCTTCAAGCCAACGAAGTCGATGCCGCGACGGTGAAGGTGGCGGACTACATCGGCACAAAGGATTTGGTCATCGCAGTCGAGTGTGATGTGACAACGGAGCACGGAGCTTTAGCCCGCAATAGCTCGGACAACAGCGGCCTGAAGGCCGCGCTCCCAAACATCCTGATCACCAGCGGGGCGAGAGCGGGTGAGATCGAAGAAGACTTCAGCACGGCCATTTATGAGAACCCGCTGGGCATCTTCGGCGCGGGTGATTTCGTCTTGCAAGAGGCCCGCCGGGCTCAATTCACGAAGCAGATCGAAGAATGGCGGAAGGACAAATGGCGTGTGGTCATGTTCTTCGCGAACGAGGGCGAACGCGAGCGCTTCACGGAGTTATTGGGCGCGGAATGGATCGCCAAGTCGAAGCTGGAAACCGCGCTGGCTCTGCTGCATCGTGGCTTTACGGTTCCGAGCGCGAAGCTCGCGGTATTGACGGGCGCGGAAGTCTTCGGACGTCATCAACACACGCGCCGGATTCGTGGCTCGAAGCTGGATGAAGCGCAAGTGCTGCGTCAGGCGCGGGACATGGTTCGCGAGATGAAGGAGGGCGATTTCGTGGTCCACGCGGACTACGGAATCGGCAGGTTCATCGGCATTCAAGTTCGGGACAGCGCGCGTAAAGAAGAGGTCATCGTCATCCGTTACGCCGACGAAGGAAAGCTCTTCGTGCCGCTGGCTCAGGCGCATCTGGTTTCGCGTTATGTCGGCGTTGGCAGCAGCGTGCCGAAGTTGAACAAGCTGGGAGATGCCCGTTGGGGTAAGACTCGGGCCCAGGCTGAGCGCAGCGTGGAAGAGTTCGCGGCGAAGATGCTCCGCACGGCCGCCGAACGCCAAACCGTGACCGGCTTCGCGCATCCGCCGGACACGAAATGGCAGGTCGAGTTTGAGCAGTCGTTCCTTTATCGCGAGACTCCGGATCAGCTTCGTTCCGTGGAGGAGATCAAGCGGGATATGGAACTTGAAAAACCGATGGATCGGCTCCTCTGCGGCGATGTCGGTTTTGGCAAAACAGAGATGGCCATCCGCGCCGCTTTCAAGGCCGTGATGGGCGGTAAGCAAGTCGCGGTGCTGGTGCCGACGACGGTTCTCGCGCAGCAGCATTTGAATACCTTCCGCGAGCGCATGTCCGACTATCCCGTGACGGTGGAGATGCTGTGTCGCCTCACGCCGCCGAAGAAGGAGCGCGAGATCATCAAAGGCCTGCGTGATGGAACGGTGGACATCGTGATCGGCACGCATCGAGTCATCAGCAAGGATGTGAAGTTTAAAGACCTCGGCTTGGCGGTGATTGATGAAGAGCAGCGTTTTGGGGTGAAGCATAAAGAGAAGTTCAAGGAGCTCTTCAAGCTCGTGGACGTGCTGACGCTGAGTGCCACGCCGATCCCGCGCACGCTCTATTTGGCTCTCATGGGAATGCGGGACATGTCCACGCTGGAGACGCCGCCGCCGAACCGGACACCAGTGCAAACGACTGTCTGCGCTTATGATGAGCGCGTCATCCGCACGGCGGTGAATGCGGAGATCGAGCGCGGCGGGCAGATTTTCTTCCTGCACAACCGCGTGGCTGACATCGAGAAAGTGAAGCAGAAGATCGAAGCCCTTAGCCCGAAGGCGCGCGTCATTGTTGGTCACGGACAAATGGACGGCGAGCTGCTGGAAGATGTGATGGGTAAGTTCATCAATGGCGAGGCCGATGTGCTCGTCTGCACCACCATCATCGAGAGCGGCGTGGACATTCCGAATGCGAATACGATCATCATTGACCGCGCGGACCGCTTTGGTTTGGCAGATCTCTATCAGCTTCGGGGCCGCGTCGGGCGGGGAGGCGAGAGGGCCCATGCCTATCTGATGCTGCCGCGTGACATGATGACGGTTGGCGATGCCCGCAAACGAGTGAATGCCATCAAGCAATACACCGCGCTGGGCAGTGGATTTAAGATCGCCATGCGCGATCTGGAAATCCGGGGCGCAGGGAACCTTCTGGGCACCGAACAGAGCGGCCATATCATGGCGGTCGGCTTTGATCTTTACTGTCAGATGCTAAAGGCTGCGACCGCGCGAATGCAGGGCAAGAAGCGCGCTGAACCCGTGGATGTGAGCTTCCTCGTGGACTTCCTCTGCCTCAGCGAGACCCAGTATTTGCAGGGTCTGTGCGACAACAAGGACATCGCCCCCGCCTTCCTTCCCGTCAGCTATATGGAGGACGCCAAACTGCGCATCACCGCCTACCGGATGCTCGGCGAGGTGATGAACCGCAAAGAGCTGGACACGCTGGAGAGGAACTGGAAGGACCAGTTTGGCCCGTTCCCTGCGGCGGTCGAGAACATGCTCCTCTGCGCCTCCATGAAGCTCGCTGCTGCTCACGCCGGAATCAGCGCCGTCGAAATCAAAGACCGGAAGCTCATGCTCACGCGGAATGGCCGTTTCGTTCAGTTAGACAGCAAGTTTCCCCGTTTGACAGGCAAAGCGCCGACCCTACTATTGACCGAAGCTTTACAGCTCTTAAGGAATTTCTGACATGAAGATACATCAATTCGCCCTCACCGCCCTCCTCCAACTGGCGTTCATTCCGTTCTTCACTGGACAGGGTTTCGCCCAAACGACCAACGGCATCGCTGCCATCGTGAATGGCAAGGTGGTCACGAAGTCCGAAGCCCGCGAAGTGGTGAAGGAACAGCGGATGATGATCATGATGCAGGTGAAGGACACCGCAGAGCAGTCCAAGCTTCTCCAAGACCTTGATGTTCAGGCCCTGTTCGCCTTGATCGAGCGCGAACTGGTGCTCTCCGAATTCGCCAAACTCGGCGGCCAGATGAAGTCCCAGTATGTGGATGATCAGATCAACAACCTCGTCCGCGAGAAGTTTGAAGGCGACCGCAGCAAGTTCCTCGCTGAACTGGGCCGTGCGGGCATGACGATCAAGAAGTTCCGTGAAATTCAGGAGAAGCAGATGGTGGTCAGCTACATGCGCCAGCGTCACACGAAGGATCTCGCGCCACCGACCCCCGCCGACGTTGAGAAATACTACACTGATCACAACGCGGATTTCCGAGATAAGGACTACATCAAGATGAGCACCATCACCATCCCCAAATATCCTGTGGGTGATGCCAATGCCTCGCTGGAATCCCAAAAGAAACTGGCCGAAGAAATCCGCACCAAGGCCAGCACCGGGGGCGATTTCGCTCAGCTTGCCAAGACTTATTCTCAGGACAGTCGCGCCGAGAACGGCGGTGATTGGGATTGGGTAGAACGCTCTGTATTAGACAAGGGCATCGCGGAGGCCGCTTTCTCCCTGAAGACCGGCTCCATCAGCAAAGTCATGGACGTTGGCCCCAGCCTCATGCTCATCTACTGCGAAGCGAAGCGCCCCGGCAACACCAAGAAGCTCGACGAACTACGCCCTGAAATCGAAAAGCGCATCCAGTCAGAAAGTGGTCGTGAATCCCTAGGTCGCTGGGTTCGTGCTCTCGCCGATAAAGCCGCCATCCAGCCCGAATCCGTGAAGACAGGCTTCTTGGAATACGTGAAGAGGTCAGATAAGCATTGAGTCGCTGGCCTCAACTGTCATTGAAAAATTCAAAGCTTCTCTGTTCGCGGAGAAGCTTTTTTATTAGGTCTCTGGTTTTGCAGAGGCGCGCCGCTCGGAGTAACCGTTGCGTCTTATGACTTCCATAATGAAAGAGATTATAAGGTCAGCGGCCCATAGGTATCCAAATTCCTTGTAGAATCAGGGCTTGCAGGGCGTATTCTCTTTCGGTGGACCTCGGTCCGCAGCCTGTCCGGTCGCTCTCTTCATGATCATGCTTTGCCGTTTTTCATCTCTCTCGCTCCTCGGCCTAGCTGCCGTGTGGGGTTCATTGTGGTCCGTGGTTCAGGCTGAGCAGACCTTTCCGGCAGATCAGATCGAGTTCTTTGAGAAGAACGTGCGGCCTGTGCTGGTGGAGAATTGTCAGGAATGTCATGGGGCGAAGAAGCAGAAGAACGGCCTGCGTCTGGACTCGCGGGATGCGGTCTTGCAGGGCTCGGAATATAAGAAGGTCGTGGTGCCGGGCGATCCTGAAAACAGCCTTCTCATCAAGGCGGTCCGTCATGCCGCAGGCCCTGAGCCCATGCCGGATAAGAAGCCGCAGCTTGCTAGTAATCAGATCGACGCCCTCGCGCAGTGGATAAAGATGGGGTTGCCTTGGCCGAAGGAAGTTCTAGCAGGCTCCACAAAACCGAAATGGCAGGACCATTGGGCCTATCAGAAGGTCAGCCATCCTCCGGTGCCAGCCATCCAAAATCCAAAACTCGCCATCCAAAATGCCGTTGATGCTTTCGTGGCGGCGAAGCTTAATACGGCAGGCATGGAGTTCGCGCCTCCTGCGGATCGGGTGACCCTCGCGCGGCGGCTTTATTTGGACGTGACGGGCCTGCTTCCAACCTACGCGGAACTCCAAGCGTTCGTGAATGACCAGTCGCCTGAGGCCACCACGAAGCTCGTGGATAAGCTGCTCGATTCTCCGCGTTACGGCGAGCGCTGGGGCCGTCATTGGCTGGACGTTGCGCGTTATTCCGATACGGATGGCTACCATGCGGGCGGCGTGGATATCCGACTTCCACACGCTTACACGTATCGGGATTGGGTCATCCGTTCGCTGAATTCCGACATGCCGTATGACCAGTTCCTCACGCTCCAACTCGCAGCGGACAAGGTGCAGAAAGCCGACCTTCCGAATGGCAATCTGGCCGCGCTGGGCTTCCTCACGATTAACGATTACTTTCTGGGTGATGGCATCCTGCAAAACGACGACCGCATTGATGTCGTAGGCCGTGGCATGTTGGGGCTGACCATCGGCTGCGCCCGCTGCCATGACCACAAATACGACCCCATCGCCAGCAAGGATTACTACGCGCTCTACAGCGTCTTCAATAGCTCTGCGGTGCCGAAAGAACTGCCCATCATCGGTGAATGCCCGGACAAGGAAGCAGCCGCTGATTTCCAAAAAAAGACCGCCGCAGTCGAAGCGAAAATGACCGCCTTCCGCGAGGAAGTGCATGGGGAGATTCGTAAGCAGGATCGTCTGCGCGACTACCTGCTGTTTGGTCAAAAAGCGCAAGGGCTGGAAGACACGGTCATGCGCGGTGAAGCGGGCAAAGCCAAGCTGCGCGACCGTTTCGCTGCCAAATGGCGCGACTTCGTGAAGCACTACGCCTTGGCCGATAAGCCGCATCCGGTGATGCTGGCTTGGAAGGAATTCGCCCAACTTCCGGCGGATCAATTTGCCGCCCAAGCCGTGGAGGTCGCACTGAAATTATCGAAGCCCGAAGGCGGAGCCAATGGAGTGATCCGCAATGAACTGGCGAAGCGTCCTGCGCCTAAAAGCATGACCGATGTAGGTGATCTTTACGCGAATATTTTCATCACCTGCCTCTCCGGCACCCAACCGGACAATGGCGACTGGAAGCAGGTGCGAGACATTCTTCTGGACCCGGTCTCGCCCATGTCCGTGCCCGTTGACCTGGTGGAGCAATTCTTCACGAAGCAGGACACGAATCACATGACGGCCTTCCGCAATGATTTGAAGAAGCTCGAAATCACGGAGGCAGGCGCGCCACTTCGCGCCATGGTTATGGAGGACAAGCCGAAGCCGTTTGACAGCCGCGTGTTCATCCGTGGTAATCCCGCACGTCTGGGTGAGCCAGCGCCGCGTGCCTATCCGGGCTTCCTTGGCGGTCAGAAATTCACAGATGGCAGCGGTCGTTTGGAGTTGGCGCTGCTCATCGCGAGCAAGGACAATCCTCTCACCGCGCGCGTGATCGTGAACCGTGTGTGGATGCACCATTTTGGAAAACCTCTCGTCGCCCAACCGAGTGACTTCGGCGTGCAGTCGGCCAAGCCTGAGCAGGCTGAGCTGCTGGACTACCTCGCTTCCACCTTCATGGAACAGGGCTGGTCCTTGAAGAAGCTGCATCGCCTCATCCTAAACTCGCGCACTTACCAGCAGAGCTGCCTGAGCACGCCGGAGAAGGATTTGAAGGATGCGGAGAACGGTCTGCTCAGTCACATGAACCGTCGTCGCCTCGATTACGAAACGATGCGTGATACGCTGCTGGAAGCGACCACTTCCCTTAATGATGCGAAGATGGGCGGACGCTCCGTGCCGCTGAACATGCCGGAAGCGAACACCCGCCGCAGTGTTTATTTGTTCGTAGATCGCTATGAGCAGGCCACGGTTCCGGCGATGTTTGACTTCGCCAATCCCGACAGCCACACGCCGCAACGCTTCGTGACCACGGTTCCTCAACAGACGCTTTTCCTGATGAACAGCCCGTTTATGAAAACGCAGTCAGAGACGCTGGCGACCAAACTTCCCGTGGAAGGCAGCACCGCAGATTCACAGACGATCAAGGCGCTCTACAACCGGGTGTTGTTGCGTGAACCGAAGCCGAACGAAATGGAGATGGCCCAACGATTCCTCACCGATGAGCAAGCGATGACAGACCCTAGCGATCAATTCCTCTGGGAATATGGCATTACACAACTCCATCTGGATGAAGTGACGGATCAACCGGTGCTGACTGACTTCACTCCTTATAAGCACTTCAGCGAGCGGCCTCCCGGTCAGGCTTGGGCTCCCGGTCCGAAGATCCCTGATCCGAAATGGAACTTCGCTTTCTGGGGCAGCCACAACAGCCACGCGGGCGCAGTCGGCACGGCCACGACGGCACGCTGGACATCACCTTTTGACGGCTTTATCCGCATCTATGGGGATCTGAAACGCGGCAGTAAAGAAGGCGATGGCGTTCATGGTTGGATCATTTCCAGCCGCACCGGAGTCGCCGCAGATGCCTTGGTGAAAGGGGATGGCTCGGCCAAGATGAACGTCTTCAAGCTCGAAGTGAAGAAAGGCGACATCATCAACTTCGCGGTCACCTGTGAAGCAAACGAGAACAGCGATGGCTTCTCCTGGGCACCGCAAATCATGCGCGTGAATGAAGAGGGGAAAGGGGAACTGCTCACCGATGCGAAGAACGATTTCAACGGCCCCGGCCACTGGCCCATCAAGCGGGCAAAACCGCAGGCGCCTCTGGCCCAGCTCGTGCAAGTGCTCCTCATGAGCAATGAATTTCAATTTGTCGATTAGCCATGTCCCACCATCCCATCAATCTCGAAAATCACTTCCTCACGCGACGCGCGCTGCTTAACCGCGTCGGCATGGGCTTCGGTTCACTGGCCCTCGGTCATCTGTTGGGAGATCAGGCTTCCGCTTTGACCACGCCGAATCCGCTGACCATGCGCAGTTCCCAGTTCGTGCCGAAGGCGAAGCGCGTCGTCCATCTCTTCATGAACGGTGGTCCATCCCAAGTGGACACCTTTGATCCGAAGCCGATGCTGGACAAATACGACGGCAAGCAGCTCCCGAACATGCTCAAGACGGAGCGCCCCACCGGAGCGGGCTTCAAGTCCCCGTTCAAGTTCAATCGCTACGGCCAGAGTGGGCTGGAGATCAGCGAGATCTTCGAGCACACTGCGCAGCACGCGGATGACCTTTGTGTGATCCGCTCCATGCACGCAGATGTGCCCAATCACGAGCCCTCGCTCGGTTTGATGAACTGTGGTGAGTCCCGTCTGAACCGTCCCAGCATGGGTTCATGGATCACGTATGGATTGGGTTCGGAAAACCAAAACCTGCCCGGTTACATCTCCATGTGCCCCGGTGGAATGCCCATCCGCCGGAACAAGAACTGGCAGGCTTCCTTCCTCCCCAGCTCCTATCAGGGCACCTACATCAACACGAAAAACGAGAGCGTGGACAAGTTGGTGGAGTTCATCCGCAATCCCTCACTCGACCAGAAGCAGCAGCGTCGTCAGCTCGATCTGCTCATGGAACTAAACCAGCAGCATCTCATCGACCGTCAGCGTGATCAGCAGCTCGAAGCCCGCGTGCAGAGCTATGAACTGGCCTACCGGATGCAAACTGAAGCCACGGATGCTTTCGACATCATGAAGGAACCGGAGTCCATCCGCATGATGTATGGAGAAGGCGCTTTCGCCAGGCAGTGCCTCATTGCCCGACGCCTGCTGGAACGCGGCGTGCGCTTCATCCAGCTCTGGACCGGCGATGGACAGCCATGGGACAGCCATGATGAAATTCAGGATCATCGCCGACTCGCAGGCCAGGTGGATAAACCGATCGGCGCTCTTCTGACCGATCTCAAGCAACGCGGCCTCTTTGATGAAACGCTCGTCATGTGGGGCGGTGAATTTGGTCGCACACCCGTCGTTGAACTGCCCACTCCCGGCTCCAACGAAGGCAAGCAGCACGGTCGCGATCACAACCATTGGGGCTTCAGCATGTGGATGGCCGGCGGCGGCGTCAAAGGCGGCCACGTCCACGGTGCCACTGATGAATTCGGCTTCCGTGCTATCGAAGATCCCGTTCACGTTCGCGATCTTCACGCCACCGTCTTGAAGC
>JANYJH010000318.1 GCA_025361865.1 Phragmitibacter sp.
GTTTGAAGGTTGAGATTGATCCCGTGATGGGGCCAGATGGCGACACTCTCGACATCAACTACGCATTGGAATACCACTTTGCTCCGCCGGTTGAACGAAGCGAGATGATCGGATCAGTCGAAGCAGCTTTCACTGATTTTCGTTGTGCGACGATCACCACGGCCATCACGATGCTGAATGGAATGACCCGCTTGCTCGGCACTTGGAAACCCTTTGGCACACCGGAGTTGGACGGAGCAGATGTGCTGCAAGCCGCCTTCTTGACAGCGGAAATCGTTCAGAACCGACCCGCAGAAAACAAAGCACTCACGGTGAAGCTCAAGGCACTGGCAGATAAGGCCGTGCCTATCGTGGCCGAGGCGGCAGATTCGATACCTGCCTTTATGAAGAAGACACCACCGGGCATGGAAACAAGGCGCTTTAGAGTGCTGCCTGATTTTCTCAGTTCGGCACCTGCAAACGAAGAGAATTCTGCTCCCTCCCCTGACCCTTTTGCCCACCCGAGGAGGAAGACTAATGATCGGCTCAAGGAAATGAAGATACTTAAAGAGAATGGTATAGCCTTTCCCGACGGAGCCACTGCTTACATGGTTCGTCCAAATTCCCTGTGGGTGACGAACACGCCTGAAAATCTGGCGAATGTTGAAGCATTTTTAGATGGGATTATCTATTGCGGGTCTGGTCGTCTCATCTCCTCCACCCTGCACATCCTTCAAGCCGATGGCCCCCTCTTGCGGCAGCTTCTGCAGGAAACGACCGGCATCGCTGATCACGCAGAAGTCTGGCGGAAAGCGGAGGACTTGGTGAAGCAGGGCAAGGCCACGATCCTCAGTTCACAGCGGGTGGATACGCGGAGCGGCCAGCGTTGTCAGATCGAAGCTACCGAAGAGCATCCCTTCGTGAAGAGCTTCACTCAGGATGACAGGCATCGCCTGGTTGCGGAGTATGAGATGCGCCTCGTCGGAACCAGGGTGGAGATTGATCCGGTGATAGGTCCAGACGGTTACACCATGGACCTTAACCTGACATCCGAGTTCCATCACGCTCCGCCCTCATTCCCCGTTGTGCCTGCCGCAGCCAAGGGAGTTCGTGCTCAACCGCTGGCTCCGATCTTCCATGCTTCCAAGCTCACGACCGCCATCACAATCTCGCGTGGCATGACGAGACTCTTGAGCGTTTGGAAGCCCGAAGGAAAACCGGAGTTCGACAATGCCGATGTCCTGCAAGCCCTGTTCATCCATATCGAAGCCGTGCCGATTCAGCGGGATGAACCGAAGTGAGTTCAACCGCCAAAGTAGTAATTGGCCAAATCAAAGGGCGTGTGCGTGAAGGTTACGCCTAGCCAAATAACAATCATCAAGGTAGCTAGCAGCTTCTCAAATGACAGCCTCATGCCGCTGATGCTCACGCTTTGATCCTTCAACAAATGATGCGTGACGGCGATGAAGAAGGCGATGGGGATTAGTGAGACAGAGAGGATGAGTCTTGGCCCAACCTTCATCGGGACGAACCAGCCGAAGAGGATCACGAACGCAAAGAGGAGCAGGGTGAGATAGAGCAGTTCCCACTTCCATGAGAGGAAGCCTCTGACGGCTTCATCCCAACGGCAAGCGACCGCGCAGAAGGCGATGCTGGCCCAGCCGAGCATGAAGAGGAAGAGCCAGGAATACTCCGTGTAGGCCTGATGAAACATCATCTCAATGCCGCGCTCAAGGCGCGTCACGATCTCGGTCTTGGTGTGCTCCTTCCAATACTTCGCAGGGCTGGGGAGCTTCTCCCTATCGCCCGGTTTAAGATTGTTGAAGCTGTAATCGAGACTGAGTGATTGCAGCCAGTGCTTGTCATCCACGTCCTCGCCCCACATGTAATACTTGCTTTGGACGTTGTAGAAGGGATCGCCGAAGACTTTGTAAGAGGTCCAGAGATAAGGCGACATGGGTAACAAATAAGCCGCCAGCGTGATGAGGCCCGCCGTGATATAGGGCATCCGTTGGCCCTTGCCTGCGAAGAGCCATTTCACGCCGAGCATGGCTCCAAACAAACCGAGAGCGATCTGCGCGGAGGCCTTCGTGAGGAACCAGAGACAGAGCAGCAGGCCAGTGATAAGTGCGTTTTTCCAGGTCGGCTTTTGCAAGGTCTGAACGGCCCAGAAACAGGTGATGACGATGACCGTGGCCAGGGTCAATTCCGGCTGCACATAGGCAGCTTTGAAGACATAGAACTGACCGGTGGCCAGCAACGTGAAGACAAGAGCCAGCCAACCGCCGAGCCACTTCCGCAGCCCGAAAAACAAGGCTCCCAGCAGCAGGAGTGAATAGAGGACATTGAAGACTTTGGCCCGTTTGAAGAGCGTCTCAGGGTCTTCAAATGGCGTCGCGATCGTGGACATGGCATACATGTAGAGTGGCATTCGCATCCGGGAGAGAAGGCAGGTGTAATGCGTCTCCCGCAGGGAGAGCCCCGCTTTCATGTAGGTGCGCTGGTCGTTGTATTCGCTGATGAGATTCTTCTTGATGCCATGCTCAATGGCGGAGGCCACATACCAGCAGCTCAGGGCTGCGACACCGCAGATCACAACGAAGACCAGCCAGCGCGGCGTCTTGCTCTCGATTCCAAAGACGGATTCAATCAGGGCTTTCATCAGGACACAGGCTTACTCAGGCTTCTCAGCAGAGCCAGTCTCGATGGCTTCATCTTTCTTGCTGCCCTTCTTCTGCAAGGGGTCCGGCACGGGCAGGGTGAGTTCTTCCAGCGTTTCGCCGTTTTCATTCCGGTCATCGCCCTTCGGATAACGAACAATCTGGGAAGCCACCATCTTCGTGGCATCCACGGCCCAGGCTTGAATGCGTGCGCCTGCGGGTGGATCGACGATGACCGTCGGGTAGTCATCCCAGCCATAGATCAGGCTGTTCGGAAAGGGATCACGACGAGGAACGATGAACTGTAGATCCTTCATGGTGCTACGTGGCAGGTAACGCGGGAGTCCCAGCGCTTGCGTGTAAGCAAAGATGCGCCATTCCCCATCCGTATCGTGATAGGCAAAGAGGATCGCGTTCGCGGGGCGGCGTGTCTTGGGAAGATAGGTGTAGCCTTCCGCGCGCAGGCTGCCGGTCGGATCACGGAAGAGCCGGCTGAAGTCGGCGTGCTCAGAACCAAGCGTCACCTTGGTCTTGCGCACGAGGCTCAGCTTGTTCTCGCGCAGCGGCGGATAAGTGAGCAGGCCCTGTCCGTCCAGATCATTCGTGACATCGCGCGTCATCAGGTAGTTGCCGGATATGCGGGAGACGAACTTGCTGTATTTTGGTTCCTTGTCGGTCGGGGCCTTGATCTGGCTGAGCCATTGTGCGGCGGCATCTCGCAGTCGCATTTCACGCCACTCCGCCATCATGCTGGCTCCAAAGATCCAGCCGATGAACAAGACGCCGAAG
>JANYJH010000432.1 GCA_025361865.1 Phragmitibacter sp.
CATCGAAACATTGGATGCCGCCGCCGATAGCATCATCGCAGAGATGGACGCTGAAGGGATGCGCGAAGTCTCTTCCCAATGGATCGGCGCACGCGTCATGCTTCGTCTCGAAGCCATTGATCATGTGGCCTACGTCCGCTATGCCTCCATCTACCGCCAGTTCCAAGACCTCGGCGAATTCATCACAGAGATCAACTCCCTCGAAAACCGCGTGCCTCGCGTGGCGACGCAGCAGGAGTTGTTCAAGAAAGTGTGAAGCTAAAGGATGAATTCAGAAGGATGAAGGCTGAAAAAAGAACCGAGCTTCCAGAACTTCCTGATGTCATCATTTTGTATTCTCTTCATCCTTCAGCCTTCTGAATTCATCCTTTGAGATATGACTATTTTTGAAAAGATCATCGCCCGTGAAATCCCGGCGCCAATCGTTTATGAGGACGATCTCGTCGCGGCCTTCAATGACATCAATCCCCAAGCTCCGATCCATGTGCTGATCGTGCCGAAGAAGATCATTCCTCGCGTCGGAGAAGCCACGGCGGAGAATCAAGCGACGCTCGGCGCGCTCTTGCTCGCGGCAGGAAAGATCGCCACGCAACTCGGCGTGAACGAAACCAGCAAAGGCTTCCGCCTTGTCATCAACAACGGCCAGGATGCCGGCGAAACCGTGCCGCATTTGCATGTGCATCTGCTGGCAGGAAGAGAGTTGACTTGGCCTCCGGGTTGATGGAGCGCGGAGCTTCAGCCCGCATCAGAAAATACTGCGGTCTAAAGTCCGCGCTCCCTCACACCATCTCCGGCAGCGCCACATACGGGCTCTCATGCAGCACGGCTTTCTTCCCGCGAAGGATCTTTACCCATTCCATTGCGCAGCCTGCGACGATGCAGAGCACGAGCACTAAGAACAATCCAGCGACTCCGGCATCGAGTTGTTGATTGAAGAGCTTCTTGTTCAGCACCAGCAGTTGCTCCGCCGTTCCACCCGCAGCGATCTTTTCCTTCAAGGCGGCGGCTTGCGCGAGGAAGCCGAACTTCGCATTAAAGATCAGCATCCAACCCGCCGTAATGGTCACGCCAAGCAGATAGACGAGTGGCACGAACGTGCACCAGGCATAGCGCGTGCGGCCCATCTTGATGAGCACCGTGGTGCCGAGAGAAAACGCGATCACGGCGAGCAACTGATTCGCCACACCGAAGAGCGGCCACAGGCATTTGATGCCGCCATTTTCATCCACCACGCCTTGATAAAGGAACCAACCCCAGCCGCAGACGAAGAGCGCGCTGGCGAAGAGATTGCCCATCCAGGAATCCGTTCGCCCGAGCGGTTTCCAAAGATGACTCAGCAAATCCTGCAAAATGAAACGGCCCACGCGCGTGCCCGCATCCAGCGTGGTCAGGATGAAGAGCGCCTCAAACATGATCGCGAAATGATACCAGAGACTCATCATGCCTTCACCTGGAAGAACCTGAGTGAAGAGATGCGCCAGGCTCACGGCGAAGGTCGGCGCGCCGCCCGCGCGACCAAACATCGTCTTCTCGCCCAGCTCCGCTGCGAGCACCGACATCTGCGCTTCCGTCACGGGAAAACCTGCTGCCGTCACCTTGCTGACCACCGCCGCTGGCTCGGCCCCTTTGACGCTATTGATGGCGAAGTATTGACCGGGTTCCAACGCACAGGCGGAAACCAGCGCGAGCAACGCCACGAGCATCTCCGTCACCATCGCACCATAGCCGACCACACGGATGGCTCTCTCGTTGTCCAAAAGCTTCGGCGTCGTGCCGCTGGAAATGAGCGAGTGAAAGCCTGACACCGCACCGCAGGCGATGGTGATGCAAACAAACGGAAACACGGGGCCGGGCACGATCAAGCCACCGCCGTGAATGAAGCTCGTGAGCGCTGGCATTTTCAGTTGCGGAGCCACATAAACGATGACCAATCCCAGCACGCCCACGGTGCCTAGTTTCATGAACGTGCTCAAGTAATCACGCGGTGCGAGCAGCAGCCACACAGGTAAGGCCGAAGCCGCGAAGCCATACAGCATAATGCTCCAAGCGAGTGACGTTCCACTCAGTGTGAAAGCCTCGTCTAAGCCCCATTCCTTCAGATACTTGCCGCCCCAAACGGAGAGCAATAAACCAATGACCCCGAATACAGTCACGGGTGTGATGCCGATCTTCGTATAACGCAACGCCGCGCCCATGAGCAAGGCCAGCGGAATGGTAGAAGCAATGGTGAAGAGGCCCCAAGGGCTGTCAGCGAGGGCATTGACCACGACCAAACCGAGCACCGCCAGCAGGATGGTCATGATGGCCAGCAGACTGAACATGGCCACGATGCCGACGAAGGAATTGACCTCTTCTTTGAGCATCTGCCCGAGCGATTTCCCACCGCGTCGCATGGAGGCGAAGAGGATCACGGCATCATGCACCCCGCCGCCGAGCGTGGCTCCGATCAAGATCCAAAGCATCCCCGGTAGATAACCAAACTGCGCTGCCAACACGGGTCCAACCAAAGGCCCAGGCCCCGCGATGGCCGCGAAGTGATGGCCAAAGACGACCCACTTATGCGTAGGCACGAAGTCCTTGCCATCGTTGTTCGTGATCGCTGGCGGGGCGCGTCGCTCATCGGCTACGAGAACTTTGGTGATGAGCCACTTGCTGTAAAATCGGTAGCTGACCGCGAACGTGCAAAGCCCCGCGACCACCAGCCACATGGCATTGATCGTCTCACCCTGATGGAAAGCGGAGACACCGACGGCCACGGCTCCGAGAACCGAGATGCCAAGCCAAAGAAGGATGCGGAGGAGATGCGACATGGCGGCGATGCTAGAGGGAACGGAACTGGAGTTCAAGCAGTTAGTAGGATTACGAAAGATAGCCAATCCGACCCCGAGTTGCATTCTACATTTTTCATTTTCCAATGTTCATTTTTCAATGCTTGCCGACTCCATGACAAAGCGAAATCTCTCACCCAGATCATTGAAAAATGAACATTGGAAAAGGGAAATTGGAAAATGCTTCCTCAGTCATTAAACCTCAAACCTTGAACCTTGAACCTCAAGAACATTGACGCACGGCGCAAAGTCCCCATAGTGAGCCCCCCATGTTTGTTGACCAGATCAAAGTTTACGCCCGCGCCGGTCGCGGAGGTGATGGCAGTATCCACTTCCATCGCGGCAAGTTCCGGCCTAAAGGCGGACCCGACGGCGGCGATGGCGGCAAGGGCGGGAACATCATCCTCATCGTGGATAACAGCACGGACAGCCTCCGCCAGTTCTTCTTTAACGGCAAACTCGTCGCGGAAGATGGCATTGCGGGCTCCGGCGAACAGATGACGGGTCGTGGTGGTAAGGACACCATTTACCGCGTCCCGGCGGGCTTGGTCATCAGCAAGATCACGGAAGAGTTCGATGAAGAAACGGGTGAGATGGCGGAAGTCTTCGAGCACGTCACCGACCTTACCGAACTCGGCAGCGAATACGTTCTGGTCAGAGGCGGCAAAGGCGGCAAGGGCAACGTCCACTTCAAGAGCCCGACCAACCAGACTCCGCGCGAGTTCACGCCCGGTGGCGAAGGCGAAGAAGGTCGCTATCACTTCGAGCTGCGCAGCATCGCGGACGCTGGCTTGGTCGGCTTCCCGAACGCTGGTAAATCCACGTTGCTCTCGAAGCTCAGCGGCGCGAAGCCGAAGATCGCGAACTACCCTTTCACCACGCTCCAGCCTTACGTGGGTGTCGTTGAATTCAGTCCTTCCCTGCGCGGCACGGTGGCAGATATTCCGGGGCTCATTGAAGGCGCTCATGCCAACGTCGGACTCGGCCATGATTTCCTGCGTCACATCATGCGCTGCCGCATCCTGCTCTTCGTCGTTGACGCCGCTGGCAGCGAAGGGCGCGACCCCACGGAAGACATCTCCACTCTGCGCACCGAGATCAAACTCTACAGCGAAGAACTCTCCAAGCGCTCTTGGTGCATCCTCGCGAACAAGACCGATCTTCCCGAAGCTGAGGAGCACATCACGCGACTGAAGGACCGCTTCAAGCGCGTGAAGATCTTCCCCATCTCTGCCAATGAAGGCGCGGGCATGGATGAACTGCGGAAGCACCTGGCGAAGGTCATCGGGACGGAGATTAAGTTTTAAGCGCTTGGATCAACCGCGAAGACGCGAGGGCGCGAAGTTTTTAGTTTCGGTTCCTCCTAAAAAACCATCCGCATTTCATCGCGCCTTCGCAGCTTCGCGGTTAATTAAAACCCGCCAGTTCCAGACAAGACGCGAGGACGCGAAGTTTTCACGTCTCGCTTCCTCCTGAAAAATCATCCGTATTCCTTCGCGCCTTCGCGCCTTCGCGGTTAATTGACTTCCGCCAATGCCGACCGTCGCCAGTTACTGCACCACCTTTCTCAAGCCAGAGATGCTTCACATCTACCGGCAGATCATTGGGCTTAGGCAGTTTCAGACCTTTGTCATCTGCAAGGAAAGGCAGAGCACAGACCTCTTTCCAATGCCTACGGATGGCGTTGAAATGGCCCCAGGAGTGAAGAGTCATTTCATCCGTCGTTTCTGGCTGAAGTATGTGAAGAAGGAGCCGCCCATCGTGTATCGCGGTGAATACGGTGTGCTGGCGAGCCTGCTGGAGCGCCGTGACGCCGATCTCATGCACGTTTACTTCGGCCACACGGGCGTGCATTTGCTGCCGTTCATTCAGCGTTGGCCAAAGCCCGTCATCGTCTCGTTTCACGGCATGGATGTTCAGACGCGCGTGCATGACCCTTTGTATGAAGTGAAGCTGCGGGAACTGCTCAAGGCCAGCACGCTGGTGCTCGCGAGATCGCAGTCGTTGTTAGACCGACTCCTCGCGCTGGGTTGTCCGCCAGAGAAGGTGCGCATGAACCGCACGGGGATTCCTTTGGATCAGTTTCCTTATGTCGAGCGTGAGCTGCCAGCAAGAGGCGCGTGGCATCTGGTGCAGGCCTGTCGCTTGATTGAGAAGAAGGGCCTCGATGATGCCCTTCATGCCTTTGCGAAATTTGCCGCCGTTCATCCGAATGCCACGTTCACCATCGCGGGTGAAGGCCCTTTGCGTGAGCCGCTGGAGAAGCTGCGTGATGAACTGGGGCTGCATGATCAAGTCACCTTCGCAGGCTTCCTCAAAGGGCCTGATCTTTGCGCGCTTTATCACCAGTCGCATCTCTTCCTGCATCCCAGCCGGATGACGGAAGATCAGAATCAGGAAGGCGTGCCCAACTCCATGCTGGAGGCCATGGCCACCGGACTGCCCGTGATCGCGACGTTGCATGGTGGTATTCCCGAAGCCGTGCGCAATGGAACCACGGGACTACTGGTGCCGGAGCGGGATCGTGAAGGCTTGTTTGATTCGATGATGAAACTCACGAGTGATGAGTCGTTCTGGCGGAGTATGAGCCATGCGGCTTCTGCGGATATGCGGGAGAACTTTGAATCCACGGCGCAGATTGCGAAGCTGGAAGCGGCTTATGCGGAGGCGCTAGGTAACACAGGCTTCTAGCCTGTGCCACGCTATAAAAGCCCGCTCATGACACCGGTGCTGTCACCGAAACGATCCGCCTTCACGCCCGCGGCTTGGAGCATGGTGAGGTAGGCATTGCACAAAGGCGTGTCCATCCCGCTGACGATGTGTTGGCCCGTCTTCAGGCCACCGCCATGACCTGCGAGAACGATGGGCAGGTTATGCGGATTGTGGCTGTTTCCATCGCGCAAGCTGGAGCCGAACATCATGATGGAATGATCAAAGAGCGTTCCATCGCCTTCCTTGATCGACTTCATTTTGTTGATCATGTAAGCGAACTGCTCGACGTGCCAGGTGCAGATCTTCTGATACTGCGCCAGCTTCTCGGGGTTGTTCTCGTGATGGGAAAGCTCGTGGTGACTCTGCTTCACGCCGGGCAAGAAGGAGAAGTTCTTACTGCTCACGGCCCAGCCAAACATGAAGCTGCTCACACGGGTGCTATCACTCCAGAAAGCGAGGGTCATGAGGTCCATCATCAAACGCGAATGCTCCGTGTGATCGAGCCGCAACTGCGAGCCGGGATTGCCTTTGACGTTGGCCATTGCGGCATTGATGCGGGCGTCTAATCCACTCATCTCCGCCTTCACGGAAGGATCGAGATTCTCTCCCGTGGCTACGCGATGGATGTCCGCGTCGATGCGCCGCTCGATGGTGCGAATGCTATCCAGATATTCATCCAAGCGCTGCTGATCCTCTCTGCCTACCGTATCCCGCAGGGACTTCGCGTGGCTCATCACGAGGTCGAGCACGCTCTTGTTCTCAGTCGCAGTGGCGCGACGCTGAGCTACGTTCTCTCTGAACAGACGATCAAACACGAGGCGTGGATTGATCTCCGAAGGCAGCGGTGAAGTCGGTGTCCGCCACGCGATGTGCGATCCGTAAAGCTGGGTGTAGTTGACGTTGACATCAACGCCCGTATGGATCGGCTCCGTGCCGAGTTCCAGTGAAACAAAGCGCGTCTGCTGCGCCATCTGTGCGGCCATGACCTGATCCATGCTGACGCCGCAACGAAGGTCTTTTCCCGTCGTCTTGGTGATGGAGGTGCCCGTCAGCCAGTTCGCCGTTTTCGCGTAGTGACCATCCCCTTCTTCGCAATGTTTATGGCCCATGTTGGTGAGCACGGAGATGTCATTGCGATGCTGCTCCAGCGGGCTCAGAATGGGCGAGAGCTTAAAAGCGGTCCCCTGCCCTTCCGGTGTCCAGGCATCGGAACGGACACCATTGGGCATAAAGAGAATGCCCATGCGAACCGGAAACTTCGCACTCTGAGCCGCACGCGCAGTCTGCATGGCATCCAGGAAGGGCAATGCCATCGTGGCCCCCAAGCCGCGCAGAACCGAGCGGCGGGACATGGGCTGACGAGGAATGATGATGTTGGCCATTCCAAATGATACGCCAGAAGCAGGCCAGTTCTCCCATCTGATGTGTGATTGATGAGTCATCAAACGTTAAGTGTAGCCCTTCACCGCTTCTCCATGATTTCACGCTTCCTGGTCCTCGCCCTCCTCACCGCTTTCATCACTCCAACTATTCAGGCGGATGAGCGCCGCGTTGAGCACGTCTTCATCATCAGCTTCGACGGAGGCAAACCAGCGGTCATCGCGGAGAGCGAGATGCCGAACATCAAAAAGCTAGCTGCGGAAGGAGCGGTGACTTGGACCGCGAATACGATCTTCCCTTCTAAGACGCTACCCTCCCATACTTCCATGCTCACGGGCGTGGGACCGGACAAGCATCAGGTGCTTTGGAACAACTTCGAGCCCATCCGCGGGAAGATCAAACAACCCACCGTGTTCAGCATCGCGAAGCAGTTCAATCCCGCCATCAGCACGGCCCTGTTTGCAGGTAAGGTGAAGTTCCGCCACCTCTGGCAAAAGGGAGCGCTCGACCTGTTTGATTTCGGTGGTCCCGCTGAAGACGTGCCTGTTGCGGGCACCTTGGAAGTGGAGAAGCAGGTGATCCCTTCCCAATATGTGGCCAAGAACGCTGCCGCATACATCATCGCCCAGAAGCCGAATCTCTGCTTCATTCACTTCGCCGACCCTGATTCTGCGGGGCACAAATCGGGCTGGGGTTCACCGGAGCAGAAGGAGGCCTTCAAGGTTTCTGATCAAGCCTTGGGCCAGATCACCAGAGCGCTTCAACAGGCTGGTATCGCCGAGAGCAGCGTGATCATCATCAGTGCGGATCACGGGGGCCATAATAAAAACCACGGAGATAACATTCCGGACGACATGAACATCCCGTGGATCGCATCCGGTAAGGGCGTGAAGAAAGGCTACGCCATTACTCAGCCTGTCACCACGTTTGATACCACGGCGACCGCGCTCTGGTTACTCGGCGTTCCTTTGCCAGCGGACCTTGACGGGAAGCCGGTGAAGGAAGCCTTTGAGGAGGCTAAATAAGAAAGGGCAAGGAGGCTCCTTCCGCTTTCTTAAGCGACTTCCGTGAACTGCCCGAACGCACGGAATTTCTCATAGCGCTGGCTCAGCAATTGATCGGCGGAGAGCTTCGTCAGTTCCGCAATGGCATCGCAAACGCTGGTCTTTAATGCAGCCGCCGTAGCCCGATGATCATAGTGAGCACCGCCGACGGGTTCAGAGATAATGCCATCAATGATGCCGAGTTCCTTCAAGTCCTGAGCACTGAGTTTCAAAGCGGAGGCTGCCTCCGGTGCGTGCTCGCGATGCTTCCAGAGAATGGCCGCGCAGCCTTCAGGGCTGATCACAGAGTAATAGGCGTTCTCCATCATCAGGACGCGATCAGTGACACCAATACCGAGCGCTCCCCCGGAGCCACCTTCACCGATCACCACGGCGACCATCGGCGTGCGAATCATCATCATTTCACGAAGATTGAAAGCGATGGCTTCGGCGATATTCCGCTCTTCTGCGCCGATGCCGGGGAAGGCGCCTGGCGTATCAATCAAGGAAACGACAGGCAGCGAGAACTTCTCCGCCATGCGCATGAGTCGCAGCGCCTTGCGGTAGCCTTCTGGATGGGCACTGCCGAAGTTACGCAAAAGGTTTTCCTTCGTGTCGCGCCCCTTTTGATGGCCGATGAGAACGACCTTCACGCCATTGATCGTCGCAAAGCCACCAGGCATCGCATTGTCATCGCCGATGTGACGATCACCATGAATCTCCACGAACTCATCGAAGGCCAGCTTCGCGTAGTCCAGCATGTAGGGACGCGAGGTGTGACGGGCGATCTGGACGCGCTGCCAAGGACTGAGATTGGCGTAGGTGTCGCCCTGCATAGTGGCGAGTTTCTTTTCGAGTTCGGCGATCTGAGTGGTGAGCTTCTCGCTCGGTTTGGCGGTGTTCTTCTTGCGCAATTCATCCAGCTCCTCGCGGGCTTTATACAGCGGCTTTTCGAACTCCAGGACTTGTTTGATGCTCATAAGAAAGGGGATGGTGTTAGCGCACGATCTTTAATTTGGTCTTGGTGCGGATGATGGTGAAAAGCTCTTCCATATCTTCACGGAAGAGGAAGATGCCCGTTTCAGGGGCGGCGATTTCTTCAACCACATCATCCGCTGCTCCATCATCTGCGGCGGTGGCTTTCGCGGCTTTGACTGGCTTACCTGATTTGCCCGTGGACTTCGTATTTGTCTTCGTTGCCGTCGCCGTATGGGGAGCGGCATGTGGGTTGATCACTGTGACGGCGTCTGTCTTAGCCTGAGGCAGCGCACGGATGTTCAGGCCGCTCTTATTACAGATGAGCCACTTGTCCGCGCCCTGATAGTTGGGGTTCATGGACTGGACGCGACGACCATGATTCCAAGCGGCCTTGTCATTGATTTCGATGATCAAATCCGGCTTGATCCCGCCTGGAAGCTTGCTGTTCACGGCCAGATATTCTTTGAAGAATCGGCCATTGCGCAAAAGGGTCACGCTCTTGCCGGAGATGCTGTAAGCCATCTCAAAATCAAGCGGGAAAACATTGACGTGATCGCCGGGTTGCAAGCCGCTAGCCATCATACCATTCGCTCTCAGGAGGACTTCGATGGTCGTCTGGTTCTTCGTGGCGATCAGACCCAGCGAGTTTCCCGGCTGAACGATGTATTCCTTCCGCGCCGGATTTTTCTCAGCGGAGAAGAGATTGTCCATGTTCATCTCCCCGATGATACGCTTGGCCTCAGTGGTGCGCTTGGAGGCCGGAAAGTGCTTCACCAGATCATAAAGGGCTTCGCGACCTCCATCGAGATCGCCACCCTTGATGGTCTCTATGGCCATGTCAAAACGGCGGATGCCAGGATCAGGAGGGGCAAGCTTATTCCCCTGCATCTTCTTAATCTCGGAGTGCAATACCTCATCTTTCCCGATCACTCGCGTGTAATACCACCAAGCTGTTCCGATGCAGGCTCCTGCTGCGGCTACCGCGATGATGAAGATGAGAATCTTGACCCGCCACATGACTGATTAGCCCAGCAAACCACGACGTTTGAAGTCGAAGAGATTGATGTTGTGAGATTTCTCGATCATCTCAAAAGTGAATTTAAGAAGGGAAATTTCCCAGGTGTCATCCACGCCCTGAATCACGACGCGCATCGGATTGCCCGAGGAGATGGTCTCTCCCACCAAGCGATCACAAACCGCCTGGAACGGCTCATGCACGAGTTCTTCATTCACGTCACCGCGCTTGAACTGGAAGCCGTAACGCAGGACGGCGATGTGCTTGATCTGATCCTTCATCCACTCGCCAAAGGCGGTTCCCTGCGGGCCAAAGCCCTCGAAGTCCCAGTCATCGCTGTTCGGTTTCAGGATGAGCGGCTTCTGGGCATCAATCCGTCCCTGACGCACACGGGTCACGCCGACGCTGTCCATCAGCTCGCTGACGAGATGGAACTCAAACTGGGTGCTACCAAAAGTATCTATGCGGCGATCCGGTTCATGGATCACCCGCGTGTTTTCAAGGGCATACTGGAAGTCAAATTCACTGTGCATGGGGAACCCCTATCCTAGCGGGAAAGGCGGGGGTGGAAAGTGTTTTTGCGCCGATTTTGGCAAATCCGCCTTGAACCGCCCTTCCAGCCCCCGCAACAGTGAAGGCTCATGTCTCCCGCCCTTGTCTTGGACATTTTCTTGAACGTCTGTCTGCCCATCCTCGCCGTGATGGGATTGGGCTGGGGCTTGGATCGGAAGTTCCATTTTCATCTGGAGACACTGGTCAAGCTCAACATCTACCTCCTCGTCCCAGCGTTCATCTTCTGCCGCATTCTGGACACGGAACTCAGCAATGCCGAGAGCCTGCGCATTGTCGGCTTCACAGCGGCGACCATCGCGGCCATGTTCGTTCTCAGCCTTCTGGCGAGCAAGGCGCTGAAGCTGGGGGCCAAGCAAGCGCAAGCCATGAAGCTGGCCACGATGTTCTACAACTGCGGGAACTACGGCCTGCCGCTGATCACGCTGGCCTTCGGGCATGAGGGAGCAGCGGTGCAGGTTTATGTGCTGGCGACCATGAACGTGGCGACGTTTACACTGGGCCTGTTTCTGGCGCATGAGCGACATGAAACCGCCGGGCAGCATCGGCGCGCCCTGATGAATGTGCTGCGCCAACCGACGCTCTATGCGCTGGCGGCAGCTATCTTGTGCAAGTCCCTGCAACTTCCCATCCAGCACGTCATCTGGATTTGGCAGCCTCTTCAGCTCATCCAAAGCTGCCTTGTGGGCTTTGCGCTCATCACTCTCGGCGTGCAGCTTTCCCAAACGAAACCCGCGCCGTTTAAAGCCCCGCTGCTGGCGGCCTTGGGCATCCGGCTGCTGGTTTCACCGCTCATCGCGGTGCTGCTCTGTCACTTCATGGGCTTCTCACGCGAGGCTTCCGCTTCCTTGATATTAGCCGCCGGAGCGCCCACTGCGGTGAACACGGCCATGCTTGCCCATGAGTTCGGTGGCGATGCTTCCTTCGCGACTTCGAGCGTCTATTACACGACGCTTTTCAGTGTGGTCACGACGACGCTGAATCTGGCGCTGCTCCGCTGGTTGATGGGCGGATGGTAGCGGAGCGAACCCTTGAAATTTTAAAACGTTCTCCTCACGTCGGCTGCTACTTTCGAGAGCGCGCTTTGGTAGCAGCCGACGTGAGGAGGCTCGAACTAAATCCTTAGCACAATCAATAGCCGACAAGAGAATCAATCACACGATGTTCGTTCCGCTGGCGACACGAACAAGTCACTGGAGACGGCTTCACCTATTTCACTTCATTCGATAACTTCAGAGCCTCCTCACGTCGGCTGCTACACCGCTGAAAGGGCCTTCACAGCTTCCTTCACCACCCACTGCGCCCTTTCCAAAGCCAGCCTCACCGCCGCTTCATGACGCCCTGTGATCTCCCGCACCATACGCACGGCCCGGTCACGGAGCTTCACATTGCTCGGGTTCATATCCACCATGAGATTACTGACGACCTTGCCCGTGTGAACCATCGCCAGCGTCGTGAGGATATTCAGGATCACCTTGGTTGCCGTGCCCGCCTTGAGCCGAGTGGAACCGGTCAGCACTTCCGGCCCCGTATTGACGAGGATCATCCTGTCCGGCAGATGCTTCGCTTTGACCTCCATGCCCGGATTGAAGGCGAGCATTACGGTCACGGCACCAAGGCGTTTGGCCTCATGCAAAGCACCCCAAACAAACGGCGTGCGCCCGCTCGCGGCGATGCCAACCAACACATCCCCGCTCTTCAAGCCGCGATGCTTCACCGTCACTCCTCCGCCCTCGTAGTCATCCTCCGCGCCTTCCACAGCGGACCAAATCGCTCGCCGTCCACCAGCGATGATGCCTTGCACTTGATCCGGTGAAACGCGGAAAGTCGGCGGGCATTCGCTCGCATCCAGGACGCCCAAACGACCACTCGTTCCGGCACCGACATAAAACAATCTACCACCCGCCTTGAAGGCTTCGATGATGCGCTCGACCGTCCATTGAATCGCCTCGCCTTGATCCCTGATCGCGTTCACGGACAGCGCATTCTCCTCGATCATCAGCTCAATGGCGTCGGCCAGCGGCATGGTATCGAGATGCATGGACTTCGGATTCCGCAGCTCCGTCGGCGCATGAGCCAGCGAGGCGAGCGAGACGATCTCCTTCCTGTTCGGCGCACTCATCACCGCCGCTTTTCCGCCTTGTTCAGGATGCTCCAAACTATGCTCCATCGCCAAGGCCACTGCGCCCCACACGCTCTCCTTCTTCAACCGAATCACGCGGCATTGCGGCCAGAGCTGATGCAGCCGCCGACTCACGATCGTCGCAAACGCGCGCTGTTTCAGAAGCACGCTGCCTGCCAGTAGAAACTGAACCTGGGAGCCCTTCTCCACCAGTTGCTCCGCACAGTGCAGAGCCATATCCGCCAGCTTCCCCGCCGCGCTGATGATGACTTCCAGCGCGAGCGCATCCCCCTTGTGCCCTTCCTCAAAAACCGTCATGGCCAACTGCGCGATCTCGTGCTTCTCCGCCTCCTGCGTCCACGGAATCAGGTCATCAGGATCATTCAACTGAAGCGCCCGCAGCACCGCCTCCCCCAACGGCGGAAATTGCGCCTTCAAGTCATGCTGATAAACAATGCGGCGCAGCGCGGCCAAAGCGATGTCACACGCGCTGCCCTGATCCCCGAGAATATGGCCGCGCCCGCCGAACTTCGCGGTTTTGCCATCGCGACTTTTCCCGAACGCGCATGACCCCGTTCCACTGAGCAAGAGCACGCGTGCGCTGACCCGACTCACCGAACCCACCGCTGCCAGCGGAGTCTCCAGATCGCTGGTTGCATAAAACGGGACGTCCGGCCAGACCGCGCGCGCCAGCTTCATCACGCGCTGCTTGTCTGAGTCATTGCGCAGTCCCGCCATCCCTGCGGCGATGCTTACGGGCTCCCCCGTCTGCTGCTTGATCGTCTGAAACAAACGAGTCAGTTCTGTGTCCGAACAAAGCCGCAGGTTCGCCGGGCCGAGGTCAAACCGCGTGAGCGGCTGTAAATGCGCATTCACCAGCAAAACGGCGGTATGAGTCGCTCCAGTTTCAATGCCGAGATACCCGCGTTTTTCCTCAACCATACTGGAGCATTCTAACCACTCCCAGAGGAATCAACAACGGAGAACTGGCAGGTATTTGAGCTGAAAAACGTGCCTAAATAGCACTTTTTACTGCTTTTGAGGTCACTCGGTTAGGTTTTGACTTATCTTTGTGAAGCTTTGATTTCACTATGTGAGGCTTTGACTTCACTATTTGAAGTCTTGATTTGACTGTTTTAGGCTTTGATTTGCCTATTTGCGTCATTATGTCTCCTGTTTAGTCTCTTGATTTAGCTGTGGTTGGCTTTGATGTGACACTTCCTGTTTTTGCGCTGGCTTTGCTTTAAGGTGATGCAGACATTCCTGTCTGCTTTTTAACTGAACAGAACAGACAGGAATGTCTGCATCACTCTCTCTTACCTTTTAGCCTCCTCCCAGAAAGGTAGCACCGGCTTACAGCCTGTGAATGAACCAGGCTGGTAAGCCTGCTCTACCTTGGCCTACTCTTTTCCTAGCTTTTTCGGGCCTCCCATGCCAGCATCCGGCGCATGAATACCCGCATTTTTCTTGTCCGACACGGCGCGACCGTTTTAACCGCTGAAGACCGCTTTGCGGGGTCCATCAATGTGCCGCTCTCGGATGAAGGTCGCAGTCAGGCGCAGCGTCTCGCGGCCCGTCTGAGCAATGAAGCCATCACAGCGGTTTACGCATCGCCCATGGATCGCACGATGGAGACCGCGCGCATCCTCGCCACGCCGCATCTGATGAATGTGGAACCACGCGATGGCTTGAAGGAGATTTCGCATGGGCATTGGGAGGAGATGACGCGGCCAGAAGTCGAGGCCAAATACCCGGAGGAAGCGGCGGCTTGGGATGAAGACCCGTTCACCTTCGCGCCCCTCGGCGGGGAAAGTGGACTGGCCGTGACGGCTCGTTCCTTGCCCGTGCTCATTGACATCGTGCGTGCTCATCCAGGCGGGAAGGTCTTGATCGTTTCTCATAAGGCGACCATCCGTCTGCTGCTGAGTTCCTTGCTCGGATTCGATCCGCGTCGGTATCGGGATAACCTTGATCAAAGCCCCGCCGCCCTGAACATCATTGATTTCAAAGACCCCGTGCGCGCCCGGCTCATGCTCTTCAATGACACGTCCCATTATGATACCGATGGCCTGGCCATTCCTGCGGTCAACTCCGCGCGGCTTTCCCGCTGGTGGTGCGATGAGGAACTCTGCTACATCGCACCTGGCCATGAGAACTTTTAAAGAACGTGATACAGGCATCCTGGCTGTTCCGTTCTGAAAACAGGCAGGATGCCTTTATCACATTCTCTTCGCTCTTGAATCAACACGACCTCATCTTCAAATGAAAGCACTCATCGCCCTCACGGCTCTGGCCATTACCTCCCTCACTCACGCGGCACCCCTAGTCTATGAAGGCACGGAAGGCGCTGGGAAGGGCAAGCACATCGTCCTCATCGCCAGTGATCACGAATACAAATCTGAGGAAGCCTTGCCAGAGCTGGGGCGCATCCTCGCGAAGCATCACGGCTTCAAATGCACCGTGCTCTTCGGCATTGATCCGACGACGGGCGAGATCAAGCCCGGCATGTCCAACATCCCAGGCATGGACGCGCTGAAAACCGCTGACCTTTGCGTGATCTTCACGCGCTTCCAAGACCTGCCCGCAGACCAGATGCAGCCGTTCGTAGACTACCTCGAACGCGGTGGCCCCGTGGTCGGTTTGCGCACGGCCACTCATGCCTTCAAGATCGCGAAGGACAGCCCGTTTGTGAAATACGACTTCCAAAACAAGAGCGCGGACTATGTGGGCGGCTTTGGTCGTCAGGTTCTCGGCGAGACATGGGTCGGCCACTACGGACCGAATCACAAATCCAGCACGCGCCTTGATCTCGTCGCTGAAAAGGCCAGTCACCCCATCCTCACCGGCGTGAAGAATGTGTGGGCTGAGATCGGCGCTTACAATGCGAACCCGATCGAAGGCAGCGAGATCCTCGTGATGGCACAACCTTTAAACGGCATGGAACAAAGCTCTCCCGTGGATGAAACGAAGAAGCCGATGCCCGGTGCCTGGGTGCGGACTTACAAGAGTGCTTCCGGCAAGGAAGGACGCGTCTTCGCCAGCACCTATGGGGCTTCCGGCGATCTCCTGAATGATGGCTTCCGCCGGATGCTGGTGAACGCCTGCTTCTGGGCTGCGGGTTTGGAAGCCGCGATCAAGGCGGACAACGACATCAGCCTCGTCGGAACTTATCGTCCTTCATGGATGGGTGCGAAGCGCGCTGGCGGCGTGAAGCCTGAGGACATGGTAGGCTGGGACGCGCCGATTTGGCCCGAGAAGAAGTAGCCGCCCTCACGATGGCTAGGAAGTTGGGGGGCGCTCGTGCGAGACACACACGCTCCCCGAACTTCTATCAACTGCGAAACCTCCTCTCTGCGTTCTGAGGAACTGAGCCACGCGGGTAGAGGATGAAACTCTCCGCGCGACATCTCCGCAACGAAGGACTATGATCGAGTCTCATGGAAGAAAAGATTTTGAAACTATTGGGGCGTTCTGATTACGCTCCCGCGAACGTCCCCGAGTTACTCCGGCTCCTCAGCTTCAGGCCCGGTCAACAACAGGAGCTTCAGGCCGCCTTGCTCGCTTTGGAAAAGATAGGCAAGATTCTCCGCAACAAAGGGAACCGCTATCTCCTCACGCAGCAGGCTGATCTGGTTGCCGGAGTGATCTCCATCAACCGCAGCGGTAAGGGCTTCGTCCAGCCCGATGAAGCAGGAAGTGGAGAGATCACCATCGTAGAGTCCGCGACCGCGACGGCGCTGAATGGCGACCGCGTGCTGGTGCGCCTGGACATGCGATCCAAGGGCCTGCACAAGTCCGAAGAAGTGGAACTCACGGGCTCCGTCGTTCGCGTGCTGGAGCGGAAGCGCACCCAGTTCGTGGGCACGTTCCAGCGCAGTAAGGAGTTCTTCTTTGTGATCCCGGATGATCCGCGCATTCCGCATCACATCTACGTTCCAGCGCCGCGTGATGTTGGCCGTAAGGTTCATATCGGTGACAAGGTGATGGTCGAAATCGAGCAGTGGGCTTCGCGTCAAACGAACCCTGAAGGCGAGGTCATTGAGGTCCTCGGCGCGCCTGATGAGGAAGGCGTGGACATGCTCTCCGTTCTTCGCCACTACGATCTGCCTCTCCATTTCCCGAAGGAGGTGCTGGAGGAAGCGACGAACATCGCCAAATCCCGCTCCCTCACGGATGCGAGCGAGGGGGATCTGCGAGGCCGCATTGATTGCCGGAATCATCAGGTCATCACCATTGATCCTGATGACGCGAAGGACTTCGATGACGCCATCTGCATCAAGCGGCTCTCCAAAGACCGCGTGGTTCTCTGGGTCCACATCGCAGATGTTTCCCACTATGTGAAGCCCGGCAGCAAGCTGGACATCGAGGCCCGCAAGCGCGGTAACTCCACCTATCTCGTAGATCGCGTGATCCCCATGCTGCCCGAGGCTTTGAGCAATGAACTGTGCTCGCTGAAGCCGAACGTGGACCGCATGACGAAGTGCGTGGAGTTCCTGCTCTCCAGCACGGGAGCAGTGATCGAGACCAAGTTCTATTCCGCAGTGATCCGCTCAAAGCGGCGCTTCACCTACAAGGAAGTGCTGGCCGTGCTGGAACGCCCCCCTGCGGATGAGCCCATCGAGCGCATGTTGCACGCGGCGCATGAGATGGCCCAACGCATCCGCCGCGCCCGGTTCAACAACGGCTCGCTCGATCTCGACTTCCCTGAGAACAAGATACGGCTGGATGAGGAAGGCCGCGTGAAGGCCATCGAGCGCATCGAAAACGATGTCTCCCATCAGTTGATTGAGGAATACATGCTCCTGGCCAACGAAGCCGTCGCGGGCCGTCTCATGGGCCTCAAGCGACCCGCCGTCTATCGCGTGCATGAAGCGCCGAAGGCTAAGCGCCTGCTGCAATACCGTGAAGATGTGATGTCCCACCACATCCCCTGTGGGAATCTCACCCAGCGTGGCGAAGTGCAAAAACTGCTCGCCAGCTTCCACACGCTGCCCATTGGCCCCGCGCTGAAGATCGGCTTCCTGCGCTCACTCATGCGCGCCCGCTATGCCGTGGAGCCGCTCGGGCATTATGGATTGGCAAAAACGAAATACACTCACTTCACCTCCCCCATTCGCCGCTACGCAGACCTCATCGTCCATCGTGTGCTCTTTGATGAAACGCCGGCCACGCAGGCCTCGCTGAATGAGATTGCCCGTCATATCTCTGACACGGAGAAGAACTCCTCCGATGCCGAGCGCGACAGCAAGGAGGTCAAACTCTACGCCTACCTCCGCGCCCAGCTCAGCACTGGAAAGTTCCAGCACTATCCGGCGCTGGTTACGGACGTGAAGAACTTCTGCTTCTTCGTGGATGTCCCCACGCTCGGACTCAGCGGCATGGTTCATCTGTCCTCGTATGAGCATGATTTCTTCGTCTTCGATTCGCAACGCAACCAGCTCTTCAGCAAGCCCACACGCCGTGTGATCAAGCTCGGGGATAACATGCAGGTGCGCATCTGGAGGATTGATCAGGCGAAGAAGCAGGTTGATTTCCAAGAGGTGCCAACCGAGCGCGAAAGACCCGTTGAACGCCCCTTCAAAGGCAAGCCGACTGGAAAGCCGACGGGCCGACCCAGCGCCAAGCGGGTCAGACCAGCCATCGAAGAGAAGCGCCGCAGGAGAGAGTAACTTGAGAACTCTTATTCTTTCCGATTCTCTCTCACCCTCCTTAAGGCGGTGAGCAAAGCCTGCGAAATGAACTCAGTGGAAATCTTCTCTACTCTCGAACGGTCGGACAGCCCGCTTAAAACCGTTTCAATAATCTCCAAATCAAAATCTATTTCATCAACAATCGAAGTCGGCCCCGAAAGAACCCCTTCAACAATTGTTTCAAACAGCAAAGTTAGTTTTTCTTCACTGCAATAAGTGACAATATCATAAACAACAGATGGATTCCCACCAAGCGTGTTGAACAGGTCTTGACTGTCGCGATTCGTAAGCCACCAATCCGCGCCTTCCCTCTCACGCTCCATCTCGTTGAATGAATTGGAATCGTCGTTTGGATCCGTAATATCTGAACTCATACTGGCTGAAATTATAAATTAGACGATAACACATAACCCGCCGCTAGCTCCAAATAAGCCTTCACCTGCTCTTGCTCCCATGCCTGGTCCTTGCCCAATTCATGGGCCAACAGGCTCGCCACGCGCGGAGCTGCTTCCATGCTGGCTCGGGCATCTAGCAAGAGCGCACGGGTGCGCCTGGCCAGCACATCTTCCACCGTGCGCGCCATCTCGTGCCGTGCGTGCCAGACGACTTCCGCGCTCAGGAACTCCAGCCGTGGATGGAGCAGCGCAGCCAGCTCAGGACGCTCGCGGATGAGGTCTTGAATGGCCCGCGCATCAGCGCCGTAGGTCTTGAGAGGAGCGCTTGCTTCCTCCACTACACACGCCGCATGAACGGGAAGCGTTTGCGTCACACAAGGCCGATGCTCCAAGCTCGCGATGACCTCTGCGTGATCCACGACATCCTGCGCCATTTTCCGGTAAGTGGTCCACTTCCCGCCCGTGATCGTGAGCAAGCCGGAGTCCGCGATGCTGATGAGGTGATCACGGGAAAGCGCGGCGGTATTGCCCGCCTGCGCTTTGACCAGAGGACGAAGCCCGGCATAGACACTGAGCACGTCTTCCGGCCTCGGATCACGGGCGAGGTAACGACCTAGCTGACGGAAGATGAACTCGATCTCTTCCGGTAAGGCTCGCGGCTCCAGCGATGTCTGCGCGACTGCGGTATCGGTTGTGCCAACCACTAATCTACCATGCCAAGGCACGGCGAAGAGCACGCGCCCATCATCCGTTTTCGGAATCATGATGGCGGCGTTTCCCGGCAGAAACTCGCGTGGCAAAACCACATGCACGCCTTGACTGGGACTGACGAGCGCCGCCGCATCCGGCTCATCTTGGCGACGCAGCTCATCCACGAAGACACCCGTCGCATTGATCACGGCTCGGGCGCGAATCTCATGCGTCGTGCCCGTCTCCGTGTCCTTCGTGATAACGCCGACGATGTGAGCTGCCTCCTTGATGAAGCCTTCACAGCGCAGGTAGTTGATCACGAGGGCTCCCTGCTCAGCAGCAGTCTGCGCGAGGTTGATGGCGAGTCGGGAATCATCGAACTGGCCATCGTGATAAATGACGCCGCCCGTGAGGTGATCGGTCTCGATGTTCGGCAATATCTGGATGACTTCATCCCGATTCAGAAAACGCGAGGGCTCCAGGCCCAGCCTACCCGCGAGACCGTCATACATCTTCAAGCCGATGCCGTAGAAGGGACTCTCCCACCAGTGATAGGTGGGGATGACGAAGGGCACGCTATGCACCAGATGCGGCGCGTTTTGACAAAGCAGGCCGCGTTCCCGCAGCGCTTCCAGCACCAGCGAGATATTTCCTTGCTTCAAGTAGCGCACGCCACCGTGAACGAGCTTCGTGCTGCGACTGGACGTGCCTTTAGCGAAGTCACTCTGCTCAATTAAGACCACCGAATGTCCGCGCGATGCCGCATCCACCGCCGTTCCGAGGCCCGTAGCCCCACCGCCGATGATGGCGAGATCGAAGGTGCCGTGCGAGTGCAGGGCTTGCAGTTGTTGATCGCGGTTCATGTGAAGAGTATAGCACAGGCTGGCTGCGTAGCCGCGAAGCGAACCCCGTGCCCATGTGACACAGGCATCCGTGCCTGTGGGTAGGACAGCCATCTTGGCTGTTACAGGGAATGATTCAGGCAGGATGCCTGAACTACCCACAGCCTGGAAGGCTGTGCCACGCCGCTCCACCCTGTGCTACTGCGACCAGCCTTTCGTGCGCTCCACGGCCTTCTCCCAGCCGCGTTGCAGTGACTCCATAGCCTCAGCAGAACGCCTTGGAACAAAGCGCGCATCCACACTCCAATGCCGCGCGATGTCCTCCTTGCTCTCCCAAACGCCGACCGCCAATCCCGCTAGATAAGCCGCGCCTAACGCCGTGGTTTCAACGCATTGCGGCCTGACCACCGGACGTTGTAAAAGGTCAGACTGAATCTGCATGAGCAGCGCACTTTTGGACGCACCGCCATCCACGCGAAGCTCACGCAAGGCGATCCCTGAGTCCTTTTCCATGCAGTGAATGAGGTCCGCTGATTGCAGCGCGATGCTCTCCAATGCCGCCCGACAGAGATGCGCACGGTTCGCCCCGCGCGTCAGCCCGAACGCCGCTCCACGCGCATACGGGTCCCAATGCGGCGCGCCCAGACCCGCGAAGGCAGGCACCAGATACACGCCGTTCGCATCCTCCACAGAGGCCGCCAGCGCATCACATTCTTGAGCATCGCGAATGAGTTGAAGCTCATCACGCAGCCACTGGATCACCGCACCGCCGATGAAGACGGAACCTTCCAGCGCATACTCCGTTTGACCACCTATGCGCCACGCCACCGTAGTTAGTAAGTTATTCTTGGAGGTAATGGCCTCCGCCCCCGTTTGCATCAGTAGGAAGCAACCCGTGCCATAGGTGTTCTTCGCCATGCCCGGTTCAAGGCAAGCCTGTCCGAACAACGCCGCCTGCTGATCTCCCGCGATCCCCGCTATGGGCACCCCGCTGAATTCCACCGCCCTTCCCACGATCCCGCTGGAGTCCACCACGCGGGGCAGCATCACACGCGGCACCCTCAGGATGGCCAGCAGTTCCTCATCCCAATCTCCCGTGTGGATATTGAACAACAGCGTGCGGGAGGCATTGGAAGCATCCGTCGCGTGGACTTGACCGCCCGTGAGCTTCCAGATCAACCAAGTGTCCATCGTGCCGAACAGTAACTCGCCCCGCTCCGCTTTCCCCCGCGCTCCCTCATGGTGATCCAGCAGCCAGGCGAGCTTCGTCCCACTGAAATAGGGATCGAGCTTCAACCCCGTGCGCGCCGCGAAGAGCGCCTCATAGCCATCCGCTTTCAACGCTGCACAGCAGTCAGCCGTGCGGCGATCCTGCCACACCATCGCCTTGCCCAGCGGCTTCCCCGTTGCGCGATCCCACACCAAAGTGGTTTCACGTTGATTCGTGATGCCGATGCCCGCGATGTCCGCCATTTCCAGGCCCGCCAGACGGACCGCCTCGATGGCCACCGCGCGCTGGTTATGCCAAATCTCCTCAGCATCATGCTCCACCCAACCCGCCTGCGGATAGAGCTGCTCATGCTCCCTCTGCGCTGAACCGCAGCTCTTCCCCGCTTCATCAAACACGATAGCGCGTGAACTCGACGTGCCTTGATCAAGCGCCAGCAGGTAACGGGACTTCATGGGAGAAGGAGGTTGAGATAGGCAGAAAATCAAATGGTAAGCGTGGCCCCCTCATCGTGTCCTCGCTCGGAGAAGCAGTTGAGGAAAGTGACTCGCGCAGATGCCAACCATTCTCTACCTCACCGCAACCCGGAGGAGGCGAGCGAGTCAATAGTGCGACTTGCGCAACACGCGGCGGAAGTCCTCCTCCTACTGCCCCGGCTTCGCTTCTCCAGGCTGTCGGTTTACACTCATACTCGCATGATCATTGGCATTTCTGTCGGTTTTGACCTTTGCATGATAATGAACAGGTAGATGAAAATTTGTGGCAAAACGAACAAAAATGTCGCCTATAAAGCGCTTCCTGTGCAAACTGACAAAAATGTAAATGATCCAACTGTTAGGCGACTCAGAGCGTCTCCCTTGAAATGAACGCCGAACCCATCACAACAACCAGCATTACGCTCGTGGATTCCAGCGGCAAAACTCGCATGCTCCTCGACGGCGGTGGAGATACTGGCTGCGCTTCCATCAACTTGTTCTCTCCGACGGGTCAGGCAGTCCACATTGCTGCACAACCAGGCGGTCACGTTACTCTCGCGCTCGACTGCAAGCAGGTGAAGCTCGGCATTACTCTTGGTCCATGTGGGCTCACGATTCGCGATTCCAAGGGCTTACTCGGCATCACCGTCGGCGACCCTTTCGAAGATGGGACACTCAGCGTCACGGTTTTCCGAGATGGACAACCCATCTATTCAATTCCGCCTGATGAGTCAGCACCACCACAAGTCGCCTAACAAAACGGATGCAGGCAACGGCTCGGATGGCATCTGTCGTGTGATCGAGGCTTCCCGCTCGCCGTCGCCTGATCCGAGTCGTTGATATGGCTCCGGTTTTGGCAAGTGAAAAAGTGAGTCCGCGATCATTTTCATGACCTTGTCTTGGGGTTATTCTTCTCACCTCAGAAGCAGACTGACCGACCAGGGTGACGCTTATCACTTCGGTGGTTATGCTGACAATCGCGAATCGTGAGCCCACATGGACCAAGAGTAATGCCGAGCTTCA
>JANYJH010000434.1 GCA_025361865.1 Phragmitibacter sp.
GGTATGCAAGGCGGCACGGCGGTTTTCCAAGGCGGCCTTATCGTCGAGCGCGATGGCGCGGACTTCATCCAAGGCACGGCCATCGCCGAAGAGGACGTTTAAGTCGCGGATCATGGTAAGGGGTGTGCGGGTGCTTTTGTCGGCTTCGTTTGGCTTCGCGGCTTCGCCGCCAGTTGCTTGATTGCGGACAAGAGTGTCCACGCTCCTTTCGGCGAGCTTTGCGAATGCATCCCAGGCCTCGGGCTTCTTCGCCTTGCGCCAGCCTTTGAGGGCGTCGGTCATGCCGGTGAGGATCGGGGTGTCAAGGTCAGTGTTCGCGAGGCCGAGCAAGGCATTCAACGGCGCAGGGTCCTTGTCGATCTCCTCGGTGATACGGCGAGCGATGAACTGCGTGACGAGCGGGATGCGGCAGTCTTTGACGAGCTTGACGAGTTCCGTCGGCGGCAGGTCGCGGATGCCATACCAATACATCAATGGGAGGTTGTGGTCGGTGGCGTCTTCGGGGTGGGAGAGGAGACCGCGTGCTGCAATGATCTTGGCTTTCATCGGCAACAACGGCAGGACAGATGCCCATTTCAATCTGGCGGAAGCGAACGTTTCTGCCCTCGTCATATCGCCAATCATCTGAACATTGGCATTCCCATCCGCAAAGTTCCTAGCAACATCTGTTGCCGCAGCGTCCAGAATGCCAAATCGGATCAAGTTTGCACCAAGGTATTCAGAAGCATCAGGGGCCGCTGTCATCTGATGCAGGCTCATTAAGCCGACACCCTTGTCCATATTTGCCTTTTGCAATTCGGAAACCTGCTCCACGTATCTAGCGGAAAAAACCAGCGAGAGTGGAATCCGAGGAACCACTGGGCCTTTTGGCTGCATTGAGTCAGTCAAAGCTTGCAGCAAATGGGTGCCTATGGGACTCATTATTCGGGGATCTGATTGATAAACACTCCACGCCCGCTCCCGCAACTCCCACCGCGCCATCCGCACTAGCCACTCGTTGTCGCTGAGCTGAAGCTTCACCAACTCTTCATCGCTAAGCTTCGTCATGTCCGTCTCCTTCGGTTTCACAGGATCGCCGTAAGTGATCTTGTAAATACGTCCTGACGTGCGGTGCACGCCATCTGCCTCGTGGCATTCGCCGATGTCGCTCCAATCGAGGATGTAAACGCCGCCATCGGGGCCTTGTTGGATCTCGGTAGCGCGGAACCACGGATCGTCCGTCTTCATGAAATCGGGCTCGTGTTTGCCGACGTAGCCGCTACCTTCGCGATCGAGGCGGTCAATGTTCACGCGATGGCCGTGGAGATTGGTGGTGAAGACTTTGCCGCGATACTCCTTCGGGAAGTTTGTGCCTTGGTAGATCATCATACCGACGTGAGCGTGACCGCCGCCGAGCGTATCCGTCAGGCCAGTGGAATCGCGGGTCTCGCTCCATTTCTTGCCGGTGTCCCAGTGGTAATGGTCGGCGTGCTGTTGGATGAGGCCGTAGATGTGAGGGTAGGGATCCTCGCCGTGCATGCGCTCGAAGTGCGCGCCCTGGATGCCGTGCCAAAGGTGGCCGATGACCGTATTGATGAAGAACATCTCACCGTCCTCGTCCCAGTCCATGCCCCAAGGGTTCGTCGTCCCGTGACAGTAGGGCTCGTAAATCTTCCGCGTGGGGTGGTAGCGCCAGATGCCGCCAGCGGTGGGCTGACGCTTCTCCTGCGGCGTGCCGGGAACGTCGATCCAGCTCGTGCTGCTGATGCCGATGCGACCGTAGAGCCAGCCGTCTGGGCCCCATTTGAGGCCGTTGGCAAAGGTATGCCGACTCGCTGCGGTGGTGCTGAAACCATCGAGCAGCACCACCGGCGGGCCGCTGGGTGTGTCGTCCTTCGTTGGTATCCAAAGCAGATGCGGCGGGCAGAGGGCATACACGCCGCCGAAGCCGCGCTCGATGCTGGTGAGCATTTGCAGATCATCCGCGAAGACAGTTCGTTTGTCGAAATGACCCGTGTTCTTCGTGTCCTCGAAGATAAGAATACGGTCCTTCAGCTTCAGGTCGAAGCGTTCCTTCCCGTCCGAGTAAGTGTAGTTCTCCGCGACCCAGAGGCGGCCTTTCTCATCCCACGTCATGGCGATGGGCTGCTGAATATCCGGCTCTGAAGCGAAGAGCGTGGCCTTGAATCCAGGAGGCAGATGCATCATTCCCACCGTCTTATCAGGAGTCGTGAGCGGAACGGTTTCGGGCTGGTTGTTGGTCGGGGTGGGGAACTCAGCGCGGATTTCGGACAATCCGAAAGTGGCGAGAGCGAGAGTGAGCAGAGAATAAACTGGACGCGGCATCTGCAAAGAACGCACGAGGCGGGCGAAACTTCACAGGGGATTTTGAAGGGACCTCGGGCCGCACCAAATCGCGGGGAGTCACTACGCCATCGCCTTATTCTGGGCAGGATGGACAAACGAAATCGAGGCGGAAGATTGGGGACGTTGTTACCACTCGTGCCTTCGATTCCATCTCAAACCATCTGCTGTCATGCCTGAAAATACCCCTGAATATCCGCAAGCCCATCTGCCTGATGTCCCGCACCGCCGCTTGCTGGAAGGGCAGGTAGCCATCGTCACCGGAGCGAACTCAGGCATTGGCAAGGCCGTCGCCATTTCGCTCGGTGGCGCAGGCGCTAACGTTTGCGTGAACTTCGTGGGCAATCCCGATGCTGCAGCCGAAGTGGTGGCTGAAATCGAAAGCCACGGCAGCAAGGCCATGGTCCATCAGGCGGACGTTTCCAAAGAGGATCAAGTCATCTCCATGTTCGATGACGTGCGCGCCGCATTCGGCACCGTGGACATTCTCGTGAACAACGCAGGACTCCAGCAGGACTCAAAGTTCGAGGACATGACATTGGCGCAGTGGCAGAAGGTCATTGACGTAAATCTGACGGGTCAGTTCCTCTGCGCACGCGAGGCCGTTCGCGAGTTCAAACGGCGCGGCGTAAAGCCTGAAGTCTCCTGTGCAGCGGGGAAGATCATTTGCATGAGCAGCGTTCACGAAGTCATCCCGTGGGGCGGCCATGTGAACTACGCCGCGTCTAAAGGAGGCGTAATGCTCATGATGAAGAGCATCGCCCAAGAGGTCGCGCCATGGCGTATCCGCGTGAACTCCATCTGCCCCGGTGCCATTCGCACACCGATCAATACCGGAGCCTGGGACACGCCGGAGCACTATGCGGCCTTGCTGAAACTCATCCCGTATAAGCGCATTGGCGAAGCCCCCGAGATCGGTCGCGCCGCCGTGTGGCTGGCCAGCGATGACTCGGACTACATTCACGGCATCTCATTGTTCGTGGATGGCGGCATGACTCTGTATCCAGGCTTTGAAGCGGGAGGCTAGGCTTGTAGAACGTAGTCCGCCGAGCCTCGGCGGCTTTCGTATCAGCCAAAGAATAGCTATCCCCGCCAAGCCCAGCGGGCTACTTTCGCTCATGAACGACAAACTCCAGTTCCTACGACAACGCATCGAGCATGAGGATAATCTCATCAACCAGCGTCTCTCCGCGCTGGTGGGATCGCAGGCGTTTCTGCTCACGGCATTCGCCATCAGCCTGAACGCGCCGAAGGAATTTTACACCGTGCGTTACGAGCCCGTGCATCGCTTGTTGACGCATCTGCTGCCAGTGGCCGGAATCGCCAGCGTCGTGGTAATGATGCTCACGATGCTCGGTGCGGTCATCGCCTTACGTGAACTGCGCAAGCTCGCTGACCGGCTTACGACTCCCGAGGACATGCCCATCCACAGCTCCACGTTTGTCCGCCTACTGGGCCAATCCGCCGTAGTGGGCGTTCCCATGATCTTTCTTCTGTTGTGGATCGCGCTCGTGATCACGATGAACCAAAAATAAACATGACTGCTGAACATACCCGCCTTGCAGAAGACCGTGACCGGAAGCAGAACTGGAAACGCTGGGGCCCTTATCTGAGCGAGCGCCAATGGGCCACCGTTCGTGAAGATTACTCCGCTGATAGCGACTCCTGGCGCAGCTTCCCCCATGATCATGCGCGGAGCCGCGCCTATCGCTGGGGTGAGGATGGACTGCTCGGATTCACGGACCGGCAATGCCGCTTGTGCTTCAGCTTGGCCTTATGGAATGGCCGTGATCCCATTCTCAAAGAGCGCCTCTACGGCCTTACCGGACCGGAAGGAAATCACGGTGAGGACGTGAAGGAATGTTACTACTACCTTGATTCCACACCGACGCATTCTTTTGCGAAGGCGCTCTATAAATATCCCCAC
>JANYJH010000455.1 GCA_025361865.1 Phragmitibacter sp.
ATTGAAATCCATGAAGACCACGCCCTCATAAACTTGAATCACGCGGTCCTGCAATCCAGCGGGAATACTGAGTTCATCGTTCTCCACACTGAGCACAATCCTCGGCTGAACATGCTGCGGAATCTTAACGCCATAGAATTCCATCAAGGCGCGCAGACAGGCGCAAATGATCGCGCTGGAGCCTGCCATACCAACCTGCGGCGGGATATTGCTTTGATACCGAAGCGTGAAATTCCGCTCATGCAAAACGAGGCCCTCCTTCATGCAGTAATCGTGGAACCGCTTCACGGTCGCTTTGAGCAGACGAATGCCGCCATAGTAGCCAAACTGGGCCACATCCTTGGCTAATTGACCAATGCTTGGGAACACCGAGTGATCCCGCTCATTCGGCTCAATGGTCAGCTCAGGAGTCTCAAAGAGGGTGACCTCCGCGTGGAAATCACGGATGATAAAAGAGATAGTCTTCCCGAAGTAGCCGTCAGAAGGATTGCCGACTAATCCGGCGCGGGCGAAGGCTTTTTTTCGGATGACCATGCGTTACTTGAATACAGTTTTGAATGAGTGACCTTAAGTCGTAGCGATGAGAACAGAAACTTGCAACGGCGGGATTAAATGTCACTGGACAAAGTTTCACTTTGCATTACAAAGCAAACCATGTCCCACGAGCAGGAAACTAAAACGGAAGCTTTGGAGAATCTCCGCATTATCCGCGCCCTGATGGAGCGGGCGCATGTTTACCGGGCTATCTCCGCACCCGCAGCTCTCTTTGGCGGAAGCCTGGCGCTCGTCCTCGCAGCTTTCGGCTTCTATACGAATTTCATTCAAATGAGCCCGATTTTTCGGGAGCGGGAATTCCTCTTTAGCTGGCTTGTTCTTCTGATGCTGACTAGCGCGCTGAATGCATTGCTGCTAGCCAAAGATGCGCGTCGCCGTGGGCAACCCCTCCTAAATGAGGGCTTACGCATGGCCCTCCGCGCCATTGTCCCTCCCCTGCTCACTGGCGGTGTTCTCGGTGTGGGTTTGATCTGGTTTGAACGGCAGATTCAGCTCGCCGCCTTGATCTGGATTCTCTGCTACGGGCTGGCGCTTCAAGCCACCGTCGGTTTCGCGCCGAAGTCACTGATCCGTCTTGCTCGCTCCTTTCTGATCACGGGTCAGGCGCTGACGATTGCGTGGTTCTTCTCAGGGGGATTCAGCGGATTCCAACGTCCAGAGGCTATTGCCTCGATCTTCCTGGGCCTCACTTTCGGCCTGTTCCATCTGGTTTATGGAGTCAGCATTTGGTTGAGCCAGCCCAAGGCGAACGCTGCTTAAATGATCGACTTCACACAGCTCGACCGCGTGATTCATGAGAAAGGTCGTCTTTCTATCATGACGCTGCTGGCAACCCGAAGCCCTTGGAGCTTTCAGGAGTTGAAGGCGGAGCTCAGCCACAGTGACGGGAATTTGATTTCCCACCTCCGCACGCTGACGAAGGAAGGGTATGTGAGAGAGAGCAAGACCACGGCGCAGGACTCAGCGCGTCCATGCACGAATTACGAACTCACTGGGGCCGGAAACTCCGCCTTTCAAGCCTACGTCCGCGTCTTGGAGAGCATCGTTCGTCAGACGAAGCCTCGCTAATTTTTGCCTATTTACTTTGTGCCACAATGTTAAATCCAACTCAAATCATCCTATGAAAATCCAACTCGCTTCTCATCACGGCATGTGTTTCGGCGTTCGTGACGCCCTCCGTGCTACCTTCAAGGCCGCCAAGAAAGCCCCCGTCACAGTCCTTGGCCAACTTGTTCACAATCCCATCGTGGATCAGCACTTGAAAACTTTGGGAGTTCAACAAGGCGATCTCTCGGAACTGACCAGCTCCAAAACGGCGGATGTCGTGATCACCGCTCACGGAGCCGCCGATGCCCAGCGCAGGACTTGGCGCGATGCCGGATTCAGCGTAACGGACACGACTTGTCCTCTGGTGCGCAAGGCCCATCACGCCTTGGCCACCCTCGTGGAAAACGGCTATTTCCCCGTGGTCATCGGGCAGGCTACGCATGTGGAAGTGCGCGGCCTGACGGGCGATTACCCCGAAGCCTGTGTCCTCCTCGATGAAGCTGATTTGGACCGACTTCCCGCCAACCGAAAGCTGGGCATCATCAGCCAAACAACGCAACCGCTCACGCGCGTGCTGCAACTCATAGATGCGATCAAGAGACGCCATCCCGACTCGGAAGTTCGCTTTGTGGACACCGTCTGCCATCCCACCAAGCAACGCCAGCAGTCCCTAGAAGACCTTTGCGCGAAGTGCGAACTGATCATCGTGATTGGCGGGAAGAACAGCAACAACACCCGGCAACTGGCCGAGACCGCACGCCAGCTCGGAGCAGTCGCCCATCAAGTCGAGTGCGCGGACGATCTGCTGCCAGAGTGGTTTCTGGGCATCGAAACCGTGGGCGTTACGGCGGGAACCTCGACCCTTGATGAGACCGTCCGCTCGGTGGTGGATCGTTTGGCGATCATCGTTCAAGAGCCAGGGTTGATCGCCAGCGCCGTGCAGCATTTGATGGGGAAAGCGTAAGTATTTCCATCTTGCCCTGCAACAGCACTAAGTTCTCGACGCGCCACGCCGTTTTGCTTACAGTCTCTACTTATCTTCCTTTCCATGAAACGCTTTCTCATCGCCGCCCTCATCAGTTCCCCTCTCTCGCTCTGGTCTCAAACCGCTGACGCTCCTGCGAAGCCCGCGCTTCCTGAAGTGAAGCTCACGGAGGCTCAGGTAGCGAATATCACGACTCAGTTAGAGCAGTTGGAAGCGGCGATCTTAAAAAATCGCGGCTCTTCTCTTGGTGCGGCTTTGGCGGCACTTCAGAGAGCGATGAACAGCGAGACCGACGCGCGGGATCTCTACCTGACTTGTTACAAATCGGTCCACTTTGACCGCAAAGATCTGAAGGATTCCGACTTCACCGACTGGAAGACGAAGAATGCTCCACGCTTTAAAGACCCCGAATTCCTAATGGGGCTGCGTTTGCAGTGTGAATATCTCGTCTTGTCGATCCAAGCAATGGAAGCCAAGGAAATCGCCTCGGTGATCCCAAACCTGCAAACCTTCATGCTGAAGGAACTCGCTGCCGTAGAGGGCACCGTGAAGCATACGGCGAATGGTGCTGTAGCGGTGGAACGCAAAGACACGAAGAGCACCAAGAGCGGTCGCCCCCAGAGATACATCGGCTCTCCACAGATCCTCGACATGCTGAAAAAGAGCATCAAGGGCACAGAATTCGCCAAGGCTTATCTCCTAGATGAATACCTGAAATCGAAGGACTGGGAATATCAGCCGATGGACTTTAACGGCATCTACCGCACCGTTATCTTCCCCTATTATCGGGATAAAAAGCCGACGGAACTGGGCGCGCAGTGGGATAACTTCACCAAGCTGGACTTCACCTTGCAAGAAGCCACCACTAGCGAAAGCGAGTATCAACTCTTCTATAAAGAGCGCTTCCCCGAACGTCAGTGGGAAAAATCCAACGACCTCTATTCCAACAACATCAATCCCGTGCTGGCTCTCGCGGACATGCTGAAAGTCGTGAAGGAAAACCCGACTCATCCCAAGGCTCCTGAGTGGCTGAAATCCCTGCGCGAGCTGGTAAATCTTCACACTGCGGACAAGCCTACACTGTCCACGACGCCGGACCCGACGGGTGCTACGGCACCGCCCGCAGCAGCGAATTGAAGAAAGCAGCCCGCACTCCGCGTGCGGGCTACCTTGGGGTTATTAGGCCTCCATCGCGGCGAACTTGGCATCACCCGCCTCGTGGTGCTTTTTGTAATCCTTCAGGCGGAGAGCTACGCGCTCTTCCATGCTTCTCTCGCCGATGCCTTGGTGATCCGTTGCTACGAGCGCCACGAGGAATTTAACGACTTCCTTCACGTCATCCAGCATGACGTATTCCGGCTGGATGCTCTCCTCGTCATCGCCCATGTTGTGGTAGTTGCCGAGGGGAACGCTGACGCCCGTGCTGCGAATGCCGCAGGCTTGCAGGGCCGTCGCCTCGCAAACTCCGCGATCCAACAAACAGCGCTGCACGCGGATGCCCTGTTCTGAAGCCGTGCGCATGAGGATGTCCGTCAGTTGGGGATCGAAGACGGTGAGACGATCTCCGACACGAATAATGGGTCCGTCACCCAGCTCTGCGCCATTGACTGGACGGCTTGTCTCGACCGAAAGGAACGCTGACTTCTCCCCAAACGGCCAGTTCTTGCCCAAATGCCAGGCTCCGAGGAAACCGACTTCTTCTGCACGAGTGAAGGCCGCGTGGAATGTCGCATCAAGATTGAGGCGGGAGATTTCCTTCAGCACGGCGATGATAACGCAACAACCAATCAAGTCATCACACGCGGGAGCTTCCACTTTGCCGTCTTCGATATTCACAGCGAAATTCCAAGGCGCGAAGTCACCCATCGGTTTCATGCGCTTTTGAGCATCCGGGCTGTCCGTGATGTTCTTCGGCACGCCACCAAGAAATTCCCATTCGCCAGGCTTCTTCAGCGACTTCACGTAAGCAGGATGATCCATGTGCGCGCCGAGCACCCAAATAGGCTCCTGCGTGCGCTTGCCTTTGCGATAAGTCACAAGGAGGTTGCCAAACGTATCATGCTCCAGTTCTACATGCGGGATGTCGAGAAGGAGCTGCTCGATCTGGGCACGGACATGATATTCATGAAACGGTGCCGTGGGTTGATTCAGGACTTTCTTGAGGATACTGGTAAGCGATTCAGCCATGACAATACTGTAATCATATTTCTCCCAACACCAACGACAACGTGAAGAAGATTCGATACGCAATTGAGACAGCCCTGGTAAATTTTGGCGCTTGGCTGGCTCCCAAGCTTTCAAGGAAAACCGTCATGGCCGTGAGTAAGGGAATCGGAGCCCTCGCCTATCTCATTGACTACCGGGGTCGCCACACCGCGCATGAGAACCTGCGCGTTGCCTTCGCCAAAGAGCACATCACACCGGATCAAATTCGCCGCATCGCCATCGCTTCCTATCAAACGTTTGCGCGCACCTTTCTCGACCTCTTCTGGACGCAGCGGCTCACACGGGAAAACTACACTGACATCATTACGATGGAGCTTGAAGAGCCTGACATCGCCGAAATTACCAACCGTCACGGTGGCCTCTGGGTCACGCCGCACTTCGGTAATTTTGAGATTATCAGCCTCATCTGGGGCTTCCGGGGCGTGAATTTTTTCGTCGTCGCCCAGGACTTTAAGAACCCCACGCTGACGGGTGTTTTCAGGAAGCTTCGTGAAGGGACTGGTCACACTGTTATTCCTCAACAGGCCGCGATGCTGCGCCTGATGAAAGCGCTTAAAAAGGGAGCCAATACCGCTTTGGTTACTGATCTGAATATTCCGCCCAGCAAGACCGCGACGGTCATCGAATGCTTTGGCCTGAAGACCTGTGTGACCACCCTTCACGTCAATATCTCAGACCGCCTCGGCTTGCCCGTCTTCCCTGGCCTCTGCATTCCTCTGGCTGACGGACAATACCGCATCCACATGGCGCGGGGCATCTACGCTAAGGACTTCGCGAATCACCAAGCCATGACACAAGCCGTGTGGGATCATAACGAAAAGAACATTCGTGAATTCCCCGAAGCCTGGCTCTGGATGTATAAGCACTGGCGCTACCTGCCGGGAGCCGAGCAAGACCCGAGCTATCCTGATTACGCCAATCCCAATGCCCCGTTCCGACGGATGGTGGAGGCTACTTCATAGTAACCGATGCGCCCTTGAGCAATAAAAAAGGCACGGTCTCCCGTGCCTTTTTCAAAGGATGATCTAAGGCGCAGATTATTCTGCGTTCTCTTCCACGTAGCGGATGACGTCGCCCACGGACTGGAGCTTCTCAGCTTCTTCATCAGGAACGTCGATTCCGAACTCCTCTTCAAAGGCCATGACGAGTTCCACGGTATCAAGGGAATCTGCGCCGAGGTCTTCGATGAACTTCGCTTCAGGGGTGACTTGTTCAGGGTTCACGCCAAGCTGTTCGACGATGATGTCCCGCACTTTTTCAGAGATGTTTTCGGCCATAAATAGAGTTTAGTAAGGTTACTTTGTGGGCGGGAGCTTTACTGGCAGCTTGGATTTACGCAACTGGGAAAATGCGGATTTTTTAATCGCTTTGCCACAATGCTTATCAGCGGACTGAACGCTCAGGACTCCTTGGTTTCCGTGTCTTCAGGAGCAGACTCTTCCTCATCCGGCAGCTTCTCGATCAATTCACCACTGAACTGCGCGAGGAGTCCGTCCAAGACTTTGCCTGCTCCATCGAACTTGAGATCATCAATCACCGCTTTCTGCTCGGCTCCACCTTCACTGGTGCGGTAGTAGGCGTAGGCCAGTCCCTTGTTGTCCCACTTGCGCTTGTCCACTTTGAAGACATCAGCAAAACGAACTTGTTTGCCGTCAGGCATGACCATGTGATCGGGTTTGCCGATGAAGGTTTTGTTCCGGTTCAACAACAACATCCCACCGCAGTAGAGTGTCCCCAGAATCATGGCTCCGCCCCAGTAATATTGTTGTTCAATGGCGTCCGCGCTGTGTTTCTTCGGCTCAGAGGACCAGTTGCGCTCGGCAGCGTAGGCATCCCAGCGCGGAGGGGATTCAGGATCGCTGACCCAGCCTTCGGCCTTCGCTTGAGTCATCCAAGTTTTTAGCGATTCCGCACCGTCTTTCTTGGCGGCGTCATAACCCTTCTGCACGGTTTGCTCAAACCATTCCTTCTTCTCTGCGACCTTGTTTTCTTCAGGGTAGCCGCGCCAGCCGTCGTAACAGAAATAGAGACCGAAGAAGAGGAACATGAGCGCCATGATGCCCATGCGCCGATAGAACCACGGCGTGACGCGGCAGATGATGGTTTCCTCAAGAGTGTCGCTCATTCGTAGGATTCAATACGCATTCAGCCCAAGAAGCAAGCAACGGTGCATTCATCCTCGTTCGCGGCCTGATGAACAGTTCCTGATCAACTCACCTCATCCAAAGAACAGAATCCATCCACGGCGACGTCTTGCAACTCGCGCATCATACCTGTGAAGCCTCACGGCATGGGCCTTCCAGCGTTCCTAGGACGGCATGGCACAGAGCCTGCCATAGCTGGCTGAGCGGTTACACATTGTCTCTTTCAACTGAACGTTTTGCCTACTAAGATGGACAAAGAAGACGCAACTCACTAACCACCTTAATTTATGATCTGGATACTCTTTATCGGAACGATGGCACTCTCGCTTCTGGCGATGCTGATGCTGAAAATGGCTTATGCCAAATACTCGAAGATGCCCGCCAGCTCCGGCCTGACGGGCGCAGAAGTGGCCCAGCGCATTCTGGACATGAATGGCATCCGTGATGTGACCATTCACGCCATTTCAGGATCACTGACGGACCATTATGATCCTACGCAAAAGACGCTGATGCTCTCTGAAGAGAACTACTACGGACGTTCCGTGGCTGCGCTCGGAGTCGCCGCGCATGAATGCGGGCACGCCCTCCAGCATCAGCAGGCGTATGCGCCGCTGCATTGGCGTATGGCAGCAGTGGGAGCGACGAACTTCGCCAGCGGTATGCTTTACATCATCCCTTTCGCAGGGTTCGCGGGCCACTTCATCGGGCTGCACTTCAACTACCAACTGATCGCAACCATCATGGCGCTCTGCATGGGCGTGGTCATGGTCTTCCAGCTCATCACGCTGCCCGTGGAATTCGATGCTTCATCCCGCGCGAAGAAGATTCTGGGCAGCATGGGAGCCGTCGCTCCCGGTGCGGAAACAGCAGGCATGAGCCGCGTTTTGGATGTCGCCGCGCTTACTTATGTGGCGGCTTTTATCTCCTCGTTGGCTTACTTCCTCTACTACCTCCTTCGCGCCCAGAGCAGCCGTAACTGACCTCCATGCTTTCCTTCTCTGTCTCTCTTATCACGAGCCTTACGCTCGCTCTCACGGTTTCTGGATTGTTGGCCCAAGGCGCTCCCGGTCATGCTCCAGCGAAGGAAGCCGATCCGAACGCTAAGCCTGCCAATCTTGACGAAGCCAAATCCCGCATCAAGAAAACGGGCGATCATGCTTACGAACTGGGCGGTATCACATTCAATAGCGAGACAAGAGAAATCCGCATCCCTGCGGAGATCAATATGGACGATGGCGTCATCGAATACGCGCTCGTCCATGTGAATGGTAAAACCCATGAGAGCCTTCTGCGCACCGCTGTCGTGGGCTTTGATCTCAACGTCGTGATGCTCCTCTGTCACTACGAGCCGCATATCGGAGACCTCGTGGCGACCATGAAAGAACCGACGCCGGAATTGAAGAAAGAAGCCGCGAAACCTGCGGCCAAAGCAGGGGCAAACCGCATCAAAGTGTCCGTTCAATGGAAGGATGTCAAAGGCGAGCACACTGCGCCGATTGAACAATGGGTGAGAAACACCAAGGCGAATGCCTTGATGACGGGCGACTACTTTTCTTACAATGGCTCCTTCATTGAGGATGGTAAGTTTCAGGCGGATCGCGAAGGCTCCTACATCGCCATGTATATAGATACGGTGGCGCTACTGAACAACATCGAAAAGGACAACTGGAGCGATCAGATTTGGACTATCGAAAAGGCCGCGGTGCCTCCTGTTGACACTAAAGTTACGCTCGTTTTCTCACCCGCAGAATCTCCTAAAAAATAGACATGAAAGCCTCCCGTATCGCCATTCATCTGGCCACAGCCTTTGCTGTCGGCACCTCCTCCTTGCTAGCCCAAAGCACACAGCCGGATAAGAACGCCTCCTTGAAACAGGAGATCGAACTTTCCATCAGTCGCGCGCTGAAATGGCTCGGCACGAAGCAAGCCGCTGATACGGGTTCATGGAGCCTCGCTGAAGAGCCTGCGATTACTGGACTCGTGCTCGCCTCCTACATGGGGGATCCGACTCGCAAGCCAACCGATGCCGTATCGTCTGAAGTAACGAAGGGCTATGAGTTCCTCTTGAAGAACGTGAAGCCTGACGGCGGCATTTATGGGAAAGGCCGGGCGAATTACAACACCTCCATTTCCCTTACCGCGCTCTCCATGAACCCAAGGCCGGAGTATGAGCAAACCATCCTCGCGGCCAGAAAATTCGTCATTGGCCAGCAGAATGACTTTGATGAAAAAGGCAAGACGGATAACCCCTTCGATGGCGGCATCGGCTACGGCACGCCCAAGGCGAATGCTCCTGCGCACGCCGACCTTTCCAACACCCACTTCGCACTCGAAGCCCTGCGCTATTCCCAACAGCTCTTCCAGGACAAGGCCAGCCCTGAAGAGAAGAAGAACGATTTCGACTGGGGTGCCGCGATCAAGTTCATCGAGCGCTGCCAGAACCGCCCAGAATCCAATGATCAAAAATGGGCCAGCAACGACCCAAAGAACGCGGGTGGCTTTGTTTATGAGCCCGGCAGCAGCAAGGCAGGCGAAGACAAGACCGCTGATGGCAAGACGGCGCTTCGTTCCTACGGCAGCATCAGCTACGCCGGAATGCTCAGCCTCATCTACGCTGGTCTGACTCCCGAAGACCCACGTATTCAAGCCGTCGTGAAATGGCTCGGCGACAACTTCACGCTCGATGAAAACCCCGGCATGGGCCAAGAGGGCAAGCTCTACTACTATCACACGATGGCCAAGGCGCTCGCGGTGGCCCACTTGAATGAACTAAAAACCAAGGATGGCCAAACCGTAAACTGGCGCGATTTGCTCACCCGGAAACTCATCAATACGCAGCGTGAAGATGGTGCTTGGAAAAATGACACTGCGCGCTGGATGGAAGGTGACGACGTATTGGCCACGGCTTACGTCGTGCTCGCGTTGGAGCATGTGCACAGAGCACTTTGATGAAATGATGAATTTTAAATTTTAAATTTTAAATGAATACTCTGCTGTTGGCAGCCGCCTAGCTGTAAATACTGCGCGTTTCATTTCTAATTCAAAATTCATCATTCCAAATTTTCATCCATGCCCGCCTCTCCCCTCTCCCGCCTCATTCAACAAAACCGCGACTGGTCTGATGCCATGCGGGCTGAAGACGAGCAGTTCTTCTCCCG
>JANYJH010000018.1 GCA_025361865.1 Phragmitibacter sp.
TCCTGATATGAAGGGTTTGAGTCCGCCCCCACCGAACGGCCAGTAGCCACAGAAAGCAGGGAATGGCGAACAATGGCAGCATGTTGTAGGATGACTGCCAATTGAAGGCTTCGCCATTCCTTCTCATACTCGGTGCTTGTAAAATCCGTCGGCTGCTGGCGGGTATGCAAATGCAGAAAGAGGTAGCGATGAGCAATGTGTGTTTCAATCGGTTGTGGTAGCGTTTGTCCCACGGAATTCTGGAGAGCGAAGAATGCTGCGAAATTCGATGACGTATCTGGGTGCAATTGGAGGGTGTCCACGACCGGCATAACCCAAGGACTAAAATCATTGACATTCAAATGCATCTCCAATTGTGTCTTTTGCTCCAACCAAAGCATCCCGTCGAAGCGTAGAGCGCATAGCATCAGCGTTTGCTGGACTTCAGATGGTAAAGCTTGAGCTTGAGCGGACATGACTTCAGTGCGTGTTGTAGCTGGGAATTACAGGTCAACTGAAAGCGCGGCGATGTCGTCGAAGGCACTCGATTGATGGACGCAGCTTGGCTACCGGATCAAATTGAAGATGCCTACCTGCATAACTCGCGAGACGAAGCGGTTCAGGCCCCTGCTCAGTGAACGAATTCGTATTCACCATGATACGCCATTCCTCATCCACAGACCACAAGCCAGCGTCAAACATCCAGTGGGCATTCTTGGACAAGGCCAATCCATTGGATGGATCATCATTCTGAGTCTTCGACCACGGCTCAATATGCGCGGCATCTACAATTGCTGCGCCGTCACCAGTGACACAGCGATAGCCTGTCAGAGCACACGTGAAGCGATATTCCGAACAGACGCGGACAGCAAAGCGAGCACTCCGCCCTTTTCTCTTCGCGTATTCGGTGGCCTCTTCCATAACGACTTGTGCGGTTGGTTGTGTGGCTTCAACAGATTGAATGCCAAGGCTCTCAAATAGCGCGATTCGCTCGGCGGGTTCAAAGTATTTCGAGATCAATACCATTCGCGCCTTCAGGCGAAAGCCAGGATCGCCAAAAAGCTCGAACAGCTCTGAATGCATCTCGCACACTGCACATGTATCAGAGGAACCAGCGCGCCGCATCTCAGCATCAAGGGGTTCCCAAAACCCTTGGGAACTCAGATGGAAGAATGGCAAACGAATGTCCAATCGCGTGGTCCAGCGCTCAGCAACGATGCTTCCGTAGCTCCGAAACCTCAGCACTAAGCCCGGGCTGCGGGCGAACGCTCGAGATGGGAATTCCCCAGACTCAGCCATATCGAGGAGGCAAAGCAACAACAGCGGCTTGTGAGGCGCTTTGCCGCGGCAATCGCCGCGACCAGAGGCGGGGTTCAGCTTCGTCAGCTTACCCAACCAATGATTGCTCGATTCCTCTGGTTGCATGTCAGGCCAGTAGCATGTCCAAATCCACCTCGGCGAGATCGTCCTTGAGTATATGGAGCAGGTCGTCTTGAAGTCCCGTTGCACGAGACCGCTCAGAGTATTCCTCCTCCTTCGCCAGCATTCGACGCAAAGTTTGGACTGAGATGCCCTTCTCGGAAGCCACTTCCTCCTGCAATTCCCGGAGACGATTGGCTTCTTTGAGGTCTATCATGTGGACTCCTTTCAGCTTGTTGACGATGCGGGCGACGCCACGCCCGTCATCGGGCTCACGGGCGGCTTTCCAGAACTTTTGAATGAGCAACAGCTCTTCTTCACTGATGAGTTCAAGGCCGTTCTCCTCCTGAAGCTTGAGCAGGCGGCGGAGCAGTTCCCGGCGTCCGGCGATGTTCATGGGGCCGGGGCCTTCCGCTCCATTCATACGTTTCATGTCCCGCCAGCCGTTGTCGGGATTGCGGAATTCCATGAGGGTGTCACGGAAGGCCAGGAGGTGTTCCATGCGTTCGTCACCGCTTTCGAGGAGTCCTTCGCTGGCCTTGTCCCGCTCGACCACAGTGCAGGTCCAGCAGCCGAAGCGGGAGTTCCCGCAGCTCGGCGTTGATTTGTCCACGACGAGTGGACACTCGCCACCAGAGGCGTTCGCGTAGAGCTTGTAGAGGGCGCGGTTATCACTACCCCAAGGGTTCGGCTTTTGCAGGAGGTAGGCCCAGACTTCCTCAGTGGTGAGGAATTCGATGGGATTGCTGATCCACACGTTCGGCATGTCCTCGTGACGGCGCAGACCATTGCGCATTTCGCGGTTGGCCATTGAATGGCCGCGACTGATGCTTTCGTTACGCCGCGCGCCAAGCAGCAAGATGGCTTCAGTCCATTTACCATTCTGCATCCGTCGCTTCACGAAATCTGTGACAGGATCAATCTTGAGCCGCTGGGTGCACCAGCGGAAAGTGCGGTTCGGCGGCGGGTAGCCACGACCAATGATGTTCACCCAAAACGACTGCTCTGGAGGTGGACGCAACAGATGGGCTTCGATATTCAAATCCTCGTTTTGAGATGTCTTCCGCATCCGCGAGAGGTTGCCTTCGATGAGTTCGACAATGGCAGGAATTTCAACCCGCGTGTCTGTGCAAAGAAAGGAGATGGGCTTGAGGCGCTGCTCCTTGGGCAAGGACTGCACGACTTCAAAAATAAGCGAGGCCACCATCGTGCTGTCTTTACCACCGCTGTAACCGACGAGCCACGGGCGGGGGTCTTCACGGTAGAGCGTGATCAGGCTTTCCCGAATGCGGGCAAACGTGGATGGAACCGAACCGTAGGCTGCGGAATTTTCGTTGAGTGTTTCCAATAGCGTGAAGGGGAAAGGGAGTGGGTGCAGGTAGTATTTACGAGGGTCAACAACGGCTGTTTTCGTAATCCTACACGATCTTTGTTCCACCAGCCTTTACCCCTGTTTCGAGCGCTGTCATCTCCGTTTTCATCGCAGCCATTGAGTTTTAATGCCTGATATTTCTGTTTTCGTCGCTGACGGGTCCGTTTCGGTCGTTGACAGCTTTGTTTTGCACGCGTGTTCGTCTGTTTCGCACGCATTCACTTCCGTTTCGAGCATCGACGACTCCGTTTTGAATGCGTGCAATTCCGTTTCGAGCAACGGCGCTTCCGTTTCGGTCGCGGGCGATTCTGTTTTGAGCATGGGCATGAATGTTTTGAATATCTGCGCGGGTGTTTCGTCTGTGGTTGATGAGGCCGCTTCAACCAAAACACGCGGTGCTCAGTGAAAGGATAAACTCAGATGAACTCTAAACAAAACAACAAGCTCAACATGTATCTCACCGTGAAAGCAGTGCTCACGGACCACACGGCGGACTACCAGACGGTGGCGGCCTTTGTGGATCAGGCGAAGGTCTTTAACGGAAAGCTGGACACGATCACGGCCATCGCCCAGGCGCAAGAGGCGGACCGCAAGGGGATCACGGTGGACAAGACGCAGCTTCAGGAGCTGTTGATCGACTCCGTGATGATCGGGGCAGGCATAGTGCGGGCATTCGCCACGGTGACGAAGCAGGCGGACCTCAAGGCGCAGGTGAGCTTCACCCGCTCTGACGTGGATCATGGCACGGACACGCAGATCAGCACGCGCGCTGGACTGGTGATGAGCCTGACTGAGTCGAATGCGACGGCGCTGAAGGCCTACGGCTGGACGGCGGATGTGGCGGCGGAACTCAAGAACCGCAAGGAGGCGTATGATGCAGTGGTGTCCGCTCCGCGCCAGTCCATCGGCAACCGCAAGGTTCTCACGGATACGCTGGCGGGGCTGTTTGATGAAACGGACGCCCTACTGGAGGATGTGCTGGACGCGCTGGCCCTCCAGTTTGAGACCTCCGCCCCGACCTTCACGGCGGAGTATGAACAAGCGCGCAATGTGGTGAATCATGGAACCCGCCATGTGAAGCCAGCGCCAACGCCAACGCCTGCGCCGGTAGTCAAAGGGCTCACTGCATGAGAGCTGTGAATCATGCGCGTTCTTAAGAGCCGGAGGTTCAGAAGCCTCCGGCTTTTTTTGTTTTGGGTAGCCCAGGCTTACCAGCCTGTGATTCAACGGACCACAGGCTGTAAGCCTGGGCTACTTCACTGAACAGGCTAGCAGCCTGTATCACGTTCTACGGATTCACCCTTCGTGAGGTAAGCGCTCACTTCCCCGCCTCGTAGTTTTTCTCGCTCACGATCTTGTCGTGATCATAGACGCGCTCGCGGTAGAGCATCCCGACTTCGGTCCATTCGGTGTTCTTGCCGGTGCGCTCGCCGTCTTTGAATTCGGTGACGGAGAGGGGCTTCCCATTGGGATACCATTCCTTCTCGGTGCCATCGAGCTTACCGTTCTTGATGCGCCACTCGATGCGGGGCTGGCCGTTCTTATGGGTGTCCCTCGTGATGCCGGTAAAGGCGCGATTCGTGGCGGGGTCAATGAAGGTGGTGCCATCGAAGTTCAACTTACTGAAGGGGATTTCTTTGTTCGGGTCATCGCATCCGGTGAGCAGGGCGGCGAAGAGCGAAAGGACGGCGAGAGTAGCGGATGGCTTCATGGTTGTGCGTGAGTTTCAGGAGGCGGTGAAGTGGTAACAAATCTCACGCAAAGCCGCGAAGTCGCAAAGGATGAAAGCGCTGATCCTAGTTTATTCCTTTGCGACTTGGGGGCTTTGCGTGAGACCTCATGGAGCCACGATCTCCAACAGCTCCAGGCCATCCACTTTGATCACGCTCTTCAGTCGGTTCTTTAACTCCTCAGGCGGGCGCAGGTCTTCAGCGGAGAGGATGAAGTGGATGCCGAGCTTCTGGGCGAGGCGCAATGACCACGCGGAATCGGGCTCGCCGTCTTTTCTAGGCACGAGGTCGAATGGTTTGCTGGAGCCGTAGAACTTGGCGGCGGATGAGGTTTTATCGCGGGTTTCGATGGAGTTCAGTCTTATGCATCGGGTGTCCAGAAGGCCTGCGAGGACGGCTTCTTGGGGAATCCACCAGTTGCGGTCCTGCTGGGTGAAGTAGCCGAAGGGCTGGCGATTGAGCCGCGCTTTGATCGTGGCCAAGTCCGCAGCATGACAGGGAATGGGCGTGCCGTCGTTTTGATTGGACCACCATTCATGAACGCCGAAGCCGACCATGGTGATCATCGCGATGACGATAAGCAGGCGCTTCACGCCATCGAGGTTCATGGCTAATCGAGTCATGCCCCAGAAGCCGATGGGCAGCACGAAGAGGGCGTGGTTATACGAAGTGAAGTGGGAGCGTTCGCCACCGGGCAGGAGCATGGCATAGGCGAAGTAAGAGCCGATGAGAGCGCTGAGGGCCATCCAGCCGAGGTGTTGCGTTTTGGTTTCTTGGCTGCGTAGGAGATGCACGAGTCCGGGCAGCAGGAGCAGCGTGATGAGAAGGCCTTGCACGAGCAGCTTCCCGCCGAGCAGGAGGTTTTTAGCCAGGGCCACGGGATCAAGCACGATGAGCGGGGCATCGCCAGCTTTGGGCATTCCGACGCCGAAGAGGAAGTGAATGACGAAGGCCGCCGCGCCAAGCAGGCCGATGATGATCGCGGCCAGTTGCCACTGCGCTTTGTCCCGTCTGACGAGGCCGATGAAGCCGAACACTCCCGCCATCAAGCCAATACCAGCCACTGTGTGCGGTGCGCTGATGGCCGCGCAGAAGAGCATGGCGGCGGCAACCAAGCGATGATCGCGCCACCAGCCGAGCATCGCGGCCATGACGAGCAGGGCTTCAAACTGATAGCTGAACATGTAGGCCACGCTGGGGTGGACATGGCAGAGGACATCCCCATGAAAAACGCTGGCGAGCCAGGCCACGCCTTCCACGGAGGGCACCGGCACGGCAATGATGGAAAGCGCGCCGATGAACAGGGAGCGTCCCAGCGACCACTGGGTCAAGGCGTTCACGATGCCTCCTGCGCAGATGATCAAAAGGAAGTTCAGCGTGGGCTTGACCACCTGCAAAAGGATGAGCAGTGCGGGCTGGCCAGCGAGCCGACTGAGGCCGCTCGTGAGCCACATCGGCCCCCAGTGATACCACACGTCCTTGGTCTCACCGGCGGTCATCGTGACGGACCCGAAGACGCCTGACCAGATGGAGGCGACCTTGGCCTCTGGCAGTTCGCCGGCCAGCAGTCCGTAGTAACCGAGGTCCATGTTCACGGCGGAGATGGAACCATCCGCGAGCAGGATTTTGCTTTGCTGCGAAGTCGCGATGAAACAAATCAGCACGGTGATCAGAAGCGTGATGAGATCGGCCCAGCGGAACGGTTTGGCTTGAACGAGAATCGGGCTCGTTCGGAAGCGCGACACGATAGCGATCATCAACGGAACGACCGCGAGAACACTGAAGTAGTTCATCCGGCCAAGGCCCCAACCGGCAAAGACGCCACCCACGAAGAGGAGGCCGGTGATCAAAACGAGCGGCAGGCGCTCAAGCCAATCGCCTCCGGCCAAACGACGCGGCACGAGGACTCGACCTGCGCCATAGAGAGTCGCCAAGGTCAATAGCATCAGAGCCAGCGCGAGCCAGCCCGGAAGAATCAACGGTGCAGTGGGAGACATGGGTAGAGTCAGTGAACCGCGAGCAGGCGCATTCCCGGCACCTTCACGATTTCGTGGAGTTTGGCGCTGAATTCAGGCGGCAGCGGATCGGCATCGAACTCGATGATGAACTTCAACTGGAGCTTGTCCGCGAGCCGCAGACACCAATCGAGTTCGTCTTCGCCGGGCTTCACGGGAAGGAGTTGCAGAGGTCTGGCAGAACCGTAGAACTTGGCGCGGGAGAGATCGTCGATCTCCAGTGTGTTCAATCGCGTGGCCCGTGAATCCAGCATGGAGCCGACCACGGAATGCCGCGTGATCCACCAGTTGCGGTCCTTGCGGGAGAAGTAGCCGAAGGGCTCGCCGCGCAGTTCACCGCGCACGGTCGCGAGATCCTGCAAAGTGCATTTCACATCCGCGGGCTCAAGGCGGTAATCATATTGATCATAAGCGCCCATGAGGGTCGCAAGGCTCAGGGCGGCGATGGCGTAGCGCTGCGGCCAGCCTGGATGTTGTGAGATCATCCGCGCCAGTCCCCAGAAACCGATGGGCATGACGAAGATCGCATGGGCATACATGGTGAAGTGAAACCGCTCGCCTTCAGGAAGTAGCAAATGATAAGCGCCATACGAGCCGATGAGCGCGGAGACGGCCATCCAACCGAGCAGCCGTGTCTCCTCATCTTTCGCACGCAACAAGTGAACGAGCCCCGGCATGACGAGCCCGGCCACCGCGATGCCAATGAGGATGTTTAAAGCGGCCGCGCCGATATTGGCGGCCAGCACTGCGGGATCGAGAACGATGAACTTCGCGGAGTCTGACTGTGGTAGCCCGGCACCGAAACCCAACTTCAACGTGGCCCATGCGAGTAAGAGAATGACGATGATGCCCCCCGCGATCCGGTATTGTCGGGCATCGCGTCGAAGGAGACCGATGAGGCCGAACACGCCAGCCATGAGGCCACCGACCGCGACTGTGTGCGGTGCGCTGATGCCCGCAAAGAAGAGAAGCCCCGCAGCGAGCAGAAGCCGCCTTTGATACCAAGCGCTCATCGAAGCCATGACCAGCACGGCTTCGAATTTATAACTGACCATGTAAGCCAAGGTGCTGTGGGCGTGCTGCAATACGGTCTGCGGCATGGATGAACGCAGCAGCTTATCCACGAGCGTGATGGAAAGCGGAACGGCGAGGATGGACACAAAACCTGCCAGCAGGCTTTTCTTGAACTTCCAGCCGGTGACCACGCTCACCATACTCGCGGCACTGAGAATGAGGAGGCCGTTAAGCAGCGGAATCACGACCCGAAGGAGCACGGTGAAGGCCGTCAGTCCGGTGAGTTTGCTCAGGCCGCTGGTCAGCCAGATCGGCCCCCAATGATACCAGACATCCTGCACCTCGCCGGATTCGGGCGTTGCGAAGCCGAACACCGCCGCCCAGATGGAGGCTACTTTCGCCTCCGGCAAGGCCTTGGCCATGAGCGCGAAGTAGCCCAGATCAGAATTCACATAAGCCAGCGTGCCATCCGCATTCGCCGTCGGATACATCCACCAAGTCAGGCCGATCAAAGCGATCACTGCGCCGAGCAGGATCGCTTTATCACTCATGGAGAGCGCTTCTTCGGGCCGTGGTTGCGCTTCGGTCTTTCGATGCGACCAAGCCGCGAGCCCTATTTGTAGAAGCGGAATGAGGGTCAGGTAAGTAATGCGACCGAGTTCCCAAGTGGCTAGGCACGCGGCCATAAAGATAAGTCCGCTGGCCGAGACCGCTGCTGTTCTGCGAAGCCACGAACCTGGAAGCGCTGCTTTCGGAACCAAGCAGGAACCGATGAAGTGAACCACGACTCCAGCCGCCATCGTGATGAAGAGACAGGCCCATAAATGATCATCCACGGGATTGGTTGCGGGAGCAGTCATCATGGGACGGAAAATCAAAGAATGGGGATTGGAAACCCATACTCAGGAAGTATTAAAATTTAAGAAAGATAGGAAAGAATGCTTGAATTTCAATAAGTTTCATATCAATCTATAATTATGCCGGTCTCAGAAACAGCGCACATTGCCGATTCCGTGAAGATTTTTCACCCCTCGCTGGTGAATCTCTATGGCTGCACCATCGGCGAAGACACGAAGGTGGGAGCCTTTGTGGAAGTGCAGAAAGGCGTAATCATCGGTGCGCGGTGTAAGATCTCCTCGCATAGTTTTATTTGCGAAGGCGTGACCATCGAGGACGAGGTCTTCGTGGGTCATGGCGTCATGTTCATTAATGATAAGCTGCCGCGCGCCACGGCTGACGGAGCTTTGCAAACGGAGGCTGATTGGGAAGTGATTCCGACCCTCATCAAGCGCGGAGCCTCCATCGGCAGCGGCTCCATCATCATGTGCGGCATCACCATTGGAGAGAAGGCGCTTATCGGCGCTGGAGCCGTGGTCACACACGATGTTCAAGCGGGCGATGTGGTGGCTGGAGTGCCTGCCCGCTTGCTCCGCACAACCAAAAATTCTAACCCCGCGATGTCCTCATGATCAATGTCGCCGTCATCGGTTGTGGCTATTGGGGCCCGAACCTCATCCGCAATTTTTCTTCCACGCCCGGCTGCCGGTTGATGGCGGTTTGTGACCATAATCCAGAGCGCTTGGAAATGGTTAGAGGCCAGTATCCGCAGGTGGAACTCTTCTCTGATTATGAGGCCCTGCTCAAACGCGAAGACCTCCACGCGGTGGCCATCGCGACGCCTGTCTCCAGCCATTTCCCATTGTCCAAAAGAGCCCTGGAAGCAGGGAAGCATGTCATCGTCGAAAAGCCCATGACCGCGACCGTGGCCGAGGGTGAAGAACTCATCGCGCTGGCTGAAAGGATGCAGCGGGTGCTCATGGTGGATCACACGTTTGTTTATACCGGAACGGTGCGAAAGATCCGTGATCTGGTCAATGCCGGAGACCTCGGTGAACTGCTCTATTATGATAGCGTCCGTATCAATCTGGGCCTCTTCCAGCATGACGTGAATGTGCTCTGGGACTTGGCGGTGCATGATCTGGCCATCATGGATTTCGCACTGGGACAGGTGCCGAGCGCGGTTTCGGCAACGGGTCACGCGCATCTTAAAGGACAGCATGAAGACGTGGCCTATCTGACCTGCTTCTTTGAGAGCAACCTCATCGCCCATCTCCATCTGAACTGGCTTTCACCGCTTAAGATCAGGCGCACGATCATCGGCGGAGACCGCAAGATGCTGGTCTATGACGATCTCGAACCGAGCGATAAACTGAAGATCTATGACCGAGGCGCGAGCTTGCAGGAACTGAGTCTGGAGAGTCAGAATCAACAAAAAATCGACTACCGCATGGGTGACATGTGGGCACCGCATATCCCACCGGGCGAAGCGCTGAAGATGAAGACCGCGCACTTCATCGAGTGCATCGCAAAGGGCCTGACGCCGATCACGGACGGTCACGCTGGGCTCCGCGTGGTCCGCATTCTCGAAGCCGCGAGCCAATCCATGAGCCAGCACGGCGCACCCGTTTCCCTTTCCCGATGAACCTTGCTCACCAAACGATATTGGTCACCGGTGGCGCAGGCTTCATCGGTTCGGAACTCTGTCGGCAATTAAAGACAGCAGGCGCAAAGCTCCGCATCGTGGACAATCTGGCCAATGGTAAACAAGAAAACCTCGCGGAAATATTGGACGAGCAGTGCCAGCTTCACGTCACCGATATTCGCGACTACACCGCGATGGAAAGCCTTCTTCAAGGCGTGGACTATGTGTTCCATCTGGCGTGTCTCGAACATAACTTGTCGATCTGGCATCGGGTCGGCTCACTCGCCGAACGTACTTGCTCTCAAATCGTCAACCAGATTCCAGCATCTACTACTAAAGTGGTCATCCGGAATCTGCCAGGCAGCATCGATGGGGTTTATTTTCTTCGGAACGGACTAAAAGGCTGCCTGGACCTGAAATCCATGCAGATTCTCAATTTGCAGGTGGATGATACCGGTGCGAGCGATAGGAGTAAAACGACAGCCGTCTTTGAGTGGAACCCAATGACGGACTCCCTTTTGAAAGAATCTGAATAGATCGAAATGGCGACCTGGATGTTCACTGAAGTTGCACAGGCAACATTGGCCGTGTTACGATCTAGAAATAGAATTGGGAGGCAGTGCGATGTGTGCGCTGTCGTTTGGACCAAATAAATTATGGCAAGAAAACCAGGCAAGAAGTACCTAGCTGCTGTCAAGCAGGTAGACGCTAAAAAGCTCTACACGCTTGTAGAAGCGGTCCCACTCGTTCAAAAAATCAAATTCACCAAATTTGACGAGACGGTC
>JANYJH010000027.1 GCA_025361865.1 Phragmitibacter sp.
GATTCCTTCCGCCGATGTCAAGCGCGAGCGCGAAGAGGTCACCACCAACTATGCCCGCTACGCGAAGCTCCCTGGCTTCCGCCCCGGCAAGGCTCCGAAGTCCGTGGTCGCCAAGAAATACGAATCCGAAATCCGTGGCGAGCTGGAAAGCACGCTCGTCCGCAGTGGCTACCAGGAAGCCGCGAAGAACAACGAAGTGGAGATCCTCAGCGTCCTCGGCGTGAAGGATCAGTCCCTGCACTCAGATGAGTCCTTCACCTTCACGATGGAAGTGAGCACCGTGCCCAAGTTCGAGCTGCCAGAATACAAAGGCATCCCTGTCAAACTGCCCCGCGTGGAAGTCACAGACGCGGACATTGATCACGATCTCCTGCACCTCCGCGAGCGCTCCCAGACTTTCCAAGACGTGGAAACCGAAGCGAAGATGGGCGATTACGTCGTGCTTCAAGCCACGGGTTCCGTGGACGGCCAGCTCATTGATGAAGCTCATCCCGAAGCTCCTGCTTTCTTGAAGAAGATTGATGGCAACTGGTTCCAGTTGGAGAGCGAAGAGAAGTTCCTGCCTGGCTTCTTCACCGCCTTGGTGGGCGTAAAGAAAGACGAGGCCCGCTCCGTGCTCGTCACCCTTCCTGAAGACTTCACCTTTGAACCTCTCAAGGGCAAGACCATCGTCTTCGACACCAAGACCACCGCTGTCAAACAAGCCGTGCTGCCTGAGCTGGACGAAGACTTCGCGAAGAAGATCAATCCCGAGTGGAACCTTGAACGTCTCCGCACGGAAGTCCGCGCGGGCATCACGCATCGTCGCGAGCAGGCCCGTGAAGAAGCGAAGACCAACCAGGTCATCTCCCACCTCACGGACAAGCTGGAATTTGAACTCCCTCAGGAAGCCGTGAACCGTGAAGCCCAGCGCCGCACGAATGACATCGCCCAGAACGCCATGCGCCAGGGCATGGATGAGCAGGCCATCATGCAGGCTCAGGAGCAGATCGTCGGAGCCGCCACCCAACAGGCCCGCCAGAACATCAAGGTCAGCTTCATCCTCGGTGAAATCGCGAAGAAAGAAGGACTCCGCGTGAAGGAAGAGCAGATCCGCATGGCCCTCGCCCAGATCTCCATGCGTCAGAAGATCAGCCCAAAGAAGCTCATGGCCGACGCGAAGAAGAACAACCTCATTGAGCGTCTTCAAGACGATCTCCTCCTTGAAAACGCCCTCAACTTCCTCAAGGAACACGCCCAAGTGGAAGAGGTCGAAGCTGAGAAAGAAGACTGCGGTCACGACCACAGCCATTGAGTTAAAAGAACGTGATACAGGCGAGGACGCCTATATCACATTCTAAAAATCAAGCCGCAACGGGTGCAGACCTGTTGCGGCTTTTTCGTCTGAAGTTCAGCTCCATGCGCACGTAAGAATGGAATCACCATCGCTTGCATGAACCGAAGATCCTTCCTCCGCACCAGCTCCGCCTTCACCTCCTTGGCCGCTATACAACCCGCCATTGCTGGCAGCTTCGACACCATTGATTTGATCGTTTATAGCGGTGTGCCTTGCGGAATCGCTTCCGCTATCACCGCCGCCCGAGAAGGCGCGAAGGTCTTACTTATCGAACCGACCAAGCACGTCGGCGGACTCAGCACCAGCGGCATCAATACCGCCGAGAGCGAGCACATGCTGAAGTGGACCATCGGCGGCTTTGCGGATGAATTCTACAAGCGGCTCGGCCAGCACTATGGCACTGGAGGCCGACCCGAGTATTTCTTTGAGTCAAGCGTGGCTGAAAAAGCCTATCTCGACATGTTAAACGAAGCGGGCGTCGTAGTCCGCTACGGCGTGAGCGTGGACAAGGTGAGCAAGGACGGTGCGCGCATCACCAGCATCACTTTGACGGACGGCACCAAGCTCGAAGCGAAGGTCTTCATTGATGCCAGTTATGAAGGTGATCTCATGGCCCGCGCTGGCGTGAAGTATGCCGTCGGTCGCGAGTCGAAGGCCGAGTTCGACGAAGAAGCCGCTGGCATCCGTTTTGACAAGACCCCACGCAAGGCCCACACCGTGGATGCTCAGGGAAATCTGCTCCCCGGCATCAGCGCTTGGGCCAAGGATCTCAAGGAAGGCGACGCCCATCGCGGCACCATGAACTACAACTTCCGGCTCACGGTCGCGAAGGACACGAAGCTGCAAGTGCCCATCCCTGCACCGAAGCATTACGAGGCGCAGCGCTACTGCCTGCTCGCTGATTGGTTGCGTGATCAGGCGGCGCAAAACAAGCCCGTGAAGCTCCAGGACATCATTGATCTCTACCCGCGTCGGAACGGGAAGATCGAGATGAACAACAAGCAGTCCTCCATCTTCTCGCTCGGTCACTTCGGCGGTCAGTTCGACTGGCCGGATGCCAGCTACGAGCAGCGCGCCCGCATTTATGAGGACCACATGGACTATACGCTCGGCCTGCTGCAATTCCTCGCCACCGACGAGTCCGTGCCCGCTGTCGTGCAGACTGAAATGAAGTCCCTCGGCCTCCATCAAGGCGAGTTCGCCGACAACGGCCACCTGCCCTACCAGCTCTATGTCCGCGAAGCCCGCCGGATGCGTGGCGAGTATGTCATGACGCAGAAGGACGTGCAGGATGAGCGCCGCAAGCCCGATAGCATCGGCATCAGCAGCCACTTCATCGACTGCCATCATGTGCAACGCATCGCCTTGAACGAAAACGAATTCGTTAATGAAGGCCGCATCTGGCGCATCGGCTACGCGAACCAGATTCCGTATCGCGCGCTGACTCCGAAGCCCGCTGAATGCACGAACCTCCTCGTCCCCGGTGCTGCCAGTTACAGCCACGTCGCCTTCTGCACGCTGCGTCTGGAAAGCGTCTGGATGATCGTCGGTCACGCCGCTGGCCTCGCCGCCGCGATGGCCGCTAAAGCCGGATGCGACGTGCAAAAGATCGCGGTGCCCGAGCTTCAATCCAAGCTGCGGTCGCAAAACCAAGTCCTCGACTTCATCCCCGGCCAACCCGAGAAAGGGGAGCATCTGAACGGGCCGCCGGAGTTTTAGAGCCCTCGTGACCCAAGGAGCGGCGGTTTTATACCGCCGACCTATTAGACTGCGCAGCGGCACTAAAGAAGTTTTATTCTTGCGCTACGCGGGCAATGATCTGACGGCGGTATAGAACCGCCGCTCCTTGTGAATCACTTCCGCTTCCCGCCCCGCTTTTTCCCGCTGTCATAAGTGACCTTCTGCCTCGGTAACGGTGCGTCATCAGCCATGCCCATCTGGCGTTTCAGTTCGCGGATTTGATCCCGCAGAAGGGCCGCGCGCTCATACTCCAGCTTGCCTGCGGCATCGGCCATTTCGGATTGGAGTTCGCGCAGCACTTCGGTGACAGCATAGCCGCCGGCTTCTTCCTTCACGACGCTTTCTTCCACTTCACGCCCGCTGGGATAAGCGTGAAGACTCTGCTGCACGGCACGCCTCACGGTCTGCGGCGTGATGTCGTGCTTCTCATTGTGCTTCTGCTGACGATCTCGGCGATAAGCACTGATGTTGAGCAGAGCCTTGATGCTGCCCGTGACCTGATCGGCAAAAAGAACGACTTCTCCATTCACATGTCTGGCCGCGCGACCTGCGGTTTGCAGCAGGGAAGTCTCGCTGCGCAAGAAGCCTTCTTTATCGGCATCGAGAATGCAGACGAGGCTGACTTCAGGCAAATCCAGGCCTTCCCGCAGGAGATTGATGCCGACGAGAATGTCGAAGTCACCCGCGCGCAAGGCCCGCAGAATCTCGACGCGCTCGATGGCGTCGATCTCGCTGTGCAGATAGCGGACGCGGAAGTTGAGATTGCGCAGGTAGTCGGTGAGGTCTTCAGCAGTGCGCTTCGTTAGCGTCGTCACGAGCACCCGTTCCCCCTTCTCAATGCGCTGTCGGCAGAGCTCCATCGTCTCATCAATCTGGCCCTTCAGCGGCTTCATGGTCACGACCGGGTCCAGCAATCCCGTGGGACGAATGATCTGCTCAACGATGAGATGCTTCCCTCGCGTGGTGACATCAAAGGAGTCAAGGCTCTGCGCGCTGCCGGAGATGCGAGCCAGGCTTGAGGCCTTGGGCTTGAGGCTGGCAGCGAGCCCAGTTTCTTTGACCTTCGCAATGTAACCCGCATTCCCGACGACGCTGTTCTCAAACTCAAACGGCGCAGGCGTGGCACTCACATAAACCATCTGGTGCATCTTATCCATGAACTCGGGGAAGCGCAGCGGGCGGTTATCCAGCGCACTGGGCAAGCGGAAGCCGTGCTCCACCAGCACTGTCTTGCGCGAGCGGTCGCCTTCATACATGCCGCCGATCTGCGGGATGGTGGCGTGGCTCTCATCCACGAAGGTAAGAAAGTCCCCTTGGAAAAAGTCGAGCAATGTCCCCGGCGTCGCGCCCGGTTCACGACCCGTGAGATGTCGGCTGTAGTTCTCGATGCCCTGGCAGAAGCCCATTTCCTGCATCATCTCAATGTCATATTCCGTGCGCATTTTGATGCGCTGCGCTTCGAGCAGCTTGCCCTGTTTCTCGAACTCCGCCACGCGCTCGTCCAGTTCGATTCGGATCACTTTGATGGCCTTGCGAAGCTTGTCCATCGGCGTGACGAACTGCTTCGCCGGATAGAACGTGTAGCCGGGGAGCTTTGACCGCACCGTGCCGGTGAGCGGGTCAAAGGCAGAGATGCGTTCGATTTCATCACCGAAGAACTCGACGCGAATGGCCTCGTCTTCGAGATAGGCCGGAAAGACTTCCACGACATCGCCCCGCGCGCGGAATTTGCTTCGCGTGAAGGAGATGTCATTGCGCTCATACATCATGTCCACGAGACGCGTGAGGAAGTTCTGGCGCGTGATGACCTCCCCCACTCTCACGGGCAGCATCATGCCTTCATAATCTTCCGGCGAGCCCAAACCGTAAATGCAGGAGACGCTGGCCACGACGATGACATCCTCCCGCGTGAGCAGGCCGCCCATGCTGGACAAGCGCAGCCGCTCGATCTCATCATTCACGTTTGAATCCTTCTCAATGTAAGTGTCCGTCCGCGCGATGTAAGCCTCGGGTTGGTAGTAGTCGAAATAGCTCACGAAATACTCCACCGCGTTATGCGGGAAGAAGTTCTTGAACTCGGAATAGAGCTGCGCGGCGAGTGTTTTGTTATGGGACAGGATCAGCGCTGGCTTGCCTATCTGCGCGATGATGTTCGCCATCGTGAACGTCTTCCCTGATCCTGTTACGCCGAGCAACGTCTGGTGCCGGTTCCCTGCCACCACAGACTTCGTGAGCTTCGCAATGGCCTGCGCCTGGTCGCCTTGAGGAGAGTATTCGGAGTTGAGCTGGAACGGGCTTTTCACAAGAGGAGATACGTCACGGCTGCGGCTCTGGCAAACAAACGACTCGGTGGTTTATGGGCGGGTTTGGAAATGTCAGTCGGCGTCTCCAGCGCATAGGAGTGATTTTTACCAGCTCTGCAAAAAGCCGTGCAAAACAATCTGAAGTGTCGCATATAAAGCGGATCTGTTACTAACGAACACTTTTGTTGGTGATCCAACTGTTCGGGCAACCCTGCAACGCCATGAGCAGCAACCTGCACACTTTACGAGTCTCTCACGACGGGTATCTTTCGCCAGATGCAGACGGTTTACATTGAGACGACGATCCCCAGCTATCTTGGCGCACACCCAAGCAGGCAGGAGCCGATGGCCTCGCACCAAAAGCTGACGCACGAATGGTGGAAGCGTGAGAGGCCCAAGTTCCTGCTCTACAGTTCGCTTCTTGTCAGGCAAGAGGCGTCACGCGGAGATGCGGATGCTGCTCGGCGTCGCCTTCCGTATTTGAACGGGATTGCCGAACTGGAAGTGTTGCCTGGCACAGACAAGCTCGAAGCGGATTTGATTCGCTTGTTCCAGTTGCCACCCCGCGCCGCAGCCGATGCAGGTCATCTGGCGATGGTGATTCTCCACCGCATTGACTACCTGCTCACCTGGAACTGCACCCACCTTGCGAACGCGTCCTTGCAGAAGGACATGATGGAGTATTGTCACTACCACAAGCTGCATGTCCCTATTGTCTGCACACCCGAAACCCTCAGCAAGCTAACTCCATGATTGACACCATCGTTCAAGAAGTTCGTGAGGCCCGCGCAGAGATCGCGGCGGAGTTCGGCCACGACCGTGCCAAATTCTGGGCCTGGGCACGAAAGCAACAAGAGGCTGAGCGCAAGGCTGAGCACCAACTACCCACAAGCCCGAACAAAACGCTGGAGACTACAGGCGGGGCAGCAAAGTCTCCTGTGACTCGGAAGCGCCGTGTGCGCTCCGCTCGTGTCTCAGCTTAGAGGTTCTTCGAAAAAGACATGAGCCACCCCAAACGTAGCTACTACAAGTATCGCCCCCTATATTCCAATAGGTCAGGTGGTGTTCCGCATGGATTCACCCAGTCCCTGATCGAATCGCGTCGGCTATTTTACGCAACACCAACCTCATTCAATGATCCGTTTGACTGTAACCTTAGACTTCACGCAAACAATTCGACCGATGATGATTGGATCGGCTACATTGATGCGTTGATCGTCCAAGATCCTGGTCGGCGTGATCAACTTACCGTGGTGAAAGACCGGAGACTTTGGACCACGCATCCAGAGTTATGCGACTTTGGAATCGACGCTCGGAGAACGATTTATGAGGAATCAAGCGTCTTGTGTCTTGCGAGGCGGCCAGACTCAATTCCGATGTTCGCTTACTACGCCGATGACCATCACGGAATCGCCGTTGAACTAGAATTTTCAGACATCGAGATTCCTTGTGGTATTCCCTGTGGTGACCTCTCCGACCCTGAGAATCTTTACGAACGGAAGATTACATTCGACGATATTGAATACCTTTCCGACCTTCCCGAGTTGAATTATCATCGTCTCTACGACAACCGCCAACTTGTGAAGAGCCTAATGTTCACAAAGTTTGATGGCTGGAGACACGAAGAGGAGTTCAGAGTGTTCCGGAAGGGTATCTCGGCCTCCTCTGTGGAGTTTCCTGCTGAGATGCTGAAGAGAGTTATTTTTGGAGCACGAACAGGATCTGCAGAAGTTGATCTTGTGAAGCATTGGCTTGGTTCTCACGGCCATCCTGTAATCCTGGCGAAAGCAGAGGTTTCAGTCGGCACTTTTGGACTCAATGTTTCCGACTTTGAGACCTACAGACCATAACGCAGAACAAAAAGGATGCAGGCAACGGCTCGCATGGCATCTGTCGTGTCACCGACGCTTCAGGCTCGCCGTCGCCGAATTCGAATCGTTCGGCCATGAAATAGAGTCCCTACCGATATGCACCAGTTCCACAAAGGCATCTTGCTCATCGCAATCGGTATATTCATCGGGTTATATGTGCTCCTTGAGATTCCTTCACCAGTGTATCTTCCCGCAACGTTTCCTGACTATGGGGCGGTTTTTTTGAAGTATGGAGGATATTTGCTGTCTTGCCTCGTGGCTCTTATCGGGCTTTACCTCGCTGCAAGCTCACCTCCTCAGGCATAATTATTGATCACGCTTAGTTCAATTCATGTAGCAATGAGCTTACATGAAGCATCCCGCGTTTGAGCTGCGTTTGGTTTCCATGCCTTGGCCCCAAAACTACGATCCTCTCGGCAATGCTGCGCTTTCCACGATGCTCGCTGCGGTTCCTGTGGCGGTGTTGCTAGGTTTCATCGCGTTTGGTCATCTCAGGATTCATCTCGCGGCTTTGCTGGGGCTGGGCGTGGCTTTGCTCATCGCTTGTCTTGGTTTTCACATGCCCGCTTCGAGCACGCTGGCGGCAGCAGGTTATGGCGCGGCGTTCGGCATGATGCCGGTGGGTTGGATGATCCTGAACCTCATCTTCCTTTATCAGATGACGGTGGAGAAAGGCTGGTTCAATGAACTGCGCTCCAGCTTCTCGCGGATCGCGCCGGACCCGCGCATTCAGCTCATCCTCGTGGCCTTCTGCTTTGGCTCGTTCTTTGAAGGCATCGCCGGCTTCGGTGCGCCCGTGGCCGTGTGCTCGGCGCTGCTCATTCAGCTGGGCTTCAGGCCGCTCGAAGCGTGTGTGCTGGCCTTGATTGCGAACACCGCACCGGTCGCGTTCGGTTCCTTGGGCATTCCGATCATCACTCTGAATAAAGTCACGGGGCTGGGTGAGTTAACGCTCTCGAAAATGGCGGGGCGACAACTCCCGTTCTTCGCGGCGATGATTCCTGCCTGGATCGTCTGCGCCTATGGCGGCTGGCGGGCTCTGCGCGGCGTGTGGCCTGCTGCCCTGACGGCGGGTGTGGCTTTCGCCTTGATGCAATTCGTCATGTCCAACTACCACGGGCCGATGCTGGTGGACATCGCTTCTGCTTTGGCGGCGACAGCGGCGCTTCTGCTCCTGCTGCGTTTCTGGCAACCCAAGACGCTTTGGATCAGAGAGGGCGACACATCCGTCTCGCCGACTAGCGCTAGGCCGCTGCGCCGGGCTTGGATGCCGTGGATGATTCTCACGCTCACGGTCTTCCTGTGGAGTCAGAAAGGCGTGAAGGAGGCGCTGGATGCAGCCTTTGCCCGTGATGTGCCCGTGCCCGCTTTGCA
>JANYJH010000035.1 GCA_025361865.1 Phragmitibacter sp.
CGCGGCTTCCCAAGCGGCGAGATCATCCGTGGGGCTTAGCTCGCGAAGCTTCTTCGCGATGTCCTGCTTTCGCGGTTCGACGATGCCTTCTTCACGAATCTGAAAGGTGTCGGAGGGATGTTCAGTCTCCAGCAATAGTTCCTTGGCCAGATACCAACAGGCCCAGGCCCGCCAGACGCGCAGTTCCTTATGAGGCTCCACCATGCGCGTCGCGAGATGCTGATAGTGCCGACGCGGATTGCCGATGAAGCGGTCTTCAGGACGGTTGATCAATATCCACGCCGCCGCATGATAAGGCTGATGCGCCGCCAGCAGCGAAACTTCAGGCAGATAGCAACTCAGCGCCCGATTCACCAGCAGCAGCGCCTTAGCCGGAAAGCCCGTGAGCCAATGCGTCTGCGCATAATGAAGCGCCGCCTCATAAAAAGCCGCGCTTCGTTCCTTACCAAAACGAGTGATGTCCGATGCCGTGTATTCGCGTTCAGAAACAGGTAAAAAAGGGCATAGAAAATTTTGAATGCTCAATTTTGAATTTTGAATTTCGGACTCAGAATGAGTTAGAGGATTAGCGTCATCAGGCTTCATTTAAAATTCAAAATTAAGCATTCAAAATTTCATCTCACCCTCCCTGCACAGGCGGCATGATGGCGACTTCAGCGTTTTCATGCAGTGGCTCATTCCGTTTCACATAGCTCTCGTCCACGGCAATCAAGAGGCTCTCATCCCAGTCTTGGAGCTTTGGCCAACGCTCAAACAATTCCGTTAGTAATTCTCCCACCGTAGCATTTGCAACCAGTTCCCAAGACATCTCACCGATGCCAGTCACATCACGAAGCACCGAGAAGAATAACACGCGCACCTTCATCATTCTCATTTCAACGCTTCAATTTTTCAACCCCTCAACCCAACGTCGTTGGATCAAGAATCCCGATGCACGGCAGATTCCGGTAGTGGCCTTTGTAGTCCATGCCGTAGCCGACCACGAATTCATCCGCGATGTCGAAGCCCACATAGTCGGCATTGATCTCACTCACGCGCGGCCTTTCTTTGCGCAGCAACACAGCGGTCTTCAGCGTCTCAGGATGGCATTGCTCACGGATTCGTTCGTGAACCGTGGCCAGAGTGAGCCCTGTATCGAGGATGTCATCAATGAGCAGGACGTGCCGCGCTTTGAGATCAAAGGGAAACGTCTGAGCCATCTGCACGCGACCGCTGGAAGTGGTATCGCCATGATAGCTGCTGACGGTGAGCGTGAAGAGCCGGATCGGCAGATCCATTGAGCGAAGCAGATCCGCGACGAAGAACAGCGCGCCGTCCATCAGAGTGACCACGCACAGTTCCTGACCCGCATAATCGCGTTCAATTTCTGCCGCCAGATCTGCGACACGGGTTTGGATGGTCGAGGCATCCAGAAGGACGCGCTCAAGACTGGAAAGAACACCTGAAATGGGCTGGCTCATGCGTATGATCAATAATGTCCGTCTTCTTTCCCTCAACACCTGCCGCTGGCAAACCGAATCTCGCCGATCTGCGTCAGAACTATGAGCGCGGCGCTTTGGATGAGTCCACGCTGCCTGCTGATCCGAACGTGCTTTTTCAACTCTGGCTAGGCGATGCCATCGCCGCAGGGGTGGTGGAGCCGAACGCGATGACGCTCGCCACGGTTTCTTCCACTGGCCAACCCTCAGCGCGGACGGTCTTGTTGAAAGGCTTCGATGAGCGCGGATTCTCGTTCTTCACCAACTACGAGAGCCGTAAAGGGCGTGAGTTAACGTCCAATCCCAAAGCCTCCCTCGTCTTCTTTTGGAAGGAACGGGAGCGCCAGATCTGTGTGCGCGGCGAGGTGAGCCTTTTGAGTCGTGAAGAATCCGATGCCTACTTTCAAAGCCGACCCTATGGGAGCCAGATCGGTGCCTGGGTGAGTGAACAAAGCCTCGCGATCCCAAATCGCGCGTGGCAGGAAGATCGAGACATAGAACTCCGCGCCAAGTTCCCTGAAGGGTCCGTTTTGCTGCCTCCGAACTGGGGTGGTTACGTGCTGAAGCCCGATGAAATCGAGTTCTGGCAAGGCCGTCCTAGTCGCTTGCATGATCGTGTTACCTTCAAGCGAAGCGGTGAAGCGTGGGAGCGTTTCCGTTTGAGCCCGTAGCTTGCTGTAGCACAGCCATCTTGGCTGTGTGTAGTTCAGGCATCCCTGCCTGAAATCATTACTGACAACAGGCAGGATGCCTGTGCCACGTTTGCCTTCTTGCGTCAGCTCACGGCATCGTCATCTTGCTGCGCCTTGAACCTTGAATCCAGCCCCTTGAATCTTCAAACCAACACCGGTTTCATCCGGGTGCGCGGTGCGCGTCAGCATAATTTGAAGAACATCGACGTGGATATTCCACGCGGGAAACTGGTGGTGCTCACGGGGGTGAGTGGCTCGGGGAAATCTTCGCTGGCCTTTGATACCCTTTATGCGGAAGGCCAGCGGCGCTATGTGCAGAGCCTCTCCGCGTATGCCCGGCAGTTTCTGGACACTCTCGACAAACCGGATGTGGACTTCATTGATGGGCTTTCGCCAGCGGTAGCCATCGAGCAGCGAAGCTCGGCGCCCAACCCGCGCTCGACCATCGCCACCGTCACGGAGATCTATGATTATCTTCGCGTGCTCTACGCCGCTGCGGGCCAGCCGCATGATCCGGCCACAGGTGAGCGATTGCAGAAGATGACCTCATCAGAAATCGGCACCGAGTTGATGGTCTTGCCGGAAGGCACGCGCGTCATCGTGCTCGCGCCGGTGTCTGATCATGAAGTGAAGGACCTGCGCGCCTTGTATGAAAAGCTCCAGCGGCAAGGCTTCGTTCGCGTCCGCGTGGATCGGGAGATGAAGGAGCTGGATGAAGGGAGCGCGGACACTCCTGTCCGCCTTAAAAAAGCTCGGACGGTGGAGATCGTCGCAGATCGACTGGTCATCCGCGAGGGTGTGCGGCAGCGATTGATGGAAGCGCTGGAACTGGCCTTCAAACAGAATCCGCGCGAGGTGCGGTTCCTTGTCGGCCAAGCCGAACCGTATGAGCTGCGCAGTTACAAGACGGCTTACACCAACCCGATCACGGGCCACATGATGGAGGACTTCACGCCGAAGCATTTCTCCTTCAATGCGCATGTCGGAGCCTGTCCGACCTGCGAAGGCGTAGGCACGGTGATGGCTTGTGATCCGGGGTTGTTGGTGCCTGATCCAAGCCTCTCCATCAAGGGCGGCGCGGTGAAGTCCTGGTGGACGCGGCAGCCGAAGCTGAAGGCTTTGCATGAGAAGACCATCGAGAGCCTCGCGAAGTTTTATCATCAGGACTTGGAGGCCAGATTCAGCTCGCTCACGGATGAGTTTCGACGGGCGCTCTTCAAAGGAACGGGCGAGGTCGCGGTGCCCACGGGCTGGAAGATCGACGCAAACAAACGCAGTCTCGCCAAACCCTTTGAAGGCCTAGTGCCGATGGTCGAGCGCATGTTTGATCGGGCGAAGGGCGCTTCGTTAAAAGCCCAACTGGCGCGCTATTTGAATCCCTTGCCGTGCAAGGCCTGTGGCGGGAAGCGGCTCCGACCGGAGGTGCTCGGTGTGCGGCTAAGCAGCATGGGCATCCTGCCCATGAATTTGAAGGAACACGGGCAGGATGCCCATGCCACATTGAGCGAACTGAACATCCATGAATTGACATCGCTTTCCATACGGGAGGCGGTGCAATGGATGAACGGCATCGTTTTGACTGACCTCCAACGGAGCTTCTGCATGGAGCTTCAACGGGAGATCCTGAAGCGTCTGGAGTTCTTGAATGAAGTGGGGCTCGGTTACCTTTCGCTTAATCGCGAGAGCGGCACCTTGTCCGGTGGTGAGGCCCAGCGCATCCGCTTGGCGACGCAAATCGGCGCGGGTCTTTCCGGCGTCCTTTATGTGTTGGATGAACCGAGTATCGGCCTGCATTCTGCGGACAATGAACGGCTCATCGCGACTCTGAAGCGCCTGCGTGATTTGGGGAATTCCGTGCTCGTCGTCGAGCATGATGAAGAGACCATGCGCGCATCGGATTGGATCATCGAGCTCGGTCCCGGAGCGGGGCCGCAAGGCGGACGCATCACCGCGCAAGGCACCGTTCATGAGGTCGAGTTCAATCAAGCCGCCGTGACAGGTGGCTTCCTCAGTGGACGCCTCAAGATCCCTGTGCCGAAGACGCGCATTCCTCCTCGTGAGGTTCAGCCTTCGCTAATCAGTGAATCCGCAATCCGCAATCCACAATCCGCAATGGATACGGGTTGGCTCACGGTTCATGATGCCACGGAGCACAATCTGAAACACGTTACGGCCTCGTTTCCGCTTGGCTGTTTCATTGCTGTCACCGGCTCATCAGGCAGTGGGAAATCATCGTTGGTGGACACCATTTTGCGTCGCGCCGTGATGCGTCATTTTTACGGAGCCAAGGACGAGCCGGGCAGGCACAGTCATATCTCGGGACTGATGGGCGTTGATAAAGCGGTGGTCATTGACCAGTCGGCGATCGGGCGCAGTCCACGCTCCAATCCGGCGACTTACACCGGAGCCTTCGGGCCAATCCGCGAGTTGTTCGCCAAACTTCCTGCGGCTAAAGTTCGCGGTTACGATCAGGGCCGTTTCAGTTTCAATGTGGCTGGCGGGCGCTGTGAAAAATGCAGTGGCGACGGCGTCCTGACCATCGACATGCATTTCCTCAGCGATGTTCAGGTGACCTGCGATCAATGCAATGGCCGACGCTACAACGCCGAGACACTGGAGATCACTTTTAAGGGACACAACATCGCCGAGGTGCTGGAAATGACCGTGAGCGAGGCCGCGCGGTTCTTTGAGAAATCGCCCCACATCTTCCCAAAACTCCGCGCTCTGGAAGAGGTTGGCCTTGGTTATGTGAAGCTCGGTCAAAGCGGTGCCGCCCTCTCTGGAGGCGAGGCCCAGCGCGTGAAACTCGCCACCGAACTGGCGAAGAAGTCCACAGGCCGCACGCTCTACATTCTCGATGAGCCAACCACCGGCCTGCATTTTGCCGACATTCAAACCCTGCTCACCGTGCTCCAGAAACTGCGCGATGCTGGGAACACCTTGATCGTGATCGAGCACAATCTGGATGTCATCAAATGCGCCGACTGGATCATAGACCTCGGCCCCGGCGGCGGCAACCAAGGCGGAGAGATCATCGCCGTCGGAACACCCGAGAAAGTGGCTGCGAACAAACGAAGCGTGACCGGGAAGTATTTGAAGGAGATGCTCGGGAAATGAGATGAAAGTGGGACTGGATGAATCATTGAAGAAATCCAAGCAACGTCTAGCATCGCACGGAATGACGTTTTCAAGACAACCGCACAGAGATTTACCAAGACGCTGCTTAACTGTGGCTTGGCAGTTGGTTGCGTTCTTGTTCGTATCAGTGCGGGTTCATGCTGAAACCAGGAATCCCACGCCGATCTCTGATAACCCGGAGCATCAGGCGGCGCTCGCCGCGCTGGCGCAGGGTCTGCCGGAAGTGGCGGCGCTGAAGTGGGAGCGATTGCTCAAGTCGAACTCGCTTACTCAAGTCGAGATCGTGAAGATCAGCGAACGCATGGTGGATGCGCTGGTGAGGGCAGGGCAGGGGGATATGGCCTTGGCTGCGACGACACTTTACAATATCCCCGATGAGGAATTTTACAAAGGGCAGGCATATCTGGTCATGGGCCGTTTTCAGGAAGCAGTCACGGCTCTACGCGGCTATCAACAGCCCGGTGTGCGGTTCGCCGCTGAGACGCAACTCGCCATTGGGCAAGCCATGTTGGGGCAACATCGGGAGGCATCGGGCCGCAAGGAATTCAAGGACTTGCTGGACAATCCTGACCCGTTGATCGCCCGCCGCGCAAAGCTGTTTTGGAATGAATCGGAGATCATCGCGGGGCGTGCCAGTAGCGTCCTTAAACGATTGGGAACTGATCGGATTGATGATAAGGAAGTGGAGTTTATCCAAGCCAGTGCCAGTCTTGCCAACAACGATGGTCGCGAGGCAGAGCACATCCTTCGTAGAATCATCGAAGCACCGGATGGGACAACGCCGCGTCTGCGGGATGCTTCATTGCTCCGGCTTGCGGAGGCTTATCGGATGCAGTTGCGGGAGAGCACCTCGGAGCGCTTGCTGCTTAAGATCCTTGATGGCGAACAACCGTTCACTTTCTATGAGCAGGCCTTTGCTTTGCTCCGTGGTTTGAAGGATGAAGATGGGGATCTGCTCCGCCGGATGATGGATTGGGCGAAGAATCCTCAGCCAGCAGAACGGCAGGCTTTGGCCTTGTTTCACAGTGCTGAGGTGTTGAAGGATCAAGGCCGACCTCAGGAAGCCATTGATCACATCGAAGCCTTTCGGAAACTGCATCCTCATCACGCGCGGGAAGGGGAAGCGCTACGTCTGGCCATGCAGTGCTACGGAGCCGTTCATGCGGATGATCGCGTCCTAGAACTGGCGAACGAATGGCATGAGAAGTTCGGTTCCGGTAATGAGGGGACGGTGGATTACCTCACGGGCATGATCCGTTTTTCGCAGAAGGATTTCGCCGCAGCCATTGACCTCTTTGAACGCGCGGCGGCAGCTTCCAATGACCGACTGCTTCATCAACGCGCCATCTATAATCAGGCCGTTGCCGCTCTTCTCGGCGGAAAGAAATCGTTGTTCGAGAGCAGCTTCGCGCAGCTTAAAATTGAGTCGGCCGCAGAAGTGGATAACGCATCTTCGCTAGCCAAACCAGCCGTCGTGGATGATGAAGGGGCGAGGCTCCTGATTGAGCGCGCCTTATTTTTGGCGGGCAAACGTGACCCGAGCGCGGAGGCGGTCTTGCAGGAGTTCATCAAGGTTTATCCGCAGCATCCGCGCCGCATTGAAGCACAGGTGGCGCTGGCGGAATTGTATTTACTAAGCCTTCCGCCGCGAACAAAGGCCGCGCTGGCTGCGCTTGATTCCGCCAGAGGTCAAGCTGAGGCCAGCCCGGTGTGGAAGGAACGTCTCGACTACACGGTGCTCTGGCTTCGTGAGGCCGATGGCGATCTCGCGGGAACCATCGCGGCGGGTTCGGACTTTATCGCCAAGTGGCCGAAATCTGCTAATCGCGATGACGTGCGCATGAAGATCGCTCAGGCCTATTTCCGACTGGAAGATTATCCCAAAGCGATGGCTCAGTTCGAGGCGCTGGTGGAAGAGCAGGCTGATTCTCCGTTTGCGGAAGCGGCCCAGTTCTTTGCAGGCAGGGCTTCCATGGCGCAGATGAATGCGAAGGGTCTGGATCACGCGATTGATCTCTGGAATGAGGTCGCGGCCCGCAATGGTCCCTTGGCCAACGAAGCGCGTAGGCAGCAGGCCATCGCGGAGCGTCGCAATGGGAAAACGACAGATGCTTTAACCGTGATTGAATCCCTACTCACGTCCAAGAAACCGCCGGAGGGAGAAGAGCGTCTGGCCTTACTTATTGAGAAAGGTGAGCTGCTTATGCTTCTGGCCAAAGACGATCCGAAGAATCTGGAGGACGCCATCGCGCTGTTTCAATCAGTCCGTCTGGACACGCAATCCACGCGCATCTGGCGCAGTCGTGCCGGAGTGCTTTTGGCTCAGTGCCTGGAGCGAATGAGCAAAACAGGAGAAGCGCTGGAGACCTGTTATGATGTCGTTGAGTCCCATCTCACCAACACAAAAGGCCCGCCCACTCCCGCTGAAGCTATCTGGCTCTACCGAGCTGGCTTTGCCGCTCTCGATCTCCTCGAACGGAAGAAAGAATGGGAAGCCGCCGCTCATTTGGCTGACCGTCTGGCGAATACCAGCGGGGATCGTGCCGCCGAAGCGAAGACCTACGCTACGCGCCTGCGCCTTGAGCATTTTCTCTGGGAGAAGTAGGCATCAAGGCCGAACTGATACGTGGTCAGCGCCGTATAGTTTTTCATGCTTGAAGCCCTGATGCCTGTTGCCTTGACGCCTTTCCTATCTACAATCCCCACCCCTATGCGCGATCACGTCAAACTCTTCATTCCCGGCCCCGTCGAAGTTTCGGCGGACACCTATGCTGCCATGAGCCAGCCCATGATTGGGCATCGCAGCAAGGATTTCACCAATCTCTACGCGGACATCCAGCCCAAACTTCAGACCCTCTTCGGCACCACTCAGCGGGTCTATATCAGCACCTCGTCTGCTTGGGGCCTGATGGAAGGCTCCATTCGGAACCTCGTGAACAAGAAGGTGCTGAACTGCTGCTGCGGCGCGTTCTCGGACAAATGGTATGATGTCTCTCTGCGCTGCGGTAAGCAGGCGGAAGAACTCAAGGTCGAGTGGGGCCAACCCATTACTGCGGCCTTGGTAGAAGCTAAGCTTGCTACGGGTGAGTTCGATGCCGTGACGCTCGTTCATAGCGAGACCTCCACCGGCGTGCTGAACCCGATTGAAGAGATCGCGAAGCTCAAAACGAAGTTCCCTGACGTGATGTTCATCGTGGATACGGTCTCATCGTTCACGACCGTGCCGATGAACTTCGATGCGCTCGGTATCGACATCCTGCTCACCGGCAGCCAGAAGGCTTTCGCGATGCCGCCCGGCATGGGCTTGTTCGCTGCCAGCGCCGCCGCTTATGCCCGTGCGGCCACCGTGAAAGATCGCGGTTACTACTTTGACCTGCTCGAATTCCAGGCCAATGGCGAGAAGGATATGACGCCGAGCACACCTTGCATCGCGCTCATCTACGGTCTTCAGCATCAGTTGAACAAGATGATCGAGGAAGGGCTCGACAACCGCTACGCCCGTCACGCGAAGCTTAACGGCATGGTCCACGCTTGGGTGAAGACGCATGGCTTTGAGTTCTTCTCTGCTGAAGGCTACCGCACGAAAGGCCTTACCTGCGTGAAGAACAAGGACGGATTCGATGTCGGCGCGTTCGTCAGCCTGCTCAAGAAGCGCCATAATCTGGCCATCGACGGCGGCTACGGCAAGATCAAGGGCAAGACCTTCCGCATCTCCAACATGGGTGACGAAAGTGAAGCGAGCATCACGGAATTGATCGCGGCTCTGGACGACACCATCGGCGCACTATAACTGACCCAAGGCCATGTGGACCGCCCTTAAAGAATTCACCGACATCAAGCTGGAAAAATCCAGCGATGGCATTGCGAAGATCACCATCAACCGCCCGGAAGTGCGCAATGCCTTCCGGCCGCTGACGGTGCAGGAGCTCTTGCAGGCTTTTGACATCGCGCATGAAGACCCGAGCATCGGAGTCATCATTCTGACGGGTGAAGGGCCCCACGCCTTCTGTTCAGGCGGCGATCAAAAAGTGCGCGGTCACGCGGGCTACATCGGCAGTGATGGCGTGCCCCGTTTGAACGTGCTGGATTTACAACGGAAGATTCGCAGCCTGCCCAAGCCTGTGGTCGCGATGGTCGCTGGTTATGCCATCGGCGGCGGCCACGTTCTGCATGTCGTCTGTGACTTGACCATTGCTGCGGACAACGCCCGCTTTGGTCAAACCGGCCCGAAGGTCGGTTCCTTTGACGGAGGGTTCGGCAGCAGCTATCTGGCGCGCATCGTTGGCCAGAAGAAGGCTCGTGAAATCTGGTATCTGTGCCGACAATACGACGCCCAGGAAGCGCTTGATATGGGCCTGGTGAACAAAGTCGTCCCTCTCGCTGAACTCGAAACCGAAACCGTCACCTGGTGTCGGGAGATGCTCCAGCATTCACCGTTGGCATTGCGTTGTTTGAAGTCCGCGTTCAATGCAGAACTCGATGGTCAGGCTGGCATTCAGGAATTGGCCGGCAACGCCACGCTTCTTTACTACATGAGCGAAGAAGCCAAAGAAGGAAAGAACGCCTTCGTGGAGAAGCGCGAGCCTGATTTCTCCAGGTTCCCGAGAGTGCCGTAAAGTCTTTAAAATACTGCTTTAGAAGGAGTGAGGGCAGCGTATTATCTCCTATGAACTTTGATCGGATTACTTCGAATCCTGCCATTCTCAATGGCCAGCCTTGTATTCGTGGGATGAGATTAACGGTTAAACGTGTGCTCTCGATCATCTCTCTTTATCCTGATCGGGACGAACTCAAGCGGGAGTTTCCTGAGTTGGAAGACGAGGATATTCGACAGGCCTTAGGCTACGCGGCGGCATGTGTTGGAGATAAAGTCATGGTCGAGAAGTTAGAGCATGAAGCTTTTGCTTGATCAGGGGCTGCCCCGTAGTGCAGCAAAAACTTTGCGTGAGCAGGGAAAGGATTGTTTTCATGTCGGCGAGATCGGCATGTCCATGGCGAAGGATACAGAGATCATGGAACGTGCGGTGGCAGAGGGCAGGGTAATCGTTACGCTAGACGGTGATTTTCATTTCTGGCTTGCGCATACTCGAGCCACAGCACCTTCTGTGATTCATGTGCGCATTGAAGGCGTGAGGGCAGAGGCTTGTCTTGTCATCATTCGTGAAGTCTGGTCACAGTATTCAGATGCCTTAGAAGCAGGCTGTGTGGTGTCAGTATTGCCCCGAAAAAAGCGTATGCATAAGCTGCCAATTTGAACCGCCCGAAATTGAATGAAAGCAAACCTCATCCTCTGGATACTCGCTGCGCGCCCTAAGACCCTTGGTGCCGCCATCGCACCGGTGCTGGTCGGTTTGGTGCTCGGTTGGAAGCTCAGCGGTCACTTTTGCCTCTGGCTGGCATTGGCCACACTGGCGAGCTGCATGTGCCTGCAAATCGCCACCAACCTCTTCAATGATGCGCTCGACAGCATCAAAGGCAGCGACACTAAGGAACGTCTCGGTCCGGTGCGGATCACGGCCTCCGGCATGATGCCGCCAAAGACGGTGATGCGCGCGGCTGCGGGCGTGCTGGTGCTCGCGACGTTGCTTTCCCTTCCGCTCATCTGGTATCGAGGCTGGCCCATTGTGGCCATTGGGATTCCGTCGCTTTACTTCTGCTTTGGCTACACGGGCGGCCCGATGCCGCTCGCTTATCGGGGCTTGGGTGAACTGTTCGTCGTGCTGTTCTTCGGCCTCATCGCCGTGACAGGCTCAGCCTTTGTGCAAAGCGGTCAATGGCACGTCGAAGCCGTGGTGGCAGGCTTGCAGATCGGGATGTTGAGCACGGTGCTCATCGCGATCAACAACCTGCGCGATGTGGACGAGGATACGAAGACGGGGAAGAAGACGTTGGCGGTGCGGTTTGGGAAGACGTTTGCGCGGTGGGAGATAGGGACGTTGCACTGCCTTTCTTATATCCTCGGGCTCTATTGGTTTCTAAGTCACGGTTGGCTCTATGCAACCATCCTGCCACTGCTGACGGCATGGGTAGGCGGCAAGGCCATGCTGGGCGTGCAAAGGGAAGCGCCTTCTTCCCATTACAATGCTTACCTCGCGCTCGCGGGTGCGAATCTGGTTCTCTTTGCCCTGATGTTTTGTGTGGGCATGGCTTTGGTGTAGCTTCACTCTCCCGAGTCGAGTCCATCCGCGATAGCCACTCGGCTCTGGAGAGCCAAGCTACGATCATCATGCACTTCTATCCCTACACCCTCTGCTCCCGTGGCTCGCTGAATGCGGTCTCCACGCGTCGAGAGTTTCACGGAGCGCTAATCAAAGTGGATGGTGGCATCGGTTGCCTGCATCCGTGGCCTGAATTCGGTGATGCGCCAGTGAACGAACAACTCGCGCTCCTCCGGCAAGGCGGCACCAGCAAAGTGATCGAGCGTGCCTTGCGCATGGCTGCGGTGGATGGCTCTGCTCGTAAGCAGGGAGTAAGCCTGTTCGCTAGCTTGGAGATTCCACCGTGTCATTACTCCTGGGATCAAAATCAGCCGATGGAGGATCAACTCCAACGCGTGATCCGCGAAGGCTGGGGCGCGATCAAAACGAAAGGCTCGCGGAACCTGGATGAAGTGCTGTCATGGCTTGAAAGGAGCGCGGCCTTGAGTCTGCCGTATCCGACTCCCAAACTGCGCATCGACTTCAATTCATGCCTGACGGAAGAACAGATTCACGATTTCCTGACCCGTCTTCCGGCCTCTATTCATGAGCGATTAGACTTCATCGAAGATCCTTATCCTTACGATGCTGAGAAGTGGCAGAAGACCTCTCAGAAATTCGGTGTTCGACTGGCTTTGGACAAACAACTTCGCGGCGCGAACAACGGCTTTGATGTCGCCGTGCTCAAGCCGGGTCGCCGTGAATGGCGGGAGATGGTGGCTGATTTGCCAGCCGATGTTCGCATCGTGATGACTTCCGCAATGGATCATGCGATTGGCCAAAGCTTCGCGGCTTATGAAGCGGCCTTGGCTTGGAAGGAACTCGGCCCGCGCCTTGATTTATGCGGCTTGGCCACTCAACACCTCTTTGAACAGGACGAGTTCTTTGCCCGTCTTGAGATGCAGAATGATCGACTGCTCGTGGACCGCGAAGGAACAGGATTAGGCTTCGATGAAGTATTGGCGAAAGTGCCTTGGCAATCTCTCTGAGCGTCTCCATGCTTATCGAGGCCATGTCACCGCTCCAAGATTCCAAAGCTTTCTGGCAATCCAGCGATGTCCATATCGCGGTCAATCCCTCGCGCTCGCAAGACGCTGAGGGACTCGCTGATTTCGCTTCATCTAACGAAGCCACTCAGGGACTTCTCTTCTTCCAGACTTCAGGCAGCGAAGGCTCGCCTAAGTGGGTCGGTCTTTCTCGTGAAGGCTTTCTCACCTCGGCTCATGCTGTGAATGCGCATCTCAAAGCCACGGCTCAAGACCGATGGCTCATCGCTTTGCCCCTGCATCATGTGGGCGGCTTTTCGATCCTCGCTCGTTGTCACGAGAACGGCGCTTCCTTCATCTCATCTGATGAAAAATGGAATGCCGCGCGCTTTGTTGAAATCTGCACGACGCAAAAGATAACGCTCGCTTCACTGGTGCCCACTCAGGTCTTTGATCTCGTTCAGGCAAGGCTCACCGCACCCGCTGATTTGCGGGCTGTAGTGGTCGGAGGTGGGGCCTTGGCAAAGGAGATAGGCTTGCGCGCGCAAGCACTTGGATGGCCTGTTTTGCAAAGCTACGGCATGACGGAAACGGCCTCGCAGATCGCGACCGAGCCACTGGATCATCTCGATCAAGGCTTCGATCCTGAACGGCTGGAGGTCCTGCCCATCTGGGATTTGCAGACAGATGCAGACGACACATTAGCCGTGAAAGGGCACGCTTTGGCAAAGGGCTATGCCTTCAAGCAAGGGGCTGTCTGGCAATGGCAGCCGCTTGAAGAGAGCAGGGGGCTTCGCACCCGAGATAAGGCACAGCTCTCGTGGCATGGCACACGAAGGTTCCTGAGGTTTCTAGGTCGCGAAGCTTCGTTTGTGAAAGTGCTAGGTGAACTGGTGAACATCGCGGCCTTGCAGGAACGTCTTGAATCCCTCGCTTTGGCCGCAGGCATTCCAGCGAACCGCATCGTGATCTGGCCGATGGCTGATGACCGAAAAGAGACCAAACTGTTGCTGGTAGGCGAATCCGAGCCTGCTTCGCTAGAGACCTTGCGTGTGGCTTTCAATGCGAGCTCGCTCGGAACCGAGAGACTGGAGGAGGTTCGCACCGTTCCTGAACTGCCACGCACGCCCTTGGGAAAGCTGGATCGTGCGGGTATGACACGGTTGATGGAAGAGTCGAGATAAGTTTGCTGACTCACTGCGTAGAACTCACCCATGAATCGTCGTGAACTGCTTAAACAATCCGTGCTCGCCACGGCTGGCCTTGCCCTGAATCCCGCTCAGGCGGCTGAGCCTGCCTTTGCTCTGAAATACATCGTCGGATCTGCGATGTATGGCGATCTCCCGTTGGAAGTCGTGATCGAAGAAACGCCGAAGACTGGCGCGAAGTATCTGGACATCTGGCCGAAGAAACACGGCACGCAACGCGAGCAAATGGATGAGCTGGGGCATGAGAAAGTCATGGCGCTTCTGGCCAAACATCAGGTCAACCTCGCGTGCTCAACCCGCTATGATCTGGGCCCGTTCAAGCTCCAGGAAGAGATGGCCATTGTGAAGAAATTTGGTGGCTCAACGCTGGTTACAGGCGGCACGGGCAAAGCAGGTCTTGAAGGCGAAGAACTGAAAGCCGCCATGAAGGATTTCGTCGAGAAGCTGAAGCCTCATGCAGCCAAGGCGGGCGAGATCGGGGTGACCATCGCCATTGAGAATCACATTGGTAACATCATCTTCTCGCCGGATTCCCTGCGCTGGTTATGCGAGTTCAGTCAGGGCCTGCCCATCGGCGTGGAACTGGCTCCCTATCATCTGCCGCAGGACCCGCTGCTGATTGCAGGATTGATCAAAGACATC
>JANYJH010000037.1 GCA_025361865.1 Phragmitibacter sp.
CACTGACTTTGTGCGATGATATTCAATGTCTGGCGGCAGGTCACACCTTGATCTGGGATCAGGGTCGAGTGAATCTCCAGGAATACTGGCGGCCTTCATTCGGCTGGCACCAAGAGCCTGTATTGCAAAAAGACTCTCCGGGGTTTATCCGCGAAGCCCTTCAGGATTCACTCAATCACCATTTTGTAAGTGATGTTCCCGTGGGACTATTCCTAAGCGGTGGAATTGATTCCACGGCACTATTGGCTCTGGCCAAAGCCTCAGGGATGAATCAAGTCCGCACCTATTCCGTGGGAGTGGATGATCCGAGCATGGATGAAAGCTCTGCTGCGGCCAGAACAGCGGCCCATTTCGGCGCAGAACATCACACCCTTCATCTCAATGGGGAACGGGCACGGGATATTTTTAGTCAGTTCCTGCAACATCAAGACCAACCGAGCATTGATGGCTTGAACACCTACGCCGTCTCCTGCCTAGCGCATGAATGCGGTCTGAAGGTAGTCCTATCGGGCCTCGGTGGAGATGAGTTGTTCGGTGGCTACCCGAGCTTTCAAGCCATCCCGCGCATCATGCAATTGGGGTCTGCAGCCCGTTGTTTAGGACCCTTACGTCACATGATCGTCAATGGTCTGCAACTCAAGCAAATGCCGGGGCGTCTCCAGCGACTAGGTTCTTATCTCAGTAGTGAACAGGATGTCTTTCAAGCCTATCAAGCTTACCGTGGAGTCTTTACCCCAGCCCAGGCAGACAGGCTGGTGAAACATCTGTCTCCCAATGCTGAAGGCCCTTTCCTGATCTCCAATATTGGCGCGTTTGCCAACGATGCCCTGCTGGATCAAATATCAGCGCTGGAAATCACCCGCTACATGCGGAACCAACTGCTCAGGGACAGTGATGTAATGAGCATGGCTTGGGGGCTTGAATTACGTGTTCCCTTTGTGGACAGAGATTTGTTTGAAAAGGCTTCCCGCATTGAGCCCAGAGTTCGCCTGAGAGCAGGAAAACAGATGATATTGGATGCCATTCCAGAGATTCCAGAATGGGTGGCTCATGCTCCCAAACGGGGGTTTCGCTTCCCTTTCCAGAAGTGGTTGGAAGAATCATGGAGTGACACCCTAAAGGTATCCAATGGCTTACTGGATCAAGGAAGGCACTCTTGGTATCAAAAATGGGCTGTGTTCGCCCTTCAGGACTGGCAACGCCGATTAGGCGTCACCTAAAAGACCCTCCAAGTGTGAAGGTGCTTCATGTCATTCCCTCGCTGTCGCCCCGCTATGGCGGGCCGAGCACCGTGCTGCCCATCATGGCACGGGCTCTCGTCGCGGAAGGCGTGGAGATAGATGTGGCCACCATTGATGATGGCGACTTGGGCGTTTCATCTTACGCAACGCTGGATTTCCAGCCTGGCGGCTACCGCAGGATTGCCTTCGCACTTCAAGCAAAGTCCTGCCGAATCGCCTTGTCACTGGGAAGCTGGCTCCAAAATCACGTTAGCAACTACGATGTGGTTCACATCCACGCTGTATTCACCTACTCCACGCTTGCAGCTTGTAGGGCAGCACGCAGAAATAAGGTGCCTTATATTGTCCGCCCCTTGGGAATTCTTAATTCATGGGGGATGGAAAACCGCAGACGCAGACTGAAAAAAATCTGGTTCCGCTTACTTGAAAAACCGCTGCTCGATCAAGCCGCTGGAATACACTACACTAGCACCCAAGAACGCGATGATGCAGCCCGTCTGCACATCAAATCCCCAGCCTATGTGCTGCCTCTAGCGCTGGATTTGGGCGAGTTCCATGAGATGCCCCCAGCCACCAGCTTCCTCGCTCGCTTCCCGCAGCTCCAGGAAAAGAAGATTCTTCTCTATCTCTCTCGAATTCACCCCAAGAAAGGCTTCGATCTCTTATTCCCGGCTTTCGCTGAATTGCTTCTCCGATTTCCAGATGTCAGGCTCGTCATAGGTGGCGATGGCGATGCTACCTTTATTCAATCCCTACATCTGGAAGCCAAACGATTGCAGATTGAGAGCGCCATCATCTGGGCAGGGTTCATGGACTCAGAAGTGCGCTTGGAGGCGCTGGCGGCCGCGGATGTCTTCTGCCTGCCCTCTTGGTCGGAGAATTTCGGAGTGGCCTTGTTAGAAGCGATGGCTGCAAGTCTGCCTTGTGTGGCGACGGATCAGGTCGCACTGGCTGTGGATGCAGCTTCTGAACAGGCTGTAAAAATGATCCAATGTGATGCTGAGGAACTTCAAACCGCGCTCTTTGAACTTCTTAACGATGCAGACTTGCGGCGCGCACTGGGAGAACGTGGAGCGCGCTATGCTCAAGATCATCACGGGATGAGCTCAGCCGCAAAGCGTCTGCGCGCGCTTTACGAGTCCATTTCATAATGTTGGACAAGTCCCAGCAACGCTCTAATCAGTCAAAGTCTTGAACCTCTGGCCATAGCTCCATCCGTTTACAGCCGCTCATGCCGCATTCCCATCTATTCTCTGCCTACCCACTAGAAGACTATCGCGCCCATGCCCCAACCATCGACAAGGCGATCAAGGCCACTTTGGAAAATGGGTATTACATTCTTGGGACTGAGGTCGCCGCCTTCGAGCGGGAATTCGCCGCTTACGTCGGCACGAAGCACGCGATCGGCGTGGGCAATGGAACGGACTCCATCGAGCTACTGCTGCGCGGCCTCGATATCGGTCATGGACATAAAGTGGCTGTCCCCTCTCATACGGCGGTGGCGAGCGCTTCCGCCATTGCCCGAGCCGGGGCTACCCCGGTGTTTCTGGACATTGATCCGAAGACTTACACGATCACGCCTGAGAGTCTGGAGAAAACAATCCTGTCGCCTGCCGGTGAGGGCTTAAAAGCCGTTCTGGCAGTTCACATCTATGGCCATCCTGCGGATATTCCTGCACTGCAACAAATCTGCGATCAACACGAGATCATCCTGCTGGAAGACTGCGCTCAAGCTCATGGCGCGACGATCAATGGCCGCCAGATAGGCAGCCTCGCGCGCGGTGCTTCATTCAGCTTCTACCCCACGAAGAACTTGGGAGCTATCGGCGATGGCGGCGGGGTCACGACCGATGACGATGCTCTCGCTGAGAAGATTCGTTGGCTTCGTCAATACGGCTGGAAGCGCCGCTACATCAGTGATTACGAGGGTATTAATAGTCGGCTGGATGAACTTCAAGCCGCCATTCTCCGAGTGAAACTAATAGCGCTCGCCGACTCTATCAGAACGCGTCGGAAGCTCGCCGCGCTCTATGATTCTGAGTTAGCTGGACTGCCGCTAATGACACCGCAGACGCGCCTTGGTTGTGAGCACGCCTATCACCTCTACGTCATCCGTTTGCAGCGGCGGGATGAGTTGATGAGACATCTTATTTCCAAAGGTGTGCCCGCCGCGTTGCACTATCCTGCGGCAGTGCATGAGCAACCAGCTTATGAACACATCACTAGAGCCTCGAATCCATTACCGGAAACTGACTCATTATATCCAGAGATTTTGAGCCTTCCCTTGCATCCGCATTTGAGTGAAGATGCCATCTTGAAGACGGCCTCGCTGATCCGTGAGTTCTTTCAATCCTAACAAAGAAGCCATGCCCGCACTGCCCAGCGATCCCCTCGTAAGCTTCGTTATCCCACTGTATTTCACGGGGGATGGAATCGTGAAGCTGCTGGATGCTTTTCGGAATCTGCCCATTCCGGAGGGCTATGAAATCGTGCTCGTGAATGATGGCAGCACTGACAATACCGTCGCGCGGGCAAATGAGGTTATTCCAACAATGCCTATCCCTGTGACTCTGGTGGATATGGCGCGAAACTTTGGTGAACATGCGGCGGTCTTGGAAGGCTTCCGTCATGTGCGCGGACAGTATGTGATCAATCTTGATGACGACCTACAAAACCCCGTCAGCGAAGCTTTGAAGATGCTTGATCACATCCGCAAAACTGGAGCGGATGTGGTCTATTCCTACTACTCGGAGAAGAAGCATAATTGGTTCCGCAACTTCGGCAGCAAGCTGACCAGCACGATGGCTACCTACCTAATGGACAAACCAAAGGATCTCTATCTGTGCAGCTTCCGCGCGCACAGTCGGGGACTGGTGGAGCGGATCACGCAGTATCGCGGGCCGTATCCTTACATAGACGGTCTCATCTTGGGCGCAACAAACCGCATTGAGACCTTGCTCGTGCATCACGAAGAGCGCGCTGATGGACAAAGCGGCTACACCTTGAGGAAGCTGATCCGTCTCTGGATGAACATGTTTTTCAACTTCAGCATCATGCCGCTTCGACTGGCTAGCGTGTTAGGCATGATCCTCTGCGCGGTGGGGGTGATGGTGCTGATAAGCGTCATCGTGGAACACTTTGTTTTCGGCGTGAAGCAGTCCGGCTGGGGTTCGCTCATGGCCGCCATCTCCCTGTTCTCCGGCAGCCAACTCCTCATCCTCGGCGTCATGGGTGAGTATGTAGGCCGGGCTTACATGACCATCTCTGGCAAGCCGCAATCGTTGGTGCGTTCCGTCTCAGCACACACACCTCATCAGCCGCTGATCGCGAACAACGCCGCATCGTTATGAGTGAGTCCTTCATCCATCCGACGGCGCTTTGTGAAGCCGCCTCTCTGGGCGCTGGCACCCAGATTGGGGCCTTTGTGCAAATCATGGCCGGAGCACGCATCGGCACGGATGGTGAAATAGAGAACCATGTATGCATCGGTCGAGACGTGACGCTGGGAAACCGAGTCACGGTCAGAGGCGGCGTTTATCTGCCTAGTGGCATGGTCATTGAAGATGATGTGTGCATCGGACAGAACGCGTGCTTTGCCGATAGCAGACTCGGCCAGCGCAGCCAGGATCAATCGGTCATCCTTCGCAAAGGATGTGTCATTGGGGCCAACGCAACGCTTTGCGCGGGCATCTCCATCGGTGAAGAAGCCGTGGTGGATGCCGGAGCTGTGGTGACCCAATCCGTGCAGCCATTCGCCATCGTGGCCGGAAATCCGGCGAAGGTCATCGGCTTCGCCAATACTCCTGAAGCTCACGTTGAAGCTGCTGCCAAACCTGTCAACCAGCCTCAGACACTTGACTCTAAAGTTGCTGGCGTGCGAGCCTATCATCTACCGTTCATCAGCGATCCACGCGGCAATCTCACCGTGGGTGAGTTTGAACGTTCACTGCCGTTCATTCCCAAGCGTTACTTCCTCACCTTCGATGTGCCGAACTCCCACCTGCGTGGGGAACACGCGCATAAGGAATGTCATCAATTCCTCATCTGTGTCCACGGTTCCTGCGCCGTCGTCGTTGATGATGGAACCCAACGTGAAGAGTTCCTGCTGGATCGTCCCACCTTCGGCGTGCATGTGCCGCCGATGATTTGGGCCACGGAATATAAACACTCAGCAGACTCCACGCTGCTCGTCTTTGCCTCCCACTATTATGATCCCGAAGATTATATCCGGGACTACCACGCCTTCCTCGCAGCGTGTCAGAAGGTTGACTGAAAAGTTCACTCGCTTTCGTTTTGCGCATTCTTTTCATCAATCAGTTCATTCCACCGGATGAAGCGCCTACGGCCCGGCTGCTAGGTGAACTAGCTGATGGATTAATGGCACTCGGTTGGGAGACTGACTTTCTGGGCGGTGCTCAGCAATACCGTGCCAAAGCACTGCGCGGGTGGCGACGTTGGCTTCGAGACGTGAAGACTCATGTGCGCGTGCTCTTGCATGGATTGATACTGCGAAAGCCTGATGTGGTCTTTTGTCTGACCGACCCTCCTGCTCTTGTTTTCACGGCTTCCATCCTTGCCGGACTGCGTGGGGCAAGACTTGTGCATTGGGGCATGGACATTTACCCGGAGATTGCTTCTGCTTTGGGTGAACTACGGGCCGACAGTCTCATTTATAGATTCGTTAAACAAGCGGCTCAATTCGGCTATGCACGCTGTGACGTAATCGGTTGTCTGGATGCTGATATGGCATCAGCTTTGGGTTTGCAGGATGATGATCGAGTTCATGAATGCCCCCCTTGGTCACCTGCCCAGATCATTTTCCCAGAGGCTCCACCGGTTCTGGGCCATGAACGGGTGCGTATTCTCTACTCGGGAAATTTAGGGCGTGCCCATGATTTCGAGACCTTGCTTAGAGCCCAAAGAATGCTGGAAGATGAAGGTGCCCAGTTTGATCTTATTTTCCAAGGACGCGGACCCAATCGAGCCCCAGCAATGAAGCTGGCAGAGGAATTGGGCTTGCGGCACTGCCGGTGGCTCGACTACGCGGCGGATGAAGATATTGTCAGTTCGCTGCTGGGAGCCCATGTGTTAACAGCCACTCAATGTCTGGAAACACGAGGACTTCTCTGGCCGTCCAAGCTTGCAGTGATGCGAATACTTTCCCGCCCAATTCTATGGGTTGGTCCCGTCGATGGAGCTATTGCTGCGATGCTTCGCACCCAGTTAATCCCGTGCGGTATTTTCAAACCGGGAGATGCTGAAGGTGTGGCTAAATGGCTTCTCAACAATGATAAGACCTTCAGGAATAACGCTGTCCAGACTTATTCAAAAGCGCAGATGCTAGCCGCATTGCAAACCATTAGACTAGATGCGATTTATTCATGGAGCGCTTGTTTGCGGCCGCTCTTAGGATGAAATTCTTCATTCGTTACCATGCCTGTTGAAACCATCTCTCCACTGCCCTCACTAGAGATCTTTGGTATCCTCCTGATGTCCATCGCGCTTAGTGCGCTGAGCACTCTTTGGGTCGTGCATAACGTGACACGATTCGGCATGGACGCCCCCGATGGAGGACGAAAGATTCATATAGGGCTGATTCCACGGCTTGGAGGCTTCCCCATTTTTCTGGTTCTTTTGTGCGGTTTTGCACTGGCGAATTATAAGTTCCCCTGGTTCATGATGAAATGGTGGCCGATTCTGCTTTGCAACAGCCTGATTTTCCTCATTGGTTTCATTGATGATCTAAGGCCTCTCGGAGCGCGTGTAAAACTTCTGGGGCAGATCGGAGCGGCTAGTATCCTCTATTCATTTGATGTTTCGATCGACATCTTGACCAACCCTTTTGGTGATGCCCAAATCAGCCTAGGCTGGTGGAGTTTTCCCATCACGCTAATGTGGCTGGTGGCTATCCCGAATATCATCAACCTGATTGATGGAATGGATGGCTTGGCCTCAGGCTTTGGTCTTTTCATCTGTTTGACCTTGGCCTTCATCGGTCACTACAATCTGTTTCCAGATGTGGTGCTGATCTGCGTGGTCATGACTGGGGCATTGATCGGTTTTCTGTTTTTCAATCTGCCGCCTGCGCGCATCTTTCTGGGGGATGGTGGTGCTTATCTCATCGGATTTTTTATCGCTTCTGTTTCGCTGGAGAGTTCCAACAAAGGCTCTGTTTTGGCGGCATTGCTGGTCATCGGTGTGGCCTTGGGTGTGCCGATTCTGGATACCTTCTTTGCGATTGTCAGACGTGCCTTGCGCGGTTTACCCATATTTAGAGCCGATGCGGAACACATCCATCATCGTCTGATCCTATTGGGATTCAGCAAGACGCGGGCGCTCATCGCCATGTATTCCGTCTGTCTCGCCTTGAGCATGATTGGAATTAGCATTCTTATCAGTAAGGGACGTGCTTTGCCGATTGCTGCGACCTTTGTCTTTCTCATGGCTCTTTTGGCGGCCCGCTACCTAGGCTATGTGAAAAGTTGGAAGAATCTACGACTGCAATTGAATGGCGTTTTGGAAAGACGGCGTAAAATGCAATATGCGGTGGCTTATAGCCGCATATTGGACTGGGAGGCTGAAAATGCAGTAAGCGCTGATGAATTTCTGGGGTTCTTTGAATTGGCGCTGAAGAGAGTGGGCTTCCGTTCCACCCCACTTCCAGATTGGGAACCGATCACCTTGTCGCTCCCTGCTGGTGGCACATTCCAGATATACTATCGTTCTGACCCAACTGACAAAGATAGGTGGCTGGCAAAAGGAGATGTCTTTATCTCTTCTTTAAATCGCGCCACCGAGCGGTGGGGTGATCTCAATCACACGCCGTCAAATGTTGCTGGATCTGTGTAAGACTGACTGGGTATCCTCAAACAAAACTTACTGTCGTGATTGTTGAACAAGCACAGCCTGATTCCGTAAATCCGGAGAATGAAGAGGATTCCATCCTCGAGGATTATGAGGTTAGTTCACTGAATGATCGTCTCCCCGCCTCAAGGTGGTTGGTGCTTTTGTTACCTTTGGTAGCCATCGGGTTTGCTGGATCGAAAGATCCTTGGGCTTTAAGTCTATTCTCCGGATTACTGGGGCTTTGTTTTCTCTGCTTCCCTCCTGTCCGAAGAGTGCCTTTCAAGGTTACTACGCTGCCACTGCTGGGTTTTGTGCTCCTGAGCTTAGCTTGTTTTCTTCCCCAATCTGATTCTTCCCTTCCAGAGTGGCGCAGACTGCTTACCAAGAATTATGACATTCATCTCTCAAGCCTGCGCACACCTCAGCCTTGGATTTCCCTTGAGAGCTGGATGCTTATGGCCATTGGCTGCCTGTGGCTCTTCTACTGTCTCGGGCGCCGTTTTTCGTCTGCGGAGAGGCGCTTCTACTTGCGGGCTTTCTGTGTGTGTGTAGCCACCTTGGCCATAATGGTCATCGTCCTACAAAAATATAATATCAACGTCCCTTTCTGGTATGGAGAATGGACATCAGGGTGGCATTTTGGCCCCTTTCCAAATCGAAACCATTTCTCTAGTCTTTTAGCCGTGGCATCCGTGATGGCCTTCGCTTCTGCATACGACTCCTACAGGAACAGAAAGGCTTCTTGGATCATTTATGCGGTGTCGGTTCTCCCCATGTTCGCAGCATTACTCATCAATACTTCCAGAGCAGGAGTGATTTTGTTCTTTATGGGGTTGGGCCTCTGGATGACCCTTGCGACACTACGCAGATCCTCAATACAGCGTGTAGCGATTTCCGCCTCCTTATTGCTGGTTCTGGCTACAGGCTTCATTCTCTTTGGAACTGGCATTATCCATAAGTTCGTTGGTAAGAATGGAGTTTATGAAAATCTCCAGTCAGACTCCCGCTTCCTGATCTTGGGCGACACCTTAAATCTTATCAGCAAACATCCCCTTCTGGGGATTGGATTGGGACAGTTTGAATCTGTGTTTGCCTTTCAAAAGACATTCAGCATCTACATGCAGCCACGGAATTTACACCCTGAAAGTGACTGGCTCTGGCTAGTGACTGAAGTGGGTTTGATCCCGATCATTCTCGTGGTCGTCGTCGTCATTGGGATCGTCGCGAGAATGGGGCCTTGGCGCAGCCGAGAGAAATCAGGAAAGAGAGACCGACGACTACGCAATGCTGCTGCGATAGGTGTTCTGCTTTTCACAGTTCACGGTCTGCTGGACACACCGAACCATACCCTCGGCGTATGGGTGAGTTCATGCTTACTCATAGGTATTTCCCTTCGTCCAAGACGCTCTGCGGCAAGGAATGAAGCTCCTCTATCACCATGGGTCTCGCGGTTATTGGGAGTCTTTTGTCTGGGAGCCTGTGTTCTGTGGTCCCTGATCGCCACCAAAGTCTGGCTCATACCTAGCAATTCAAGCGCGCATGCTAGCGAAATGCAAGCTTCGGAGCTTGCCCACCAACAGGACTTTGCTGGCGCGGCTAAGCAGCTCAGCAGTGCCATTTCGTTTAAGCCTCTCGAGTTTCGATATTACTTTCTTAGAGCCCAAATGTTGCTGGCGATGGGACATCCAGCTCAAGATGCCCTTGCAGATTTCAGCCGATCCAGAGCACTCGAAGCTCAGAACGCTAAGCTCTGCATGGCTGAAGCAGAAATCTGGTTCAAATATCACCCCGAATACGCGCTTCCAGCCATTCGTGAAGCGATGCGTCGTGATCGAGTTGGCGCTTATTCTTCCTATCAATTCCTGCTGAGTCGGCTTCCTGACTTTCCTGAATTGCGTGACTCTATTCGTTCCTTAGCCAACGAACCAAAGCTGAAGCTTTACTACCTTCAATCCGCCTTGGACGAAAAGGATTTCACCGCCGAGCTTACGAAACTGCTTGATGAACAGCCCAATCTTGAATCTTTCACTCAGACAGACCGCAGAATGCTTTTCTGGTCATGGTATCAAAAAGGGGATAAAGCGAAACTCATCAGCCTCTTGGAGCAGAATGCCGAATGGCGAACCGACGGCTGGTCTATTTTGGCAAATTTTAAAGCCAGTAAAAACGACTTCAGAGGTGCTTACCAACTCGCACTCGATAACTTAATCCCACCTTCCGGTGGGGCCGTGATCAGAAATGGGGATGTGGGGCAACTAAGACGCACTTTTTTCCTGAATCCACTCGACCTTGCCCGTGGACTTGATCTTTATGAGGCCCAAAAGGCAAAAGGCCTACTGGATGAAGCTTTGGCCACTCTGGAAAAGCTTGCTTCCCTACCGGGCACCACGCCGAAGATCACCTACGAGCAAGCGATCATCCAAGCAAGAAAGGGTGACTACGCGAAGGCTTGGGACAGAATGAACGCCTATATATCCCTACTTGGCTGGCAAAATATTTAGTCCTTCTCAAAAAAGAGAATTTCTGAATTGACCCTGTTCACCTTATTGCTTAGGATCAATTAAATATCAGAGTCATCTCTGAGAATATCAATCCTGAGACGCTATATCTGCATGGCTAAGATCATAATCATTGATGACGAGGCATCCATCCTCGAACTGATGAGCAAATTCATCCGCTCACTCGGGCATGAAGTCATCGCCTGCCAGACGGGAGTCGGCGGTATCGCGGCAGTGCGTGAGACCAAGCCCGAAGTCGTCATCGTTGATCTTCACATCGGTGACATCAACGGCCTTGAAATCATCAAGTTATGCCGGGCCGAAATACCAGATGCCGCCGTCATCATGGTGACGGGTCACGGAACAGTTGAAACTGCGGTCGAAGCGATGCGATTGGGAGCTTATGACTACCTGACCAAGCCCTTCGAACTGCCAGATCTCAAGCGCACCATCCAAGCTGCTCTCGGCAAAAAAGGAGCTGCTATTCCGGCAATCAGCGCGATGGCAGATGCGCCCATCCCAGCCAGTTCCAAGCTCATCGGTAAGAGTGCCGTCATCACCCGCATTCTCTCCATCGTCAATCGCGTCGCTGACAGCGACAGCACAGTGTTGTTAGAAGGTGAGTTCGGGGTGGGTAAACACATGATTGCCCGCGCATTACATGAGGCCAGCCGCCGCAGCAATGCGCCATTCAAAGATCTCCAGTGTTCCGCGTTGCCTGAAGAATTATTGGAAGCAGAGCTATTCGGACATGGCAACCCACAGAGCAGCCTCTTCGCGCGTGCTTTTGGCGGCACCGTTCATCTGGCTGAAATTCATCAGATGCCCATGCGCATCCAGGCACAACTCAACAGCTTCTTAGATCAGGCCTTGTCCGGCCCTCGTGGATTTAACGGAACGGGCATGAACTTCCGCTTGGTTACTTCCAGCACAGAACCTTTGGAAGAAGCCACACGCGAAGGAAAATTCCGTGAAGATTTGTATTACAAGATCTCGGTCGTTCCTATGATGGTCCCACCGCTTCGTGAGCGCCGTGAAGACATCCCTCTTTTAGTTGAACACTTCCTACGTGAACAAGCCCTGCGCGCAGGCACGGGAGTTATGAAAAAAATGGAGGCTTACGCGAGTGAGTTTCTGGAGAAGTATTCTTGGCCGGGCAACATCAGTGAATTGCGCAATACCGTGGAGCGAGCCTGCGCTATGGCTGAGGGCGATCACATCCACCCGACGGATCTGCCGGGCAAGGTCACTCAGAAGGTAGAAGCTCCTCTCGATCCAGCCAATGCGGGAGGCGCGACACAGCGCTTGCCCATCGGCACCACCTTGGATGATTTCATCCGAGGCCAGGAAAAGCTATTCATCAACGAGACATTGAAATACAACAATGGCTCTCGTGAGAAGACGGCTTCCATGCTGGGAGTCAGTATCGCCACACTCTATCGTAAGATGGAATTGAATGTGGAACGAAGAACTACCACGTAGTAAACTAGAATTATCGGGTTGATTGACCCTCAGCAAAAAGGACGCACCTGCAAGTGCGTCCTTTTTCGTTTTACAGTTGGCTCGTAACTTAAGTTCGATGGGCTAGCGCCTCGCTCAAGACCGTGCGTTGCCAACCCATGAGCTTCGCGGCCGTTTCACTTTCAGGCTGCAAAATAATGTCTTCGAGCACCGCACGCGAACCCAGAAGCGAGGACTCTATATCCAAAGTTGCAGCCTTTTGATCGCGAGCCTTGCATAACTGCTCGATCCGCGCGCGATCCCCTTCACTGGTGCGCAGACCTTTTTTCTTGGGACGTTGCGGCCAAGTGGCTGGATCACTATGACGGACTTGATCCACTGCTGCCAGCAAGGTTTCCCGCCATTTCCCACGCCAACGCGGTGGGATGCTTACACGGTCCGTGCGCTCGATCTCATCTGTCATATCCAGCATTTGCTGGTTATTCATAATGCGGAAAGGTGGTGAATCACGTTCACTGGCCATGCCGTCCCGCCATTGCCAGATGGCGCGAAGGATAGCCAGACCTTTGGATTCGAGCTTGCCGGAACCGGAGATGCGCCAAGCCTCATCTTTATCTCGGGCGGAGCGATTGAGTGCGTCATTGCGTAAGCTTTCGCAGCTCTGATAAAACCACTCTACGCGACCTTTTGCCATGAGCTCAGCCATGAGCGTGCTGGAAATTTCCGCTAGGTAGCGAACATCATCCACCGCATACGCTTGCATTTTTGGTGGCAGCGGACGCTGGCTCCAGTCCGCCTTTTGCGAGCTTTTGTTCAACGTTACACCACAGAAATGCTGAACCAATGCGGCCAAGCCAAACTGGCGATGCCCCGTAAGTCGGGCCGCAATCTGCGTATCCCTTACCGTTTGAGGCGTCCAGGCATATGTGCGCTTTAGCATGGACAAATCATAATCCATCCCGTGCAGCCAGACGGTAGTTTGATCCAGAACGGCGAGCAAACCGGAGACATCCACGATCGCGAGTGGGTCAATCAATGCATAGATACCTCCAGCGGCGAGCTGAATGAGGCAGAGCTTTTCCTGATAGTGATGAAGGCTGTCTGCTTCCGTATCGATGTAGGAAGCCACCAACTCCTTCTTCGCTAGTTTCTCAGACAACTCTGCGACCAACTGGCTTAATTGCTCGGCAGTATCAATGTAACGGAAATCTTTTTCGGTCATGGCGACGTTGATTATCGGAGACCAGAGAGTAGCAATTCAGCGTTGCTGCCGCTGCGATTGATGTTTTTAATAAGCAACTCAAGTCCCTCAGCCGCTGGCACAGAGGAGAGTTGTTTCCTGATGGTCCCGATGCGCCTGAATTCATCTGGATGATAGAGCAATTCATCCCGTCGGGTGCCTGACTTCGGAATATGCACTGCTGGATAAATGCGGCGCTCGGAGATTTCACGATCCAAATTGATCTCCATGTTACCCGTGCCTTTGAATTCCTCGAAGATCAGTTCATCCATGCGGCTTTCGGTGTCCACGAGTGCCGTGGCTACGATGGTGAGACTTCCGCCTTCTTCCACCTTACGAGCAGCACCGAAGAATTTCTTTGGCTTCATCATCGCCTTCGCGTCCATACCGCCGGACATCGTCCGCCCCTTGCCGCCAGAGAGCGCGTTGTAACCACGGGCGAGTCGCGTGATACTATCGAGCAGCACCACTACATCTTCACCCATTTCGACAAGGCGCTTGGCTCTCTCAAGGACCAACTCAGCCACCTGTGAGTGACGCTTGGGGGACTCATCAAAAGTCGAGCTGTAAATCTCAGCCGTCACACTTTCCTCGAAGTCTGTTACTTCCTCAGGCCGCTCATCGAGCAGCAGAATGATGAGGTGAACTTCCTTGTGATTGATCTTGATTGATTTTGCCACTTCTTTCAGCAGCATCGTCTTACCGGAGCGTGGAGATGCGACGATAAGCGCACGTTGCCCTTTGCCGAGCGGCGCGACTACATCGACGACGCGCGCGCTCACGGAACTGTCCTTTGGCGTTTCCAGAATGATGCGCTCCGAAGGGAAAGTGGCCGTCAATTTATCAAAGTTGGGCGGCAATTGCCATTCATCGGCAGGCTTGCCTTCGATCTCAAGCAAACGATCCATCGCGAGATATTTTTCACGTTCGCGCGGCACTTTAACCAGAGTCTTGATGCGTTGGCCAGGACGGATATTGAACTTCTTGATCACAAAGATGGGAACGAAGATGTCCTCTGGCAGAGGCATGAAATTGTATTTCGGATACCGGAGCAATCCGAAGCTCTCCTGATTCATTTCCAGAAAACCCTCAACCACGATCCTCGTGCCGTGTTGGCCCATCCAGCTAAGAATTTCCGTCACCAACTGGTGCTTCGTCCGGCTTCCATTGAAACGCCAGCCCAGCTCATTGGCCAGCATTTGCAACGAGCCCAAAGTCCGTGCTTGAAGTTCATTGATGGAGACTTCGACGGGAAATGGAGGTTGTGGCCCTACAGGCTCGGACTTGCTCTTCTCTGCGGCTCCTACATCAACCATCGGAGTAGGTTCGATCTCCGTAGCATCCGCATTTGGGATTTCGAGAATTGAAGGCTCGTCACTCTTTACAGGCAGTTCAACGACAGCCTCGGTGACTACGGGAGAGTCCCCTTCGTTTGATTCAATGGACATGTTCTTTATCGAGTTGTTTGATCAGGAGCTTGGCCTGCATTTTAAGTAAATCGGATGACCCTTCATTCCAGACCACCACATCTGCCAAAGCCATTTTCCGTTCTAACGGCCACTGTGCTTTGATGATGCCCGTTGCGTCTTTTGAGGAGAGACCTCGTTTACTCACGATGCGTTGCTCAGTCAGACCGATTCTTGCTCCGACTAAGACGGTTAGTGCAGGTCTGGACTTATTCTGACTTTCATAGAAGAGGGGGACTTCCGCAACCAAAACCTTTCGCCCGGCCTTAGTTCCCACTAGGATCGCTTTCTCAAGCGCTTCATACACGAGCGGGTGCAAGAGATTTTCCAGCCATAAGCGAGTGGATTCACTTTCCAGAATACGTGATCTCAATTCAGGACGATTGATACTTCCATCCTTCAGACAAACTTCTACTCCGAGCTTCGCTTTGATAGCTCCGGTAATTTCCCGCTGCATCAATAGTTGGTGGACCACAGCATCGCTGGAAAAATGATCCATTCCTTCAGCTTCGCCCAGCAATTTACAGAAAAGAGATTTTCCCGAAGCCGCTCCACCCGTAATGATCCAGACCTGCATCTTCATTATAAAAAATAAAAGAGCGAACTGATTTCCCAGTTCGCTCTTCTGTAAGACATTAGACCTAAGTTGGCATTACTTGATCGGAGGCAGCACGCCTGCACCACCAGAAGCATCCACTCCAGCAAGACCTTCGCCACCACCGCCCTGTGGCTGGCTCTGATCCTTCAAAGAACGGATAGGTTGGCCTGATGGGTCGATGAGCTTAGCTGTAACGAAGATCATCAAGTTACGCTTGAAGTGATCTTCAGCCTTGGTTTGGAAGAGACGACCAATCCAGGGAATATCACCGAGAAGAGGCACTTTATCTTCCACGTCCTGCACGTCCTCACGGATCAGACCACCCATCGCTACCGTCTGACCATCCCAGATCGTCACCGCAGTCGTCACTTTACGAGTGGAGAAGATCGGTTGAAGAATCTTGTTCTCAGTCAAAACGATAGTCGTCGGATTACCAAGAGCATCAATTGCGGAAGTCTGGATCGGGCTGCCATAGTTTACGAAGCCTTCAAATTCCGTAACTTCAGGAGCCATGTTCAGGTCAATGGTGTAGCCATCAGGCCCAAGCACAGGGTCAACTTCCATACGGACACCCACTGGACGCATTTCAAACGCAGTTGGTGTTGTAGGAGTTACTGGGAATGAAGAAGAAGACCCACCAAAGGTGTTACCTTGCGTATTACCAGCACCCACGCTCGTAGGAATTTGCGGGGGATTGAATTCCGTAGGATAACGGAATTCACGAATCACTTCGATTTGGGCGCGTTGGCCGGAACGTGTCGTAACACTTGGCGCGCTCATCAAATCCACACCTTTACGTTGGGCCAAACCTCTGATGACCACTTGGAACTGAGGATCAGTGAAGACACCAGCCAATGAGAACAACCCTGGGGCAAGACCAGTATTCACATTCTTGGAAAGCAAGCCATCAATCGAATCAGGAGTGACCGCGTAGGAACCTGAGCGATTACCCGCCGTCACCGGCGCGCCACCAATAGCGGTGCCGCCTTGTTGGATCGGGAAGTTTGTCGTGGTAACTGGGCCGTTTTGCGCATTGCCTGATGTTCCACCTTGGCCAAAGACACTTTGCGAGCTGTTGATGTTGAAACCTCCGAGCAACCAGTCAAAACCGAGCTCATCTGTATTCTTCTGACTTACTTCAATGAACTTGGCAGTGATGTAGATCTGTTGAGGAACTTTCTTCACCAAGGATTCAACAAAGGCTTCGATGTTATCCAAATTAGGCTGCGTGTTCTTCACAATAAGCTGCGAAGTCGCAGGGATGAATACCGCCGAAGCTCCTTCGGGGAAAGGAATGCCGTTATTGGCGAGAATATCCTTCGCCGTGGCACGAGCGCCAATGGCTGAAGCGGGAGCGGCGGCCTTGCCTGCGGCAGCAAAGGGATCAGGAGCAGGCGCAGCACCGCCAGCGGGTGCACCACCACCAGCATCGGTGCCAGCACTGCTCAGGAAATCAGGCGGAACTTTGAAGGTGCGGGTGTATTGTTCAGTGCCAACGTCTGAGATAGGCACAACAACTACGGCAAAGGGTTCGATCTTATACTTCATGCCCGCAAGCTCAGTGATGTATTTAAGTGCTTCCACCATAGGAACATCACGCAGGTCAAGGGTGATCGTAGCCGTAGAAGCAGCCGCACCTTGCTTGAGAATCAGATTCACCCCACGCTTAGTCGGGTCAGTCGTGAAATTATCTAGGTCCTTGCTCTTGATTCTCAAGAACTCAATCGCTTCTTCAATACTAGCACCGGAAAATTGAACTTGCGGGAAAATGATTTTGGCCATTTTCACCGTATAATAACTGGTGCCATCCTGCGTCGTTCCATAGATTTTTTGTGGATTCGACTCAAGCACAGCCGCAGGAACCTTGCTTTCCCAGCCTTCGTTCACTGCATTCAACATCTGAGCTCTAGTCTGATCACGCGCAGCTTCGTAATACTTGGCTTTCGCTTGCTCAGCTACTTCCATTCCGCGTCGGGCTGCTTTATTGTATTTGTCTAAACGCAAAGCGTTTGCAAACTCCTTGTTGGCATTGTCTGGATCGCCCAAGTCATTAAAAGCATGTGCTTTTTCAAGGGTTCTGGAGACATCACCAACATTCTTGACGTGCTCAGGCGTCAACGCAGGATTGTAGCGCTCTGGATCATCCAATTGCTTCAGAAGCTTTTTAGCTTTGGCGTTGTCAGGATCTTTTTCCAAGGCGTCTTTTAGCAATGTCTTGGCCTCTTCTCTCCGACCATTTTGCGCCCGTTGACGAGCAAGCTCGATGCTGGCATCCACGTATTTGGCAAGCGCCGCCGCACGTAGCTGCGCCATTGCAGGCGCATCAGGAATCAGATCCAAAGCATTTTTATATTCGCTGAGGGCACCTTCATAATCACCTTCATTGAATAGCTTGTCACCTTTCTCAAGGCTGGCCAGTCCGTCATTAACGCGAGCTTGGCGCCTAGCGATTTCTTTTTCCGCCAGCGACGAATAACCACCAGAGCCAGAGCCAGCTTGGACGGTAATAGCGCTTAATGAGAGAGTCAGGCACAGTATTGAGGCTTGCTTCAATGGTGCGAGGTATCTGGGAGTATGTGTCATAAATAGTAGCCTTGGGAGCTTTGAAATGGGTCTCGTGTGGAGCGGATGAAAGAATAAGAGAAAAATGTGCGTTGATTCTACCCCTTCTTAATTACGATTTCCTTGCCGGTTAGACCTTTTTCGTCAATTTGCGAGATTACCGCATTGTCATCTTGGATGTCAATAATTTTATAGGTGATGGCGTCGTAACCTTTGAGCCGGAACGTTCCGCCTTTCTTTTCAACAATGGTTTGAACAACTGATCCGAGTCTGAATTCCAACTTGGCGTCATACTCTGCCAAATTTTGCTCAACATCCTTAACCAAGGTCAGCTTTGTCTTTTGAACCTTGTCTTCAACAGCCAGTTCAGAGACATCTTTCTCCCCCGTTTTTGGATCGGGAACCACTTTCTTCTCAAACTTTCCGCCCACGAATCTTTCGCCTACACCTTGTCCAAAGGGCTTTCCTTCTTCGACGAAGAAGCCTTTTCGTTTTCCATCTGTCGGTGTGATGAACACCTGATAGGGAGGACTTGATGATTTCAGCACGATAATGAAATCATGAGAGATTCTCTGGACCAGATAGAGCTTGTCCGTCACGGGCGGATGACTTTGAGCGTCCTTGGGATTGGTGCCACGGTGGAACTCTTCAAGGTTGGTGAACCCGTCTTTATCAGGGTCCATCTCGCCCACATTAGGGGAGAGATAAGCTAAGCCATTTTTTCTCAGGTATTCATTGCTCATCGGGGCTCGAAGAAGTGGGTCTTCGAGGAATAAGTCGAAAATCTTGTCGTCTTTCTGAACGAGCAGAACGGATTTGTTCAAATGCACCGGCTTGTTGCTTCTTACCGGGGAAATCCACGACTTGAAATTTTCAGTCAGCCGTAGGATGGCGGCAGATGCTTTCTCAATCGGAACCGCGCCGAAATCTTTCTTCTCGGCAACCACTGGCAGTTTGAGGCTGTCTGCGAAGCCTCTTGAATCGACAATCATCCAGCCACTAAAAGCGATGGCAGCAACAGCCATGACAATCAGCGTGATAAGTTCGGTATTACTTTGTCCTTTCGACATAGAATGTGTTTCGTAAGCTGACTCAATTACTTGTGACTGTCCGTAGAGCCGGGTTTGGGTGCCGTTTCGCGGAATCGGATGTAGTCCACTTCCATGTAAACCTTGAGCAATTCCTCACCCATGATCGTTACCGCATCAGGCTTGGCAGCCGCGACAACACCCGTAGCCTCGGCAGGTGGTGGCGTTGCGGAATCATTGTTAATCTTGATGTCCGATTTAAGAGGGCCCTCGCTCTTTTCATTTTCGATGCTGAGTAAACGAACCACAGTGAAATGGGGCATCACTTTAGGATTAGGATTGCTCAGCACATTCATCAAATTTTGTAGCGGCGCTTGATCGGTCGTGAAGGAGAGTTTGATTGGATAGCGATCCAGAACCTGATCCGATACCACTGGAGCGGGAGCACCACTTGTCTTGGTGGATGCAGTCAGCGCTCCTCCGTTCTCGATATCAGGCTTGGTTCTTTCCAGTGAATCCAAGGACTTCATGCCTGATTCCACAATGGTCGTCACGATCTTATCAATGACATCCAAATGGACTCCGAGTTCTGCCGCGACAGCAGGCGATTTAGGCAATGTGGCGGTGTATTCATTGAAACCCAAGGCGAAATCAGGTGGTAACGTCAAGCCTGCTGCTTCCGCTTTCTGTCGGATGGCTGTGGCCCGCTCCTTGAGTTTTGATTGAAACTCGGTTTCAGAAAGAGGCTTGAAGGGTTGCTGGAGGTGCATGAGCACACCGCGCAGCTTTTCAACTTCGTCCTGATATTCCAAAACCTTCTTGCCTAATAGCAGGTTGTTTTCCTCATTAGGATAAATCTTTGCCGACTGAAGTGAGGTGACGGAATTGCCAATATTTGCGTATTCATCCCTCGCGGTCGAGTAGGCAGAATAAGATAAATAAAGCCAAACACCAAGGCCAAGCGCCCCAGCGATCATGATGCCGACGATGGTTGCCAGCTTTTTATTTTCGCGTATCCAGTTCATCACTTTTCAAACTTCATTCCCGTTGCTAGAGGCAGGCTAAACTTGAACTGGTAAGCATAACGGTCATCTTCCAATCCTGAGTTTGCATCCGCCTTCTGATCCGTGGCTCCAAAAATGTCCGTGAGGGCTTTGAGGTCATCGAAGTATTTATAGACGACCGCTTGGGCATTGTCGTTCTTGCGATAAAGACCCTGAACACGAAGGCTGTATGGAGAAGCGACGGTCGCAACCGCTGCGCCTCTGGCTGGAGCAGTGGGTTTAACTGGCGCGGCGACAGGAACTCCCGTCATAGGCTTCGTTAGGGGCGCTCCGTCTTTAAGGACTTCAATTTGCGTGAGCCAGATCAAATCATTCTCAAACTTGTTGTTTAATGTCGTGAGGATGCGGTTCCAATAACCACGATCTTGCACCACCTGCTCAAGCTGGGAGCTTTGCCCTTTGAGCTGATCCAAGGTCCGGTCATGCTGACGAATGGCTGCTGTATCCTTTTCTAATTGGGCCTTCTTTTGCGTAAGCTGAACCAACTGCTTCTGCACCACGTTTTCAGCTTTTTTAAAGTAAAGAACCGCAACGCCCAACATGGCAAACAATGCCAGCATGGCCATCATCAAGAACGGCGCGCGTCTTGATGCGTCTCTGTTCTTCTCGACTGAATCAGGAACAAGCTCCACTTCAACCGGGCAGGAGCCCGCCTGACGCAGCGCCAAACCGACCAGCTCAGCGATGCTCGCAGCGTTGTTTGCCGCAACATTGGCGTCCAATCGGCGATCCAAATGAACAGCCCGCAAAGGATTGAAAACTTCCACGGGGAGATTGAACTTCTCTTCAAAAAACTCGGAAACCAGCGCCGTGTGCGCACCGCCGCCGCAGAGGAAGATGCGCTGTGGCGCACTGCCGCCCTGCTGGGCACGGTAATAATTGATTGTGCGAACCACCTCGCCATGAAGACGGGTCATCGTGTTGCGCATGATTTTAGAGATGGCATCCACCTCTTCATCCTCATGCGGTTCGTAGGCCCCGCCGGGAGCCACGAATCCTTTCGTGCGCTTGCTTTCTTCAGCTTCGACGAAACTTGTGCCGAATTCCTTGGCAATAGCACCAGATACTGAAGCGCCACCAATGAGAATGTTCCGGGTGAATACGCGATCCGCCTCAATGAATACGAGATTCGTAGAGCGAGCGCCGAGATCAATAATTAATGAGGATTCTTCTACGTCAGGATAGTTGTAGCGGAAGGCATTGAAGACGGCCAGCGGTGCTAAATCAACACCTGCCACGGTCACGCCGACGGACTCCACTTGGTCGTTGATGTCATTTAAGGCGTCGGCCTTGATAGCCACCAGCGCCACTTCACGCTCACCACCGTTCGTGCCGCCGATGAATTCATAATCCCAAATAACCTCGTTAATGGGGAAGGGCACGTTTTGGCGAGCCTCAAATTCTACGATCTGGTCCGCCTTGTCATCCGCGAACGGAGGCAGTTTAACGAAGCGGGTGAATACCACATGACCAGCGATGGAATACCAGGCTGACTTACCCTTGAGCTTTAGCTTGTCCGCCAAGTCCAGCATGGCAATGCGCAACTGGGGCAATCGAGTCGCCTCCGTCGAGGGATCACCGTGCATTTCCGCGAACTCAAACTGCTTGAGTGTCAGTTCGCCAGCACGGTTTTTGGTAAAAATCGCACCGCAGACTCGTTGAGAGCCAAGGTTGATTACTGCGTAGTTGCTATTGTCTGCCATGAGCTATGCGCGCTAAATACACTCTATCCACTTAAGTGCTGTCACTTATATTACCCGAGCCTGTGCATCAGGGCTTCACTTCCACATCGTAGTCACCCCAGAGGATGGAAAACGGGGTCTTCGTCTTCGGGAGAAGCAGGCCGTCCATTACATTGAAACCTTCGGTGACATCATACCATTTTTTGTCTTTTGTCACTGGGATGGAAGAATAAGCTCCCACCACCTGGCCGCCTGAGCTGACTTCGATGGCTACGGCTTTAATGTCGTTCTTGGTAAATTCAGCACTCTTGCTCGCGCCGCCCGCATCCATTGCGCGGCTCAGTGCCGATGGTGAGACGAAAGCGAGCGCGTGAACCTTTTCTTTAAGCGGGACATTCACATATGTGATGCTGGCCGTAAGCAAAGGATACTTGTGAGTGACTGGATCGGGCTTGCTAAGTGCGATGTAGATTTTGAAATCCAGCGCGTCCACTATGCTGGATGTGTCCCCTGCCACCTTCGCTTTTTTAACATCGAAGGGAATGTCCAACTCCAACCAGTTTCTGGGCTTCCAGCGCTTGTCAGGAATATTGGTCACCTGAATCTGAGGCGTTGGGATCGCGGTTGGTTCGACGTTTTTAGCGATTTCAACTCTAAGAGTTGCTGCCTCTTGGGCAGAAGCCTTGATCGCACCAGACGCGATGAGCGCTGCGGCGCACATGACAGGAGTAAAACGAAGAGTCATAAATTCAGTGATAATTTGGGCGCAGACTATAGAGGGCTGATTCTCTAATTTAAACTGCGTTTTTAAGTTTTAGCAGGTTTGCCGCTCAAACATCAAGACTTGATTGCAAGAAAGTCTTTAAAATAGTCGAGTGTCTTCACAATACCCTCATCAAAAGACACTTTCGGCTCCCAGTTTAGGAGCTTTCTGGCGAGGGTGATGTCTGGGCGGCGCACCTTAGGATCGTCCACAGGCAGAGGACGGAAGTCTATTTCCGACTTGCTTCCAGTCATTGCCAGTATCTTCTCCGCGAACTGAAGGACGGTCATTTCACCCGGATTGCCGATGTTGCAGGGCTCATGGTAGTCACTTTGGGAAAGACGATAAATCCCGTCCAGCAAATCGCTCACATAGCAAAAGCTGCGCGTCTGTGAACCATCGCCAAAGACGGTCAACGGCGTTCCTTTGAGCGCTTGGCCAATGAAAGCGGGAACCACACGGCCGTCTTCCAGTCTCATGCGCGGACCATAGGTGTTAAAGATGCGGACAATCTTCGTGTCCAGCTTATGGAAGCGGTGATAGCCCATTGTCATGGCTTCGGCAAAACGCTTCGCTTCGTCATAAACGCCGCGGGGTCCGACGGGGTTGACGTTACCCCAATAGGTCTCTTTCTGCGGGTGCTCCAAAGGATCGCCATAGCACTCGCTGGTCGAAGCGACTAGGAATGTAGCGTTCTTCTCGCGAGCGAGACCGAGCGCATTGTGAGTTCCTAGCGAACCTACCTTCAGTGTTTGAATGGGTAGTTCAAGATAGTCAATTGGGCTGGCGGGCGAAGCGAAATGGAAGATCAAATCCACCTCACCGGGCAGGTAGATGAACTTGGTGACATCGTGTTTGATGAAGTCAAAATCATCATTCTTCGCGAGGTGCTCGATGTTGCGCACATTGCCCGTAAGCAAGTTGTCCAAGCCGATCACTTTATATCCCTTTGAGAGCAGAAGATCGCTC
>JANYJH010000048.1 GCA_025361865.1 Phragmitibacter sp.
ATGCGTTCGGCCAGGAGCACCCGGACTAGCTCGTGGCTGAAGTCTTCGCTTTGGAAGTCGGGGCGCAGTTGCACATTCATCTGCAAGTGAAAGCCGCCGTGCTCCAACTGGCTGATGTTCGTGGTCACGGCGGGGCCGATCAAGGAAATATCCGGCGGCGCTTTAAGCACGATGACCACTGGAATGCCGAATTTTCCATCGTCTTTGAGCAGTTGACCAAGCGACTGCGACAACTCATCCGAGTGCATCGTGAAGGCGCTGCGGGTGTTCAAATCCGAGCCGTGGAGGATGAACTGACCGGTAATGCTCGTGGAGACAGCCGCCGCGGCGGGCCTTGTGGAAGTGCTGGGAATGGGAGCCGGTGCCTGGGCCTGAACCAGCGAGGGGATGGCCAGCGTCAGGACAAGTGCGATCCACACCTGGCTCTGGCGGTGATGGAGTCGATCAAGCTGAACGATGAAGTGGCGCATCAAGTCGGGGGACTGACGTGATTATTTCACGATCTCGAATCGCGGGTCCAGCACCACTTTGTTTTTCTCAAAGTGGATATCGTTCATCTGAAACAGCATATGGATTTCGTCGTCCAAGGCCGTGCAAAGACTGCGGGCCGCAGGTAGGAGCGCGACCATGAGCCCGCGCGGCAGGCGGGGGAGTCGGCCATAGGAACCACCTTCGATCTCCGTAATGAAAATGTCCTTCTCCCTGCGGATGCTGACATCCAAGGACGCCGTGGTGGTGCGATTTCCTCTCTTCCAAGTAAACCAAACGCGACAAATGCCGGGCTCGAACTGAAGCAGGACGCGGTCGAACTTGGCCACCCAGTTGGAAAGAAGGGGCTGCTTCGCATTGAGAACTCCGGCAAGATAGCCGTTCACCTCAGCCTCCGTCAGCGTGATGGGATCAGCGCGCCTCCAGATACTCTGCTCCGTGCGCTCGAACAGTTCTGCTTCTCCCTGCTTAATCGGCGGCGCGGATTCTGCGGCTTTGATTTGGGACAAATCTCCTGACCGCTGGCTGTCGATAGTCACGGCTGTCAGAAGACCAAGACCGAGCGTGACGAGGAGATGGAGGATGAAACGGAGCACGCTCGGTAATGGAGAGGAGGGATCTAAGGAGCCGGTTCAAGCCTCAGGCCGCAGTGCCGGAGGAGGAACTGGCGGGGGGTGGAGTGGCTGCGGGAGCAGGGGCGCTCGGAGCTGCGGCGGGTGCAGCAGCAGGGGGAGGAGCCGTGGTGCCTGCCGCTTCACCGCTATCTTTTTTCGCAGCAGCTTTGTAGGAATCACTCCGGTAGTCGGTCTCGTAGAAACCGGTGCCTTTGAAGATGATTCCCGCACCGCGACCGATCTTACGGCGGATAGGTCCGGGACATCCGGGTTGCGGGCAGTCCGTGAGATGGGCATCCTTCATGGACTGCACGACTTCAAAGGGATGCTTGCAGGTGAGACACTCGTATTCGTAGGTAGGCATGGCTTTGGGGTTGGAGCGCTAGAGACAAGTCACTCCGTAGTGCATAGATGGATCACCGTGTGCGGACTGCAATGGCTTTTTGGCAGGCACGCGACGGTTATGAAATGGACAAGGCACAGGGAGTGCGTCATAATTACCTTTCTCGAAAATCAAACTCATGGCAAAGAATACGATTGATCTAAACTGGCTCGGGCTGAGAAGGCTTTTGGGAAAAGTAGGCTTGCTGGGCGCGATGTCCCTGCTGGCCAGTTGCCAAGGCGTTTACTATGGTGATTACTCCCGTTATCTGCATGGCGGCACGCAGTATGTCGAAGGCATGGGTCCGGCTCATTTGGGTCCACGACAAGGCCCTCCAGAAGACACGGAGTCCTATTGGCGCGGGGATGGCGTTCCCGGCGCTCCGGGCATCACGATCAGCATCAGCCAGCAAAAGGCTTACTTCTACAAGGGCAAGCAGCTCGTCGGCCTCTCCCTGATCTCCAGCGGGGATGATCAGCATCACACTCCTCTAGGCAGATACACGATCACGCAAAAAGATGCGACTCACATGTCCAGTCAATACGGGGACTACATCGACGCCCAGAAGAACATCCTCGCGCAGAACATTGACCGTCATCTGGACCCCATGCCGCCCGGCGGTATGTTTGACGGGGCTCGGATGCCCTTCTTTATGCGTTTTACGAGCGGCATCGGGATGCATGCTGGCTATCTTCCGGGGTATCCAGCCTCTCACGGTTGTGTGCGGATGCCAGAAAAAATGGCCCGTATCTTCTTTGAGCATGTAAGCATTGGCACTCCTGTCGAAGTCGTTTATTAGTAAACACTTATGGAAGTCAGTGCGATCGAACTTCAGACATTGATGAAACGCAGCGGAGCGCGTCCCTTTCGCCTTATCGACGTGAGGGAAGAGGATGAATTCGCTATTTGTAAGCTGGATTGGGCGGAGTTGATCCCCCTATCCACACTGGCCGCACAGGCTCCCGTGCGCCTCTTTGATAAAGACCGCCCCATCGTCGTCTATTGCCATCATGGGATGCGCTCTGGTCATGCCGTGGAGATGCTCAAGCAGATGGGTTACGAGAACGTCTATAATCTGACGGGCGGCATTGATTCTTGGGCGGATCTCATTGATCCCAGCATGAAGCGCTATTGAGGGGGGACGGCTATTTCTTTGGAGGGCTCACCGGCCTCAGTTTCCCACCGAGAGGCAGGAAGCCGAAGAGACAATACAACGGCGACCGCGTGAAGATGGCTGTGTCCCGCACGGCGACGCCTTGAAGCAAGGCGGACATCGTTTCCACGAAGTCCCGGCTCTTTGACAACCGACGCTCCAGCCAGGCCAGCGCCCGGTGGGAAGCATTGAATTCCACAGGCAGGCTCATCACATTTCCCAGCATGATGAGGAACCAGACCAGCACGGTGACGGCCAGTGAACTCCGAAATGGAATGCGCATGAAAAAGGTCATGAATAAAGCGCCTAATCCCATCAGGGCTGGGCCATAGCGGGTCATCTTGATCGCGCTCAATCGCCACTTCAGCGCGGCCTTGCTCGGTCCTTCTTGCAGGGCGTGTGCCGCCTCGTGCAGGGCGATGGCCAATGAACCCGCGTCTGTGGCATGGATCATGGATTTGTTCAAATAGAGCCGTCGCCGATTCGGATCACAGTAGTCGGAAACCAACGCCGTGTGCTCCACGATCTGCACGTCCATCGCTCCTTCTTGGTCCAAGAAATCACGCACCACTTCACTCACCGTGACACCTCCGGGAATCTTCAGGCGTCGCCCTCGACCCACCGCGCTCTCATAGCGTTGCCGGGCCACATTGGCCGCTCCCAGAGTCAGAATGGCGAGAAGGACGAGGATAATATTCACTGGCTGTTACCTAACGCGGAGTGGTAAAGCATTGCAAAAGTTGTTTTCCACTCCCGTAGCTGGCGTTAGCCGCGCTCATATGGACGTAGGAATAGAATGTGATACAAAAAACCGCCTGCCAGCACGAGGCTGACAGGCGGTGATAAAGACTGAGCTGGCGATTAAGCGGAGGCTGTTTCTTCGGCCTGGTCTGAGGACTCAGACTCGCTGTGATCATCAGAGCGCTCATCACGGGGAGTCATGGGCTTGGCTCCACCTACCACGAGGGGACGGCTCATGAAATCCTTACCATTGAGCTCATTCACGGCCTTCTTGGCTTCGTCGATGCTCATCATGGTGACAAAGGCAAAGCCCTTGCTGCGCTGGGTGCGGCTATTCACCACGACTTCTGCGTTCTTCACCCGGCCTGCGCCTTGGAAGAGCTCGAAGAGATCGCTTTCAGAGGCGTCATAGCTCAGATTGCCCACATAGAGCTTTTCACCCGTGACCTCTGCGGAAGTCGGATGTTGGCGCGGTGGACGGGGTTCACGAGGACGCTCGGAGCGCTCTGGACGGGGGCCGCGTTCGGCACGTTCAGGACGGTCTTCACGCTCGGTGCGTTCAACCCGTGGCGTGCGCTGGGGTTGGATGTTGCCCGTGGTGGAGGCGTAGGGTTTCTGGGCTCCGCTTTTGCCGAGGAGACCGAAGCTCACTGCGTGCAGGAACTTCTGGAATCCACTAGGAGGCGGGGTTTTCGGTTCACGACGCGGTGAGCGTTCGCGGTCATCGTAGTTGCTGTTGCCACTGCGGTTGGGGTTGTTGCCGCCGGGGCGGCGACGGCCACGACCGCCCCGACCTGGGGGACGGCTGGCGCCATTGCTGTTGGTGTATTCTGCCATACTGGGGACGAGGGATCGTCAGGTTTATGCTTTCGTTTTCTAGTGCAGAGCCGCTGGGGACGAGCGTCATGCTGTCCAGGCTCCGCGTGGAGGGGCGATGCGCGTCGGTGTCGTCGAAGGACTCAAGTGACCGACGTGGTGGCAAAGCCGCTGTGAGACGATCCAATAACGGATTCAACTGGATGGATAGAGTCGCTGGCACAAGCCTAAGGCTATGGGGTTGCATGTCTGGCACCGTGGCGTTTTTCTATCAAATCAGTCTCAAAGCGTGCGGCTTTGATGCACTGCCTTGCCGATATTAGGGGAGCCGGAGCAGGGGCGCAAGGAAATTGTGAAAATGGCCCCTGTTCAGTTTCAAACATCCTGCCCATCTGCCAAAGCGATCAGTTTCTGCTCCAAATCAGGCCGATGCCCGAGGCGGAACGCTTGGACTCCTTTGCGCTTCAGCGTCTCGCGCACGACCTCGCGGATGGCAGCGGGATCGCCATAGCCCCAGACGTATTGGATGTCCTTCGGGTTCACCATCCACTCCTTAGGCTGTTTCTTGCGCATGACCTTCAGCCACTTCTCCGCGACTGATTTCGGCGTCCAGTTCTCGCTCACGAACTCCCGCAAATGCTCGCCGTGGCTGCGGCGGAATTCAGGGTCGGTGATCAATCTGCGGGCCGCGTCCTTGATGCCATCGGGTGGGACGAAGCAGTCTGTGAGGATGCCGGTTCCCTGGCTGAAGCGTTGCACTTCACTGGTCGCCATGCTGCCTACGATGGCGGGCTTGGCCATGAACGCTGCCTCCGTTCCCAGCACGCCGAGAGGGATGTCAGAGAAGGTTCCATCCAGCACGAAATCACACTGGGAGATGGCCTCGATCACTTCCGCATTCGGGCGGTTCGTGATCTCTCGGTATTCAATGCTGAGCCCTTCGGCCTTCAGCTCCTCCACGGCCTTGCGGATGAGCGGCGTGCCTTTCATGCGAGGGGAGGAAGGCGCATGGAGAATGCGCACGGTTCCGTTCCGACCATCCGCGTTCGTCGGCGGAGCCACGGTCTCCGTCGGTCCCACGGCGCAGGGATTCCCGAGAAAGAAATGATTGATGAACGGCTTCTGGTGAAACTGGCCATGCACGGGGCGGTTCACGATGCCCGTGCACCAGCGTTCCAGCGTGCGCGTGACTTTGCTTTGATGGAGGGATCTCGTCACCACGTCTTCCACGGCCGCATCCAAACCCTCCGGCCAAGTGGCATCCATGCAAGCCGGACGCGCATCGCTTCCGTGCATGATCGCGAAAACCTTCTTCCCCATGAGTCGGAGCAGCGGCAGCTCTTTCAGGCCAAAGAACGATTCCCCAAACGTGAAGATATAGGTGTCCGTCTTCTGCAATGACCAAAGTAGAATCCTCAGGGCAAAAGCACGCCGTGTGATCGTGATGGCCCGTGTGGCATATTGAACGCCGAAGTTGGAGAAGTAGTTCACCCGCAACGCCGCATTCAGCACGCGGAAGTCCCCGGCGATCCGCTCTCCCTTGGACGGCTTTTCAGCCACCAGTTGGCGGCTGTAAGGGTTCTCTGACATGAGGATCAGATCCGCCTTCTTGCCCAGTTCTCTGAATCCCTGACAAAGGCCGGATTCATAACTGGCAATGATTTGGGGGGCGATCAGGATGCTCATACCGAGGCTAATGATGGAGCATTATTGGGTTGTTCCAAGTAGCTTTTTTAATGCTCGGCTCAATTTTCCGCCTTTGGCACTGGAGGCGCTCTTCGTCCGGTCCAGCCGCGCTTTGAGCTTCTCGATCTGCTCCCGTTGTTTTTCGTTTTTCAGTTGGGCCTTCCTGAGCTTTTCATCATGGCGCAAGAAGTCGGAGAGGATTCGATCAGCCTCCTCGGGCCTGAGGTGACAGGTGTCGGGCAGGCCGCGCCCCTCCAGCCAGGCTTCCTGTATTTTTCGGCCCAGTTTATAAGATTGCGTGATGCGCCTGAGGAGCGCTTCCACGGAGGCTACACTGGCTTCTGCATTCGGCTCGATCTTGTTCTGGATGGCCTGGAGATAGACGCGCTCCAAATTCGCGATGGTGTGTTCCAACCCACAAGTCTCGCGGACAAGCTTCGCTACTCGTGTGGCCTCTCCGGCACAGTAATCCCGCAAGGCCTCGCTGACATTCTCCACGCTGAACGCGCTGGTCATGCAGGGATTGCCAAAGCTGAGACGACGAAGCGCCTCGAAATTCTGCATCGTCACCAGCGGCCCAAGTCCTGCCGTGTCTGCGACGATCACGCTGCATCCCACGGCCAGCGCTTCTAGGGCGGCTTTACCCTTCGCAAAGACGACATCAAACTCGCCCAGCGCTTCCTCGGGATGCGGCATCGTTTTGCCCACACCCGCACCGATCACGGACAGGGCGATGCCTTGGGCCTCGCACGCTGCCCGCACGATGGGAATGAAGTTCTGTTCAGTGGCGTAGTTGCTGAAGATGAGGGCCTGCCGCGGCTTATTTGGTAAGGCGCTGCGTTGCAGAAAGCGCTTCAGATCAATTCCGTTCAGCACCAGTTCCACGCGTTCAACCGGGAGGCCCTCGGTCTTCACGAGCCGGTGGCGACAGGCTTCATCCACCGCGACATAGCGCACCACATTGGGCGCGCGGCATGGTGCCTCCTGCCAAAGATAAGGGCCGCGACAGAACGAAACCACAGGGACTCCGGGCCAATGCAGCGCCGCCAGCGTGGTCTCCCATTCATGCTGACCGTGGATCACGTCAGGCACCCACGGGGCGTTTTGTAAATCATCCAGCACCGTCACTCCCGCCAGCCGCAGCCGTTCAGCGATCTCACCCAGATGCGGCGAAAAGGCCGCGACTTCATGGCCTCGCGTCTTCATGGCCACACAGGCATCATGCAAAGACAACTCCGTGCCCGCTGGACGGGCAAGGGTGTTGTTTGTAAAGAGAATGCGCAATGACACGGGCCTCATGTAAGCAGAACCTCGCGACCTTGCAATGCACCATCATCTTGACACTCTAGGGAATATCGGAACACTGACCGTTCTTCATCAAGGTAACTTTTTTAGATCTAATCAATGTGTGGCATAGCAGGACTCTGGCGTCGGGATCAGCAGCGTTTCAGCGCTGAAGCACTGGAGCCGGCGCTCAGCCGCTTGAGGCATCGCGGGCCGGATGATGAAGGCTTTCTCGTTGCCGACACCGCCTCCCGCAGCGTTACTTTGCTAGGCGGAGATGATTCACCCAAAGACCTCCCGTTGCCCTCATGGCGAACGGCGATCGAGTCTAAAGGAGACGTGCTGCTGGGACATCGACGCCTCTCCATTCTGGATCTCTCACCGCGTGGTCACCAGCCCATGCCTTTGGACAAGGATCAATGCTGGATCGTCTTCAACGGGGAAATCTATAACTACATCGAGCTGCGTGAGGAGCTGAAGGCGCTCGGCCACATCTTCCACAGCGGTAGTGATACGGAGGTCATTCTTCATGCGTGGCAGGCTTGGGGACCAGAGTGCCTGAATCGATTCAATGGAGACTGGGCCTTCGCCTTGCTTGATTTGCGGAAAGAGGGCGAGCCAGAACTCTTCGTGGCACGGGATCGCTGGGGCATCAAACCGCTCTTCTATGTGGATACGCCTGATGCCTTCTGGTTTGCGTCAGAAGCGAAGGCGTTGATTGGTCAGGCCATTCTGTTTGAGCCGCGTGAGCATGCGGTCATTCGCTTTCTGACCTCTGGTGAACTGCCGCAGGGTCATGGCTCGGATACGTTCTTTGAAGGCATTCAACAAGTCCCGCCCGGTGAGGCTATCCGTATCACCTCGCAAGGGCTGGAACGCATCCGCTGGTATGATCTACGTGAAGCCACCAGTCGGCTCTTCAAGGTGGATGAAGCAACTGCCGTGGCCGAGATGGCGGAGCAGGTCACCAGCGCGGTGAACATCCGACTGCGCGCTGACGTGCCCGTGGGCAGTTGCTTGAGCGGCGGCGTGGATTCCTCATCCATCGTCGGGACCATGCGGCAGCTCTTCGACAAGAAAGGGGCAGGGGAGCTGCACACCTTCAGTGCCGTTTATCGCGAGCGGGGCACCTTTGATGAATCCCAATGGATCACGCAGGTGGTGGATCATTCCAAGTCGAAGCCGCACTACACTTACCCAGATGAGATGTCCTTGGCGGAGGACTTTGACAAGATGGTCTGGCATCAGGACGAGCCTTTCCAGACCGCGAGCATCTTCGCGCAATGGTGTGTCATGCGGGAAGCGCGGGCGCAGGGTGTGGTCGTGCTGTTGGATGGTCAGGCCGCAGATGAACTGCTTGCTGGCTATCAGCCTGGAACCTACCAGGAGCACTTCCTAGAGACCTTTGGCAAAAAGCAGATATCCAAGCTGGTCAAGGATTGGATGCAGCGCAAATCCGCAACGCAACTGCCCTTCAATCTCTTGTGGAACGAGCTCTCGCACATCTTTGTGCATGGGGCCACAGGTGTGCTCAAGCTGGAGCGGGATACGATCCAACCCCGAGCCCGGCTGGAATCCCTCGCTTTCAGTGATGAGTTGATTGACCAACTGGCTCCCAAAGCTCATACCGATGAAGACACGCTGCGTGCTAAGATCGCGGAGGACTATGAGAAGCTCGCCAAGCTCAAAGCCAAACGCAACAGCAAGAAGAAATCTGAAGAGCTGGAGGCGCGCCTGGCCAAGAAGAAAAGAGAGATAGCCTCGAACCGTTATCGGCTCGCCCGGCTTACAAAGAGCGGTCTCAGACACTGGTATGAGAACGTCACCCAATCCTTCAAAGTGGTATGGAACCGATTCAACGGGCTGCCCATGCACAATCTCCGCCAGCATCTGCTGACCCAGACCACCACTACCAGTCTGGCCCACCTGCTGCGCTTTGAAGACCGGAACTCGATGGCCTTCTCCGTAGAAGCACGCGTTCCGTTCACGGATTTTCAGTTGATCGAATGGGCATTCAAGCGGGCGAATGATCACAAGATCAAGTATGGCTGGACTAAATGGATTTTGCGGAAAGCGATGCTGGGTCGCGCGCCTGAGACCATCCTCTGGCGTCGGGATAAGATCGGGTTCGAGACCCCAGATGTGAAGATGGCCCAGCGGCTCATGGACCAGAATCGCCGCCATCCGGCGGATTCAGCCTTCCTGCTTCGATTCCTGAGTGAGAAGCGGATAAGAGAAACTTGTGCCCGCGTCATAGACGGCACCGCAGGACGTGATGAAGGCCGTCTGGTGTGGCGCTGGCTGGTGCTGGACTCCTGGCAACGCCAGTTCGAGCAGATGAGTCAGGAGTCCATTAAGACTGGACCCGTCCCAGCGCCCGCGACAGAATGCCGCCTTTTGAGCACGATCAGCCCTGTTACTTTGATGTCCAAGCCGAAATTGAAACACCATATTTGCATTGTCTCCTTCAGCCCCATCGCCCGTGATGCACGCGTGCTCCGGCAGGTGAAATGTCTGGCTCCTTACTATCGCCTTACCGTCGTAGGCTTTGGTGACAGTGATCCCTTTGATCATGCCATTTATCCTGAAGTGCGCTGGATCGGCATCGACCGTAGTTTCACCATCGCTAATCCAGCCGCGCAGAAGCGTGATTTCTTCCTTGGAAAGTTCTTCCCAGATTACTATGTCGATTACCTAAAGCACTTTCCCTTCTGGCGTTATGCCTGGCATATTGTCCAGTCCGCCAAGTTCAAGGTTGTCCTCTGCAATGACGTGGATGCCCTGCCGCTCGGTGCCGCAGCGGTGAAGGCCAATCCTGAGTGCCGCTTGATTCTGGACATGCATGAGTATGCCACGCGGGAATACGAGGAAGATGGCGGTGAAGAATGGTTCAAAGTCCGCAAGCCGCTCGTCACCGGTCTGCTAAAGCGCTTTGCCCCGATCGCTAAGGCTACCATGACCGTCTCAGATGCCTTCGTGCCGTTGTTCAATAAGGAGTTCGGCATGAAGAAAGCCGTCGTGGTTTACAATGCGCCGCTGCCTGTGCCACTGCCAGAGCGCACCTTGTCAGCAGGAGACAAGGTTCACCTCATTCATCATGGCGGTGCGGCCCCCCAACGTGAAATGGAGCGCATGATCAAGGCGATGGCCTTCACCGACGACCGCTTCATTCTTCATTTCATGCTCTCCGGTGGTGACGATGAGTATTACAAGAAGCTCGAAAGCGAGGCCGCGAAACTGCCACAGGGAAAGGTGATCTTCGAGCCAGCGGTCATGCCCAATGAGATCGTGGCCAAGATCGCTCAGTATGACATTGGCATCTACATCCTGCCTCCTGTGAACTTCAATTGCATCCAGGCCATGCCGAACAAGTTCTTTGACTTCATCGTCGCTGGTCTGGCCATCGCTATCGCGCCTTCGGTGGCCATGGCCCAGAAAGTCCGGGAGCACGGCATCGGCTGGGTAGCTGATGATTTCACCCCTGAAGCGATGGCCAAGATGCTCAATGCCCTCACGATTGAAGAGATCGAAGTAAAGCGGAAAGCCTCACGCGAACTCGCTAAAAAGCTCAATGGCGAAACCGAAATGGCCAAAGTGCTCGAAGTCGTGAGTAAGTTCGCGAAGATTGAGGAATAGCCAAGAGTCCGCTCAGGGAGGCATGATGAAAAACCGCAGACCACGGGTATTCATCGGCCTGCACGAGATTGCCGGATTCTACCGGAACCTTCATGGAGGCTTCGTGGAAGCCGGGTGTCCCACCCGGTTGGTTACCCTGTCCCGCCATCCCTTCGGTTATGAAGAACTGCCGCGAGACTGGATAGGCCATCTCTTGCGCTGGTGGTTGCGAAAAGCCCTCAATGTCGAGGGTGAAACCTGGTCCAAGTTCACTCCGCACTGGCTGAGGTGGGGCATTGGACAAACGATGATCCTGCTCGCCGCGCTCACCCATGAGGTGTTCATCTTTTCCTGCGGAGTCACCTTCGCGGACGCCCTTGGAACTGAGCGAATCTTTTGGTTGAAGCGGCTACGACGGAAAGCTGTGGTCATCTTCCACGGCTCAGATTCACGGGCTCCGTGGTGTGACCGAACGGGTTATCATCGGGATGGCCACCGCGTGAAAGGCCCGGAGCTTCTCGCGCTCATCCAGACTCGGAAGGCGAAGGTGCAGTGTGCACACGCCATCGCTGATGTGGTCATGGACTGGCCGATGTCAGGACATTTTCATCCGAAACCCTTTCTGAACCGCCTTCTCTTCGGCACGCCCACGCCTGCCACGCCGGACCTCCCTGCTAAGGCTGCGACGGCATCGCAGGCCGTTCGCATTCTCCATTGTCCCTCGGACTCAGGAATCAAAGGCACCGCTGAGATTCGTCGCGTCATCCAACGTCTCCAGCAGGAAGGATGGCCGCTTGATTACGTGGAATTGAGCGGCGTCACGAACCAACAGGTGCTCGACGAACTCGGTCACTGTGATTTCGTCATTGATCAGTTGTTCAGTGATATTCCAATGGCGGGCTTCGCACGGGAAGCCGCAATGTTTGGCAAGGCGGCCATCGTGGGCGGGTATGCGTGGGAGGAACTGAAACACTATCTTCCGCAAGAAGACTGGCCGCCGACCCTCCTATGTCATCCTGATAGACTGGAGCCTGCTTTGCGAAACCTCCTGCAACAGGGCCGCGAGAAGTGGCAGGCCCTCGGGAAGCTGGCCGAAACGTATGTCCACACACATTGGGCTCCGGAAGCCTGTGCGGAGCGCCTACTGCTCGCCTTAAACGCGCCCCATGAGCCGAAAGCGTGGGTCGATCCTAAGACCTGTCGTTACCTCTGGGGCTGCGGCTTGCACGCCCTAGAATCCCTTGAACTGGCTCAGACTCTCATGCGCCTCGCCGGGCCAGAAGCGTTCTGCCTGGAGGACAAGCCGGAACTCCTTGCCAAGCACATCGAACTCGGTTCCCTCCATCTGATGAGCGACCAAAAAACATTGCCACCCATCTTGGCAGAGATGGATGAACAACTGTGGAGTGTGGCCCGGACGCTGGTGGAGCGGAATGTCGAGCTGGAGAAACAGAGCGTGGAGGCGGCCAAGGTAATATCCGAACAGACCGCCTTGATTGAGCAGTTAAATGATCACTCCATCGTGAACGCCGAACTGGATAACCTCCAGCGCATGATCCAGCGACGGGACGCCCGCATCGCCAAGCTGACGGCGAAGGTGGAGAAGCTGAGCAAAAAGTGACTCATCCCAAGGAGCGGCGGTTTCTTACCGCCGTGTAACTCCGCGCAGCGAGAAGGAAGAGGTTCGCGGCGCAGATCGTGCGCCCTGACAGACGGCGGTAGAAAACCGCCGCTCCTTGGGGGGAGGGGCTAGTAACCCTCTATTCCCCGCGACTACAACGCATCGCAAATCTTCGCGGCGGCATCCCCTGTGCCGTAGTAGTCGGGGTGTTCCGCAGGCCGGGCTAGCTCGCTCATGGCCTTTAAGATGGCTTCGCGCCCGACGCCGACGATTTGGTTCCAGCCGGATTGCGCGGTCTCCACCCATTCGGTTTCTTCACGGAGAGTGATGCAGGGAGTGTGAAGCCAGTAGGCTTCCTTTTGCAGACCGCCAGAGTCCGTGAGGATGGCGCGGGCATTCTTCGCGAGCTGGAGCATGTGAAGATAACCGACGGGTTCGAGGGTCTGGATGCGGCCATCATTGAGCAAGCCGGAAAGGCCTGCGGAATCAATGCGTGCGCGGCATCGGGGATGCATGGGGAAAACGACATTCCCGATCTCATGCAGCGCTTCCAATAGGCCGCGCAGAATGACGGGATCGTCCGTATTAGAGGCGCGATGAATGGTGGCCAGATGGTATTCATCATTCTTCAATCCCAGCTCAGCGGGCAGGGAAGGTAGGGCTTCCGCGCGAGGCAGCGCCCGCAGCAGGCAGTCATGCATGATGTCACCGACGACATGCACGCCCTCGCGGATGCCTTCCTTGCTGAGGTTGTCAGCGGAGTGCTGCGTCGGACAGAAGAGGAGGTTGGAGATGTGGTCCGTGAGCACGCGGTTCACCTCTTCTGGCATGGCTTTGTTGAAGCTGCGCAGACCGGCTTCCACATGCGCCACGGGGATGTGGAGCTTCGCGGCGGCCAAAGCACCGGCGAGAGTGGAGTTGGTATCACCGTAAACCAGCAGCCAGTCGGGCTTTTGGGCGAGGCATTCCTTTTCGATGCCTTCCAGCATGGCGGCGGTCGCTGCTCCATGTGAGCCGGAGCCGACATGCAGGTTCACATTGGGCGCGGGAATGCCGAGCTCTGTGAAGAACACATCCGACATGTTCGCGTCATAATGTTGACCGGTGTGAACGAGCCATTCCTCATGACCGCGTGCGCGCAGGGTTTCACTAAGAGCGGCTGCTTTGATGAACTGGGGACGGGCACCGATGATCGTGAGTATTTTCATAGCTTATTCAACTTCGCCCGCTGCACGGGTGTAAATCTGTTTCAGGACCAGTGGATCTGGCGTGGTGTTGCGGATGACAACATCCACTTTCTTGATGTGTTTTTCGTTGGCGGAATCACAACGAAAAACCAACTGCCGAGGGTTGAGCTGATGTTGGACAGTGGCGTCTATTTCCGTGAGCGATCCATCTTCAAATTCTGCCGTAACTGTTAGCGAATTTTCTTTAGCGGGAGCTTCTTCAAACACAAGGAAGAGGCTTTGCA
>JANYJH010000050.1 GCA_025361865.1 Phragmitibacter sp.
TTCTTGATTTCTTCAGGGGAATAGACGGTGCCGAACTCGGTGCTCTGGCTGAGGCTCAAGGCGCGAGGTCTTGGGAAATGGAGATCGCGACGCCCAGTGAAGAGTCGCTCTACGTCCTGCGGATCAAGTCGACCATCGTCACCTTTCGCGAGCAAGAGTTTCGAGCCGTTGGAGAAGAACTCCGGCGCGCCGCACTCGTCCGTCTCCACATGCGAGGTCTGGTGAACGATGACGCTTTGATAGGACTGACAAAGCGAGGCCAGCGCGAGCGAGTTCGCGGCGGTGCCGTTGAAGACGAAATAGACATCGCACTCCGTCTGGAAAAGCTCGCGGAAAAGATCGCAGGCTTCCCTCGTGATGGCGTCGTCTCCATAAGAAGGATGGTAGCCTTGATTGGCCTCCGTGAAGGCTTGCAGCGCCTCAGGGCAAAGGCCGGAGGTGTTGTCACTCGCGAACTGGCAGCCGGGGATGATCATGAGAGGAAGGGATAAGGTTTAAGGGATAAGGCCACTGAAATCAGCACTAAATTCGTTTTAGCTCATCCTTCCCACTTTTCACGGTTCATTTCTGACTTATCCCTTAAACCTTATTCCAGCCCTTTTTATTTTGATTTTTGAAACTCCAACTCCCCTCCTCGTTCTCGCTCCGATGCAGGACGTGACGGACCTTCCATTCTGGCGCTTGATGCGGGAATACGGCGGTGCGGATGTTTATTACACGGAGTATTTCCGCGTGCATTTGGACTCCCGTTTGGACAAGTATATCCTGAGTTCCATCACGCAGAATCCGACGGGCAGGCCGGTCGTGGCGCAGATGATCGGCAATGACATTCCTTCGCTGGTGCGCATCGCTAAAGAACTGCAAGAGCATGACATCGCGGCGGTGGACCTGAATCTGGGCTGCCCCGCGCCCATCGTTTACAAGAAATGCGCAGGCGGCGGATTGCTTCGGGAGCCCCAGCGCATCGACTCCATTCTGGGGGCTTTACGGGAGGCGGTGAAGATCAAGTTCACGGTGAAGACGCGGATCGGTTTCGATGACCCAGCGGTGTTCGAGGAACTGCTGCCGATCTTTGCGAAACATTCCATCGACCTGCTGACAGTGCATGGTCGCACGGTGATGGAGATGTATCGGAGCGCGGTGCATTATGATTTCATCGCGCGAGCAGTGGAAGCGATGCCTTGCCCGGTGATCGCAAACGGGAATGTTTCCTCTGCTGCGAAGGCCGAAGAGATTCTGCAACAAACCAAAGCGCACGGCTTGATGATCGGTCGCGGAGCCATTCGGAACCCGTGGATGTTCGAGCAGATCCGGCAGCATCGTCGCGGTGAGTCCATCTTCCAGCCGCGCGGGCGGGATGTGCAGGCTTACATCGCCGCGTTGTATGAGGCGGTGTGTGCAGATGTGCCGCGTGAGATCACGCAGGTGCAGAAGATGAAAAAGTATCTGAACTTCATCGGTCTCGGTGTGGAGCCAACGGGGCGCTTCCTGCATGAGATGCGGCGACTGACCACGAAGGCGGATCTGTTTCGCTTATGTGCGGAGTTTCTGGATCATGATGAGCTCATGCCGCTAGAGCCGTATCCAATTGCTCTCAAGGAGAAGGACGTGATGGCAGGCGAGCATGGTTAGTAGCATAGGCGTCCCGCCTGTGGGTAGAACAGGCATCCTGCCTGTTTTCCACTAAACATGCTGGAAGCATGTTCTACACACAGGCAGGATGCCTGTGCTACGGCGACAAAGCTACACCAACAAAAAGCCCGCGCGGTTTTCACCGGCGGGCTAAGTAAAAGTTCGGTTAATCGAAGGTCTTAATGGATGAGGCCAGCGGGGACTTTCCCACCGTTCTCGACGATCTTCTTGATGACTTCCTTGTGCAGCCAGATGTTCATGGAGGCGGAGTCATGGAGCTCGCCGGAGTAATGAAGCTCCTTGGCGAGTTCTTGACGGGCGTGAAGGCTGCTGTCGATGCCGACGAGCTTCATCAAGTCCACGATGGATTTCTTCCAGTCGAGGCCCTTTTCTGAGCTCTTGGCGGCAAGGCCATCCAGCAGCGCGGTCACGTCCACTTCTGGAAGCGGAGCGGCGGCGATGACGTTGTCAGCGGCAAGAGTGGCCGTAGCCACGGGTGCGGCAACGACTGCTGCCACTGCGGCGGCGATACCTGGAGTTGTGGTTGCTGGAGCCGAAGCAGGTGCCGCTGGTGCGGTGGCTGCTTCAGGAGTTGGAGCGACTTTGGCTGGTGCGCCAAAGATTTTAGTCATGATAGAAGAGAACATTCCCATAGGCCGCGAAGCTACACAGCCGCTGGAGCGCGGTCTAACGTTTTTTTAAATGTCCGCCTTAAGGACAGAAAAAACAAAATCACGCTACACTTCAAACTCAACTCTTTACGCAAGTCGGGCATTCCAAATAAAAAGAGCGGCACCATATAGCGCCGCTCTTTAAAGTATTGATGGAAGCCTTATTCCGACTAGGAAGCCTTGCCTAAGTAGGTGCCGTCTTCGGTCTTCACGCTGATCTTTTGACCTTGGTTGATGAAGAGCGGGACCTGCATATTCAGCCCGGTCTCAGTCACGGCGGCTTTATAGACATTGTTCGCAGAGTCACCCTTCACGCCATCGGGGGAATCCGTGATGGTCATGACCATGGAAGGCGGGAGTTCCAGCCCAGCAACCACGTCATCCGTGAAGATGATCTGATATTTCTGGCCTTCGATGAGGTAAAGCTTGAACGGCTTGATCATGTCTTCACTGAGGACCACGTCTTCAAAGGTCTCAGGGTGCATGAAGTGGTAGCCGTCCCCATCCTTGTAGCTGTATTCGTGCGCGTCTTTGTTCAACACCACGGATTCCAGCGACTCATTGGAAGTCATGCGAAGGTTGCTGACCTTGCCGTTGGTGATGTTGCGGATGGACATCTGCACATAGGACGCCATGCGTGGAGGCGTCTTGAGTTCAGTCTCGGAGACGACGCAGACTTCGCCGTTATAACGAACGGCGTGTCCCTTACGGAGGTTGATGACAGGTGTGTTGGCCATGGGAGCGCGTTACTTAAAGATGATTCGGCAAAATGCAAGCGCCTCGCGTCTCCAGCGCATGAGGAATGGCATTTTACACTGGCAAACCGTCCATCCTCGTCTATTACCTGCCCGCTTATGACCGCCCTCGCTCTTCCTTCCATCGAAAACAAGATCCAAGAACTCTGCGCCGCCATCGCTGACGAGCCGGAAATCCTCGCCGCCCGTGAACAGGCCGAAGCCTTCCTCGCAGATGAAAAAGCCGTCGGTCTTTACCGCGAGCTGATGACCCTCGGACGCAGCCTGGAAGAGCGCGATCGCAATGGAGACAGCATCTCTCAAACCGAAGCGGATCGCTTTGAGCAGCTTCAGGATCAAGCCGAGAGCCACGCTGGCATTCGCGGATTCAACGACGCCCAGCAGGTCCTTCAAGGCATCGCCAACATGGTGAACGCTTTCGTTTCCAAGACGCTGGAAAAGGGCAAAGTGCCGACCAATGACGAAGTCTTCGGTCAAGGCGGATGCGGCTCGGGCTGCGGCTGTCATTCTTAATGAACGATTCCTCATTCTCGTTCGTAGTTTCCCGCCTTAATCATCTATGAAAATCCAGACCACTCTCGCGACGCTCTGCGCGCTGCCCCTGCTCATTTCTGGCCTCCGCGCTGCGGAAGGCGTCACCGGTTCCCCTTTCTACGGAGACGCTCCTGATGAGCATCACCCCTGGGCCATTCATGATCACAACCGCCCTCAGCCTGTCGTCGTAACTCCTGGCACTTTCAGTTCTCAGGACGTTCCCGGTCAGCCCCCCTCTGATGCCATCGCGCTCTTCAGCGGTGAAGAAGCCGATTTAGCCAAGTGGGAATCCGATAAGAACCCTGGCGAAGCCACCAAGTGGATCGTTAAGGACAAGACCTTCCAATGCGTCCCCGGCTCCGGCTATGTGCGCACGAAAGAACAATTCGGTGACTGCCAGCTCCACGTTGAATGGACGGAGCCAACCGACATCACAGGCACCAGCCAAGGCCGTGGGAACAGCGGCATCTTCCTCATGGGCATGGTCGAAGTTCAGGTTCTGGACAGCTACAACAGCCCTTCCTATGCCGATGGCATGGCTGGCGCGATCTACGGTGTGAACCCACCGCTAGTGAATGTTTTGCGCCCACCGGGCCAGTGGCAGAGCTACGACATCATCTTCCGTCGCCCGATCATTAAGGACGGCAAGGAAATCGACACCGGCTACCTCACCGTGATCATCAATGGCGTGATCGTTCAAGACCACACGCCCATCGAAGGCGGCGGCGGTCATAAGGCACGCTCCCATCCGAAGGCTTACCCTGAAACCGGCCCGCTCAAGCTTCAGGACCACGGCAATCCCGTCCGCTACCGGAACATTTGGTATCGTCCCCTGCCCGCTCGTTCCATCGAAGGCGGCACCAGCGGTTACTTGACCGAAGAAGCCACGACGGCGAAGCGCAAGGAGATCGCCTCAGACATCCGTCGCGACGCCGCCAAGCTCGAGGGCAATGAAAAAACCCTGCGCCTTCTGGAGTCCCTCGTTTATGAAAAGGACGAAGCGACCTCGAAGCAGGCTGAAGAGTTGGTGAGCAAGTTCATCTCCGATGTGAAGGCTCTGCCAGCGGATAAGATCGAGTCCAAGAAGGGCGAAATCCTCCAGTTCAATACCGCTCTGCAATACCTCGCTAAATTCAAGATCCTCGCTGAAGACAAAGAGCTTCCACAGATCGTGAAAGCCAACGGCTGGGACAAGAAGAAATAAGCCTCTTCCGACGAATCAACAGCCCCTACTAAGACTGGGACGCCTCGCTCGAAAGAGCGGCGCGTTCCTTTTTCTTTAGAGCGCAGAGGTTCGCTTCGGACAAAACGGAACCTCAGACATTTGCAGTGGCAAAACGCTGTGCATCGGCTAAGTCATGCGCCCCGCTATTCGCGGGCCACTCCCAAACAGCCATGCAAGAACAAGGACCCTCCGAATCAGAACTTCTCCAGAACCGTCGCGAGAAGCTCCATACGCTGCAACAGCGCGGCATTGACGCCTATGGTGGTCGCTTTGACACGACTCATCAACCCGGTGCACTGCGCAAGGAATTCGCCCCTGATCTGGAAGTGAAAATCGGCGGACGTATGACCGCGCGGCGCGTCATGGGCAAGGCCGTTTTCTTTGACCTCTCGGATTTCACGGGACGCATCCAGTGCTACGTGAACAAGAAGGAGATCGGCGATGAAGCCTTCGAGCTGCTCACCGACCTCCTCGACATCGGCGACTGGGTCGGCGTTACAGGCAAGACCTTCGTCACCCGGACCGGTGAAGACTCCGTTCACACGACCACCATCACCGTGCTCAGCAAATCCTTGCGCCCGATGCCGGACAAGTTCCACGGCGTGCAGGATCGCGAGATCAAATACCGCCAGCGTTATCTCGATCTCATCAGCAATGAACGCAGCCGGGACATCTTCGTCACGCGCAGCCTCATGGTCGCTGAGATTCGCCGTTACTTGCAGGATCGCGGCTTCCTAGAAGTCGAGACGCCGATGATGCAGGACGTGCCCGGTGGTGCTGCGGCTACGCCTTTTGAGACGTTCTTCAAAGCGCTCAACCAGCCCATGTATCTGCGTATCGCTCCTGAGTTGTTCTTAAAGAGACTGCTCGTCGGTGGCTTCACGAAGATCTTTGAACTCAACCGTAACTTCCGCAATGAAGGCCTGAGCCGTCGGCACAATCCTGAGTTCACCATGCTCGAAGCCTACTGGGCCTTCAGCGATTTTGAGCAGATGGCCGATCTCGTGGAAAGCATGACGTGTCACCTCGCTGAGAAGTTTTGCGGTGGGCTGCTGATTGAACACAAGGACGATGAAGGCACCGTCACACGGACGATCAATCTCGCCCGTCCCTGGAAGCGCGCGCGCTATGGCGATCTCATTCAAGGCGTCGCTGGTGCCGACTGGTTCACCCTTGATACTGCGGCCAAGAAGGCGCGTTGCAAGGAACTGCACGTCGAAGTCAGCGAGCACATGGAAGACCACGAAGTCTCCCAACAGGTCTTTGAAAAACTCGTTGAAGAGAAGAGCTTCGATCCCGTCTTCGTAACGCACGTTCGTAAGGAACTCGTGCCTCTCGCAAAGCAGAACAAGGACGACGCCAGTGTGGTGGATGTTTATGAACTCGTCATCAACGGCCAGGAAATCTCCCCTGGTTACAGCGAGTTAAATGACCCCATTGTGCAACGCGAACGCCTCGAACATCAAGCGGGCGATGAGACCCAGAAGATGGATGAAGATTTCCTGCTAGCTCTCGAATACGGAATGCCACCCGCAGGCGGCATCGGCATCGGCATTGACCGCTTGATCATGATGCTGACAGGTGCCGAGAGCATCCGCGATGTGGTGCTCTTCCCGCAGTTAAAGAAGAAGTAGGTCGGTGCGCTCCACGAGTCGAGCACCCCCTGAAAATCTCTCATGGGATCAGGCATACTCTTATTCTCTGTCATAATCCAGAAATACCATGATGAGGTATTGACTAGACCCTATCTTTTCGATTAATATTCACGTATTCCAAATCGTTCATCCCCCTGAACGTGAAGGAGCTAGGTTGTTGAGTGCAGCGTGAGCTGGAGGCGTGTCCATCGAGAGCTTTTCTCATCATGGAAAATTCATTTAAAGGTAGTCTTATGCAGGAATTATCTTCCGTCCAAAGTGGGGTTCAACTAAGTGCTGTCTCGTTCAGCTCGCAGGGGGATACCCTTCATGCGCTGATCGTTGCTCCTGCGGGAACGGGGCCGTTCCCTGTGGTGATCATCACGCATGGGGCGGGCGAGTTCAAAGAGAACTACCTGGAGATGGCGGAGTTCTTGGCTGGACAAGGGATTGCCAGCCTCGCGCTAGACATGCACGGGCACGGGGAGAGTGGCGGGAAGCCCTATCACATCAGCATGAAAGATTGGGTGGCAGATATTCAGGCCGCTGTCAGTTTCGCCAGTGATCGCCCGGAATTAGACAAGAACAGGATCAGCGCCTTCGGTTTGTCATCCGGCGGGACCGCCATTTTGGAGGCGTCGCTAGTGGAGCCACGGCTGAAGGCTTTGGTAACTCTGGATGCCACGGTGATGAACACTCTTCCCTTAGGTATCTCCCTCATGTTCAAAGGATTATCATTCCTTGGCGGCATCAAGCGGACCTTCACGGGTAATGACCTCACCATCTCTCTCGTGCCCATGCTGGCGGATTTGAAGATCGCCTCGGACCCAGAGATCAACCTGCGTCTCCAGTCCGATCCAGGCAAACTACGGGCCTTCGCCAAATTCCCGCTACCAGGAGCGAAGGAAGCCTTCATCGTGGATACGATCAAACGGGTTCACGACATCAAAGTCCCCACGCTGGTGATCTGGGGCGAGGACGATCTCCTTGATCCTGTTACCACCGGCGAAGCGCTTCACAACACGCTGACCTGCATCAAGGGACTGGAAATCGTGCCGGGCAATGGCCATGCTGGGCACCTTGATCGTAACCGAGTGCGAGTCTTTGAATTGACCGCAAAATGGTTGAAGAAGCACCTTGCCTAATTTCACCCGAAAGACCACTGGCTTAACGATGGCCATTGAGTAAGTTTGTGTAGTCGATCTACGGTGTTTTCCTTATGAGAATGATTTTGGGTGAAGAGGCAAAAAACTTTGACCGCGAAGAGAAGTGGTCGCTGCTTTCACCCCATCTTTTGCAGTATGGGAAGGAGTCCTTGGCTTATGCCACGCTTCAGCAGGGCATGGAGTATTTCGTGCATGAGCTAGGCTACCTTGCTTTCACCACGGTGACGCATCCGGTGTTTGCGCGGAAATCGAAGCGCATTGTCCTTTCTGAGCCAGTCTGTGCGCCTGAAAACATGGAAGCCTTGATCAAGGAATTTATCAAGACCAGCCCGCACTGCGCCTTCGCGGTCATTCCAGAGGACTGCACCGCGATCCTGCGGAAGATGGGCTTCAAAGCGAACACCATTGGCTACGAGCCGGAGTTGGCCATTCAGGACTACAATACAGCGGGCAACTGGAAGGAACTGGATATGATCAAGCGCGCGCGCAATGAAGCCAAGCGCGAAGGGATCACCATCCGTGAAGTGGACATCAGCACAGTCCCCATTGA
>JANYJH010000075.1 GCA_025361865.1 Phragmitibacter sp.
ACTTGCTGATCTCCAAACACACGAAGCACCGCGTGGAAAAGACTTCAGAGGAAGTCATCTGGCTGGCGGTGCATGTGAAGAACTGAACTGCACTGGTTGGAAATGCCTCTATCTGCATCTATGCTGGTCGTGAAAGTTCAATGACCATCCCGCCATGATCCAGGATACCACCGGACTCCTCTATGAAAACCTTGCGAGTCAGATCGCGAGGATGATTGATAGCGGAGGCTTTAAATCGGGAGATCGGCTTCCATCGCTGCGCAAAACGTGTGTTCAACATGGAGTCAGCACCGCCACGGCCATGCAGGCTTATATGACGCTGGAGAATCGCGGATTGGTCGAGGCTAGGCCGAAGTCAGGCTTCTTCGTGCGCTCACGCTGGAGCGATACCGCGCCAGAGCATCGGAGTTCAAAGCCCTCCACCAAGGTCAGCACGATCAAGGCGAAAAGCCTCATGGGAAAGGTCTTTCAGGCAGCGGGCAAACCGGACATCATCCCATTCGGTGCGGCTTGTCCAAGCGCGGATGTTTTGCCGGCGGAGAAGCTTTCGCTCATCCTGCGAACGGTGGATCGCCGCAATGCGAAGCGTTCGTTGACCTATGACATGCCGCCCGGTTGTGAGGCTCTGCGCCGACAAGTTTCCATTCGTTCGCTGGACTGGGGCGACCATCTGCAACCGGATGAAATCATCACAACGGTCGGCTGCATGGAGGCGCTGAACCTCTGCATTCGCGCCGTGGCCAAACCAGGAGACATCATCGCCATTGAATCGCCAAGCTACTTCGGTGTCATCGAATCTATCCGCGAACTGGGCATGAGAGTGGTGGAGATTCCCATGCATCCTCGCGATGGAATGGACCTGAATGCGCTGGAAGAGGCGCTGACCAAACACAAGATCGCCGCGTGTCTCTCCGTGCCCAATTTCAACAATCCGCTCGGCTGCTGTATGCCTGATGAGAACAAGAAGCGTCTCGTCGGAATGCTCGCCAAACGGAAGATCCCACTCATCGAAGACGACATCTATGGCGATCTTCATTTCGGACCATCGCGACCACGCACGGCAAAGAGTTTTGATCGTGAAGGGCTCGTCATGTTGTGCAGTTCGTTTACGAAAACACTCGCTCCCGGTTATCGCGTGGGTTGGGTCGCACCGGGCCGTTTCTATGAACGAGTGCTCAATCTCAAGTTCACCAACACCGTGGCCACGCCCACGCTTCAGCAGTTGGCCATAGCCGAGTTCCTGAAGAACGGCGGCTATGATCGTTACCTACGCGGAGTGCGACGGTTCTATGCCGAGCAAATTCAGCGTTTCGGTGAAGCCGTATCGCAGTCCTTCCCCGCTGGCACGACGCTCTCACGGCCTGCGGGCGGGTTTGTTCTGTGGGTGGGATTGCCTAAAAGCTGTGATGCCGTCGAACTACATGATGCGGCATTGGAACGGAACATCGGCATCACGCCGGGGCCGCTTTTCTCCGCCACGCACGGCTATAAGAACTTCATTCGTCTCACCTGCGCGCAGCCTTGGTCAAAGCAGATCGAGCGTGCGCTGTCCGTGCTGGGTGATCTGGCCAAGCGTCTGTCAAAGGATTGATCACCGTGAAATCTGTATAGGCCGAAAACTTGTCTGCCTGTATCTGGTGTCATCGCGGAGCAGAGGTAACTTCAGGTCTATGAATACTGAATCACTCCTCTTCTTCCGCGTCTCCTTCACCGTCATGTTCTTCGCCACGCTGCTCATCGGCGGCTATGTGATCAAGAATCATCAGCGCTACTTTGGAACCGATGGGAACCTTCCTCAAGAGACCAGCAGTGAGCGCGGTTACAGCTCCATGATGATCTACGTCATCTGGCTTCACATGCTGATGCTGTTCGGTGGGTTTGCTTTGTATCTACATTGAGGAGTCCATCGAATGAGCGCTCCTCCATTTCTTCCTCATCGTCAGCCCATCCAAGGCATGGCTTTCGGCTTTCTCGGTGTCCTGGCCTTTAGCATCACGCTGCCTGCGACTCGATTGGCCGTGGCTTCGTTGGACCCGATCATCGTTGGTCTTGGTCGTTCCTTAATGGCGGCCTGTCTGGCGGCTCCGCTCCTATTCTTTACTCGGCAGAAGCGCCCGACTTCATCTCAGTTGCGCGGTCTTGGCCTGGTCATTCTCGGGGTCGTCATCGGCTTCCCAGCGCTTACGGCTTGGGCCATGAAGCGTGTGGATGCTTCACATGGCGCGGTCATGCTTGGCTTGCTGCCTTTGGCCACGGCCATCGCGGGATTTCTTCGGGCGCATGACCGACCCTCCGTGAGCTTCTGGTGCGCGAGTGTGGTTGGCAGTTTCAGCGTCGTCGCTTTCGCGTTGTCCGCTGGTGACGGTAGCTTCACCCATGCCGATTTGGCCTTGCTCATCGCGGTCGCTTTAGCTGCCTTGGGCTATGCGGAAGGAGGGCGCTTGAGCCGTGAGATGGGCGGCTGGCGGGTCATCTGCTGGGCCTTGGTGTTGGCTGTTCCTATTCTTCTGCCCATCGTGGGATGGGCCATCTGGCAGCATGGCCTAGCGGCAACACCCAGCTCATGGGCTGGCTTTGCTTATGTGAGCGTGGTCAGTGCCTTCCTCGGTTTCTTCGCATGGTATCACGGGCTGGCCATTGGTGGCGTGGCTCGCGTCAGCCAGATTCAATTGCTCCAGCCCTTCCTCACTCTGGCCTTCTCTGCTTTATTCCTCGGGGAGCACCTTACGCTGGGTGCGATGCTCTCCGCGATGATGGTCGCCTCGTCCATCGCCCTGAGCCGTCGGAGCAAGGTCGGGCTGAAGCCGCTGGAGATGCCGATGCGTTCGGCGGTGAATGTTCCCTAAGTCCCGAGGGGACTGAAAGAGCAACTCACTCAAAGCCTACGCAAGCTCGTTGGCATACGCCCATTGATGAGTGATGAGCCGACACGATAAATTGAGCGTGCAAAACAAACGGAACTGCTACAATCCGACACACCTCATTAAACAGGAACCTCTATGAAAGGCGCTAAAACCAAAAAGGAGTTGTCACCCGAACAACGTGAAGAACTGCTCGGAGCCTTGAAAGTTCGCTTTGAGAAAAACACGAGCCGCCATCCAGGTCTGGAATGGGCTAAGGTAAAAGCAAAACTAGAAGGTCATCCTGAAAAGCTGTGGTCACTCCATGAGATGGAACGAACGGGCGGCGAACCGGATGTGGTGGGTCAGGATCAAAAGACGGGCGAATATCTCTTCTTTGACTGTTCACCGGAAAGTCCCAAAGGCCGGGTGGCTGTGTGTTACGACCGTGAAGGGCTGGATTCGAGGAAAGAACATAAGCCAGCGAATAACGCCATTGATTTGGCGGCGGCGATGGGCATCGAACTTTTAACGGAGGAAGAATATCGCGAGCTGCAGACACTTGGGGAGTTCGATAGGAAGACATCGAGTTGGGTGAAGGCACCGGCTGATATGAGAAAACTCGGTGGCGCGCTCTTTGGGGATCGGCGCTATGGCCATGTCTTCATTTATCACAACGGCGCGCAGTCTTACTATAGCGCCAGGGCGTTCCGTGG
>JANYJH010000092.1 GCA_025361865.1 Phragmitibacter sp.
TGATTGTGAAGGTGCCGCCCACCGCGCCGAGCGCGTTAGCGTTGTTGATGTTCAATGTGCCCGCGGTGAGAGTCACGCCTCCGCTGGCAGTCGTGTTGCTGCCGGCCAGCGTCAACGTGCCGCTCGCGTTGTTCATCGTCGTCAGGCCAGTGTAAGTATTGTTGCCGTTCAGGGTCATCGTTCCGGTGCCGCTATAAGTCAGCGCATTGGTTCCAGCTCCGCCGTTGGTGACTGCTCCAGCAACGATGATTTTACCAGATCCGTTGAAAACATCCGTCACCGTAGCAGCGCCACTGTTGAGAACGAAGGCGCCAAACGACACTGTATCGGTCGCTCCGTTGACGGTCGTTGTTACCGCGGCGTTCGTGTTATTAGTGGCTGTGCCGCCGAACGTCAGGGTGGAAGCCGTGGTCGGGTTGAGGGTAATGATGCGGCTGCCCGTGACCGTCACCGCGCCGGTGCCAAGGTTCAGGTTGTTATTGGCCGTGCCGCCAGCAGTGCTAAAGGCGAAATTGCCACCGAGCGTGATCGCAGGATTGTTCGTTTGCGAAGCGATCGCCGCAGTGCTGGTGTTATCAATCGTGCCGCCGCTGATCGTAAAGGCCCCGGTGCCAAGCGCGCCAACGCTGTTCACATTCAAGGTGCCGCTGTTCAGTGCCGTCGTGCCGGTATAAGTGTTTGCGCCCGCAAGAGTCGCAATGCCGCCGCCCACCGTGAGCGTTGCCGCCGCGCTGCCAATGACACCCGTGCTGCTCTCCGAGAATGTGCCGCCGTTTACCGCAATCGCTGTCGCACCGGTCAACGAACCAGTAAGATTGAGGGTCCCCGCGCTTACGGTCGTCGCGCCGGTGTAGTTGTTCGCCGCATTGGTCAGCGTCAATGTGCCTGCTCCGCTCTTGGTCAAACCGCCACTGGTCTGATTCAAGGCCTGGCTGACAGTAAAGGTGTTGGACGCGTTGTTGATATCAAGGCCCACGGTCTTCGTGGCATTGAAGATCGGCGTATGCGAGCCGAAGCTAGTCATCGCCGTGCCGGTGACTTGAAGTGTGCCGCCATCGAAGGTGATCCCGTTGTTGCCCGTGGTGCCACCAAGATTATACGCGCCCACGCTATCCGTCGCGACGCTCAAGGTGCCGAGTGTCAATGTGGTCGCGCCGGTGTAGGTATTCGCGCCACTGAGGACCCATGTGCCCGCGGCGGTCTTGGTGACGGATGTTGCGCCGGTGTTATCGCCAATCACTGCGGCGAGAGTGTTGTTGGCCGTGTTCGTGCCGGTGAGCGTCAGGGTGCGTGTGCCTGTCTGGCTGTTGAAGCCCATGGCGCCGGTGCCAGTGAAGCCGAGGGCATTCGCATTGTTGCTGCCAGAAGCGTCGATGGTGCCGCCGCTTGAGCCCACACTAAAGAGACGGTCCGTGCTCTGAGCCGTCGCGCTGTGTATTGGAGAGTGCCGCCGTTGAGAATGAGGTCGGCGGATGATCCTCCCGTCGAACCTTTGCCAAGACTGCTGACCGTGTTGACATTCGCAAACGTGCCGACGTTGAGCGTGCCCGCGCTGACGGTCGTAGTCCCGGTATAGTCGCTAGCCGCATTCGAGAGGCTAAGCTTATTGATAGAGATCTTGGTCAACGACCCCGTCCCGGTAACCAATCCGGTAATGGAGATGTTGTTGGTGGCACTCGCCGTGCCGGCGTTGCCAATGGAACTATTGCCGCTATTGAGCGTCAGAGTTCCCGAGAGAATGGGAGTTTGGTTTGTTCCACCCTCCAATGCGAGAGCACCCGTGCCCCCAAACCCCGTGCCGCCATTCAGCGTGATATTGCTGGTTAGGGTGTTGGCTTGGTTGGCAACAAATAATGACGCTCCACTGGAGACGACAACTGGCGTGCTTTCGTGGTTCGCCGAAGCCAAGTCGAGGCCCACCGCGCCCGCGGTGATGTTAATCTGGGTAACGTTGTTGATGGTGCCGTTCAGGTAGAGGCGCGTCGCGCCGGAACTGGCATTCAGAACGTGATTGCCGCCGTTGATCGTGCCGGTCATGTTGATCGAACCAGCGCCTATGCTGCTGATAGTGGAATCGGCAGTGAGAGTGATCGTCGGGTTATAGCCGAAGTTGTTCGACGCCTGATTGATCTGTAAAGTGCCACCTCCCAGGCTGAAGGTGCCGCTATTTGTGCCTCCAGTGGTGCCCACGTTGGTGAGTTGCAGAATGCCTGCGCTTACCGTCGTGCCGCCAGTGTAGGTATTCACGCCACCCAGGACAGTAATACCCGTGCTGGTATTATTCACAGCCACCGCCACGTTGCCGCCTCCCCCGCCGTTGCCGATGATGCCGTTCAATGTGATGCTGCCGCTGCTGCTGGAGCCGACCGTAATCGTTTGCGTGCCCGCAGCCGCGCCCGTGACCGCGCCAATGGTTAGAAGGGAAGTTCCTGAGTTACTGAAGGCGATCGCTGTCGCCGCCGAGTTAAGAATGAGACCGGTGCTGATGGTGGACGCGCTATTCGCGGTGTCAAAAATGCCTGAGCCTGCGGTGGCACTTCCAAGGTTAATCGCAGTCCCCCCGCTCAGGGTGAAAGCCACCGGGTCGTCGAAAGTGATGGAGTGAGCACTCTGCGTGGTAGAGATGGTGACCGTGCCACCCGTGCTATTACTTCCGGCTGCAAAGACGACATCAGAAGTATTGTCGATGGTCTGGGCGGAAGTAGCGGTGCCACCCGTAGGATCAGTGCTCCAGAAAGTGCTGGTGCCCCACGTCCCAGTGGCTGCAACAGCCGCTGTGGAAGCGCCGTTTGCATCCCAGTAAAAAGTAGCCGCGTGGGCGGGCTGCTGCGAAAACACCGAAGCCGCCGCCACAATGGCGATGACGGCGTCAAAAAGGGACTGGCGGCGGGATTTGGTTTTCATGGCGACGGGGGGATTCTGAAAGGATGAAGTTGTAAGGAGGGGGGGCGGTGTCTGAGGGGGCTCGATCGGTGCCGATTTGTTGGGGTGCCGATCTTCGTGGAAGGATCGCTGGCTAGCTTCCCCAGACGGCTCCGACGATGTCGCTGGGCTGGCCGACTTCATCGTCACCGAGGACGCCGATGGCGCGGTATTCGCGCTCTTCCAGGGTGGCTCCGCCTACGGGCGGGGTGTCATCATCTACGGGAAGGGACTTGCGTTTGGCGATCTTGAGGGTCCAGACGGTCTCTCCTTTCTTGCGGCTGTAGATGTTGAGCGTCTCGGCTCCGCCCTTTTTCCCGCTGAGGCGGAGGTGGCCGAGGGTGGCGGTGACGCTGAGGAGGGGCTTGATGGAGCCGGGGTCGGTCTTGCCGTTTCGGGTCAGGATGTCGAGAGCGGCTCCGATGCCATCATCATAGCCGGTGGCGGTTTTGATTTCATTGATGGAGCGGCGAAGTTCGGCGCTTTTGTCATCGAACTCGGTCTTGGCGGCTCCGATGGCGGCGTCCACCACGGTTTGGGCATCCACGATGGCCTGGTATTTGATGATGAGCGGAACGAGGGAGGCTTGGAAATTAGTAATTTCCTGGGCGGTCCAGGGGAGCTTCGGGCCTTGCTTGGCGATCTCGCTGGAAAGGTGGTTCAGCCAGTTGAGGCGGTTCTGGAAGGAGTCGGGGATGTAGTCGGAAGGCATGGGGTGCTGTGGGGATAGGGGTTAAGGCGACGGTTCAGGGGACGTTGGGCGTAAAGACGAATCTGGAAGGGGTTCCCGCGGGGCGGGCAGCATTTGGGCTGGCTGTGGAAGGGTTTCCGATGCGGCGGAAAGCGTTCCCAGTTGGGGGGAAGCTGATCGGTGGCTATGGAAACGCTTTGATGTGCAACGAAACCGTTTCCAGCGAGGCGGCGACGGCTTGGGATGCTGCTGGCAACGTTTCCAACGGGACTGGAAGCGTTTGGAGTCCGAGGGGAAACGCTTCTGATGACGTTGGCAGCGATCCGAGAAGGAATGAAAGCGATGGGATTCCCGTTGGAAGCATCTTTCCCACGGGTGGGGATCACCGATGAGGCGCTAAAGGGGAATGTAGGAATGAAAAAGTTAGCCACTAAATCCTTATTCCGGCTACCTCTGGAGTCCTGACAAAAAAGTGCAGAAAAATTCAGATTCGGCCCAACCTCATCGAAATGGTAACAGCGGACCCGATTTCCCCCTCGTATAGGAAACCTGACAGGTTTCTTTTGAGAGACCTTTGATGATAAAGATGCTGAGAACGCTGCGGTGCGTCGTGCCGGTTATTTTACTTTCCTGTCCGATTCCGGCGGTGGCCCGGGATGCTGCGCGGGGCTGTCGCCCCATAGCCCGAGTTCAGCGACTGCTACGCCAGCAGCCCCGTTGTTGGCAGTGATCTGGAGTTGGTAGAATCGGTAAGCGGTGGTGTTGCCGACGTTATAGGTGTTCATCTGCATTCGAAGGGCGAAGGTTTGATCGCTCTGCGAGTCGAGGGTGGTCCACTTGGAGCCGTCTTGTGAGCCAAGGAAGTTCCAGCTTTTCGGATCGCGCTTCGCCACATCGGCACTGTTAACCGTGTAGCGCTTGACGACCTGCGCGTGGCCCGCGCCGAAGTCATATTGAATCCAGCCCGTCGGTGCTTTACTGCCGAACCACTTGGAGGCTGGGTCGCGGTTAAACGCCTGGTCGGAGCCTTCGCTGACGGAGCCGCTGTTCAAGCTGGCCGTCGAGGTGCCGCCGATGGCGAGATAGATCATTGTCGGGGGGAGCCGAGCGGTGCCGAACTGGGGCGAGTTCCCGCTGGTGCCAGTGGAGTTTTTCGCCCGAACCACGTAGTAATAGGTGGTGCCCGCAGTTACGTCCGCGTCTGCATAGCTCGTCTTCGCGGGGGTTAGGTTGTCGGCGATGGCTGTGTAGCCGCTGCCGGAGGTGGTGGAGCGAAGCAGGTCGTAGGTGGTGGCACCAAAGGACGGGAGCCAGCGCACGGTGATGGCTTGATTGGAGCCGCTGGCGAACAAGGCGGCTGGGGCGGCTGGAGCCGTTACCAAGCCGTCGGTCCCACCGGTGAAGGCCACGTTGGCGAAGGTGGCGGTGTTGGGAGTCTTCCCTCCGCTGGATACGAACAGGCCGATATAAAGCTTGGACGGTAGGTTGCCGTAATAGGAGGAGCACACAGGTGCCCAACTGGTGCCATCCTGCGAAGCGAAGGTGGTGATCTGTTTGTCCCGGCGCTCGATCTTGAGCCAGTAAGGCAGGCCGGGCGGCAGGGGTTGCGAACGTTTTGCCCAGTTCTTCCCTCCCCAGTTTTCCGTCCAGCCATTCATGTAGGACTCGAACTTATTCGGAGACGCGGGCATAATCCCGACCCAGCCGCGCTGCGAAACGGTCGGCGCGAGATTGTCGCGAATCATCAAACCCGTCCTGCCGTTGTGGGAGCCCGAATCCGTGCCTGAAGTGACTTGGGCCACCATCGCGCAGTCGCCGGATATTTCTGTGTAAGCATATTGGCAGTCATCAGCCGTATTACTCCAAGGACCGTTTCCGAGTCCGGTCACCGTCCACACCCCGTTTGCATAAGAGGCGCTGCGTCCTGCCGTCTGGGTGCCCAGCGTGGTCAAGGTCAACCCGCTCGATGCCAGAGATACCGCAGGGCGGACGACGTCCGGCAGCGCTCTGGCAGTGCTGGAGTCAGCCGCCTTCGCATACATGAAGTTACTCCCATCCACGGGCTGTTGTTCCATTTTACGGTCGATCCAGGGAGTGGGCAGCCCGTGCCGGTTCTTATAGGCGTTTTGGAGGAGATAAAAGCCGGAGCGATTCCCAGTCCAGCCGGAGCCGGTATCGCCGGAAGGGGCGAAATAGTGATAATCGATCGTGCCGAAGGGGACGAACGGAGTGCCGGGCATTAAATTGTTACGGGCGTAATATTCGCCGCAGGCCAGCAGCCGGTTATCCAATTCGGAGTAAAGGTCGATGCCTTGTTTCCAAGCGACTTCGGCGACGAAGGTGCGGGCGAGGAGGTCATTATATCCGTGTCCCAGATCGCGCCCGGTTTCGCCCATCTCGCCGATCGCGAGAGTGTTCGGCAGGCCGGAGCTGGGTGCGGTGCGGTAGTTGTTAATGACGAAGTCGAACTTGGCGGTGTCGTCGCAAAAGACGGCGATGGCAATGCCCGCGGCCATGTAGAGGGAGCCTTTGTTGGCGGGGCCGGGCGTGTGATTGCCGGCCAAGGAACCAGGCCAGAGGACATTCTGGAAGTAGTTCTTCACTGTGGTCGTGTCCTCCTGCGTCCAGCCGGGCCAGGTGCCGCGCAGAATGCTCGCACCGCCCGCGTAACAGACGGCGTAGTCGCCAAGGTCGAGGCCGGATTCATTGCCACCGAAGCTTGTCTGCGTGTTCGCCCATGCGATGATGATGTCGCGGGCCTTCTTCGCGTAAGCCTCGTTCCCCGTGAAAACCCACATCCGCGCTAGATTGTAGAAAGCGATCATGTCATTGCGCCAAGGCTGAAGGTGGAGGTGCGGATTGCGCTTCACCTCCTTGAACGGGCCTCCCATTTTGTAGGTGAGCTTGGAATGCCCATCGCCCGCGAGCACGGCGTAGCCTTGTTTCCAGGGTTCCTTGTCAAGGTTAGCCTTGATGGTGTTTAGCTCTTCAAGAGTGTTGGGAATGCAGGGGTGCGTGTAGGCGTGGGCGGGTGTGGCCACGGCACCGAGCAGGACCGCGACGACTGTCAATAGTCTGAGTGGGGCGAGCTGGGGTCGCGTAAGGCTCAGCCTAGCGCGCAGCGCGTTGGAACGGGAAAATTCCTCAGATGCTTCCGTAGGATTCGTGCGGGAATGAGACATGGTTTTGTTGGTGCGGTTGAGGCTGAACTTGGCCAGCAGAGCTGGTGCACGCGGATGAGGAGCCTTGCACCTCCTATTGCCGCTGATGGCTGTTATCTGACAAATGAGGCGCAAAAATCTGCGTCGTCGTTAATGCCTGAGTAGATCGGAGCATCAGTCCCTTTGGGCTTTGAAGCTCGGGGCCGGTTTGAACAAGGAGAGATGGCATCTCGCCTCATCGATCATCCTTGCGGGACTCTTGATAGGCCGGCTATCTCGTCAGCCTGGCGGTATCTCCGGTCAATCATCTGCGACCGGAATCAGCGTAACAGACTGAAGGCGCATCACAAGGGTGCCGGCTGTCTTGGGCGAGCTTAGGATGAGTTCATGGTTGTCTCCCATGGGAAGAGTGACTTCACCGAGATTCTCCGTCTTGAAATCATCCCATCCAAGGCCTGCCTGAAGCGTGTCGGTGATAGTCTGCCCGGCCACCTTCAGGCTGATGATGCTGCTGACACTCGCGGTTGGAGGCAATGAGGCGGTGATTTTCTGACCTGGGCCGCTGATCTGCACCTGCTCTGTGGAGATGCTGTCGGCCAGTGAATACGTCACTTCAACGCGGAAGGTGCCGGGCGCGTCGATCTTGATGGGCCATTGGATGAGCCGCTCCCCGTGGCTCCACCAGGCGAGGTATTTATTGTCCCCTCCTTCCAGCCGGATGGCTTCTCCATCAATCTCCGCGTCCGTGGCGGTGAGATGGACTGAGCCGTCCTCCAATTGCTTGATGGGCTCGTCATGGATGTCTGGCGCATCGCTGGCGGTTTCAACTGGGTGCAGCACGAGGGAGAAGAGGTCCATCACGTAGGCACTGGGTTTGGAGACAGGGATGGCGGCGACTTGAAGATGGCCGGTCTTGCTGATCGTCACTTCACCGACCAACCCGGTCTTGACGTCCTGCCAGCTTTCCCCCGACGTGGGGCGAGCCTTCACTTTCTGGTCGTCCACGACGATGACCACCTTCGCGCCCTCGTCCCGCTTGATCTGCGAGTAATTCAGCTCCACGCGGTATTTTCCAGGCTTCTGGGCGTCTATGGTCCACACGAGAGAGGTGCCGATGTCCTTCCAATAACCGACCTTTTTGTCGTCCGCCCCGACGCCGATCAGAACGGCATTCATGCCGTCGATCTGGGCATCGCTCGCGGTGAGCGTGAAGGAGCCGTCTTCCGCCTGGTGGATGGCACCGCTGCTGATGTTGATGGCCTCAGTGGGGGTGTCGGCTGGGAGCAAGGCGAGGGAGCGGACATTGATGACATACTCATGGTCCTTGAGGAGCGGCTTGATGACCACATCGAGGTCGCCAGCCTTGCTGATCGTAACTTCGCCAGCCTTTGCCGTTTTCAAATCGTTAAGGCCACTACCCGCCTTCGGTGTCGCGTTCACGATTTGATCACCGACTACGATGCTCAACGGACTGCCGTTATTGTTGCCGACGATCGCATAAGTCAACTCGACGCGATAACGGGCTGGCTTCTGGACCCTAGCCGTCCAATGAAGAACCGTGTCCGCGCTGGTCCACCACATGATGTCCTTGACCTCGCCGCCTTCCAGCCTTGCATTCGGGCCCTGAATTTTCGCATCTGCCGCACCCATTTTGACAGATCCATCCTCTGCCTGCTTGATTGTGTGTCCCACTTTATCTGCAGCGTAAAGCTTGGTATCGCTGAAGACAGGGATGGCGAGCCATCCGGCGCAACAGACCCTGAGGACATTGATCGAAAGTCGTGTCATACAAGTCTTAGAAAGCTTTCGCGGCGGGTGCCGAGAGCCTGTTAATCCGCTCCGCAGATTCTTTTATCAAGGTTGTCAATTCCGGAGGCAAAACAAGCGGGGTTGTGGGTGGAGCACTGTATCGATAGATTCGTGTTTCTTGTCCGAATTGCGCAAAAAGGGGAAGTCGTGTTTCAAGGTCAATATAAGCAATGGCAGTCACATGAAGTGCATCCGGCACTGACTGTCCGATAGCCCTTGCCCCCTCGATAAACGCTCGTTCATCAAATTGGGCCTTCTCACTGAGGGGGCTAACAGTTCCCTTGAAGACAAGGCAGTCATTTCCCTGGTATTTTGCCATGCCCGCATACGTGCTTTCTGAGAGCCAGTAGAAGCCTGCAAAATCATAAGAGGCGAAATCAATAGAGAAGATATCACTGCCTCCATAATCAGGAGAAATCAGAGGAGTGGCGTTACCTGATACAATTCGGATCCCTGAAACATGCCAGATCTGGTGTCGCTGACCGTCCGCTTCGACGTTTTGCTCAAGAATTGTCGAACCGGTCTTAACGACCGTTGAAAGCATCGTGACAGGCTCTTTGTCCTTGGCGGTGCCTTCACCGGTGGTGCCAGTTTTTACGGGTTCCTTGCCCTCAAGAGGATGTCCATGAATGGTAACTGTCCAAGTCGAGTAATCGGGCGCGCGCTTGAGCAACGGCCCTGGTGGAAGCGGTGGCAATGGGGTGCCTGGCCGGACTTGCTGAGCATGCACCACGATGGCAAAACCTAGCGTAAGTAAGGTGAACAACGTTTTCATTCTTTGACTACTTCAATTTGTTGATCGAGGATCTTCCCCGTAGTGCGATCTATTGCGATGTGGACCCAGAGGTGCTGCTCCCCCTCCACTACGAACTTGCTCAACTCCACCGAGGTCCGCGGATAGCGCCCAGTCTGAGCCACCACGTCAATCATCAGGTTCCAGACACGAGTCTGGCCGACGTTCGCCAAGGCCCGGATCGGGGCCTCGTGGAAACGCTGAATTTGGCTCATGCCCGCTTGCATGCTCGACTGAGTCGCGGCAGTCGTGGAATAAGACGCTGTGGCGTAGGCATCAGTTAGGTTCTCCGCCGTGCCAGAGGAGGTTGATGCCGCCCCGCTGAATCCCGTGTAGCATGCTTTGCCGTCAATGTAAGGACTGGGCAAGTCGATGCCCCAGTTCGAGCCTTGATTTTTCGGCGAATAAGTCACACCGGACGAAATGGCACCCGCTGACGACTTCCATTTGCCGACCAACTCGGAGAGGTTCTGAAGAGGGCCGTAATGGGTCGTGTCGGCGGTTCGCGCCACAAGGGCGGAGGCAATGGTGGTCGCCACGGTGGTGGTGTTCACCACGTTGGTCGAAATCGAGCCGACCGTGGCATTGCTGACTTTCGGATCATCAATGTAGGCCTGTCCAATGATTGCCGCCAAGACGGGAGCCTGGCGCGTGTTGAGATTCACCTTCCCGGCGACAAGGCCATTCGGGTCGCTGCTTTCGTTAATGCAGAACAGATCGAGCAAGCCGATGTCCCCGCTCTCCGGCGTGAAGAAATCGAGGTTCTTCCACGGCACATCCCGGAAGACATAGCCTAACTCCGCGACGCTCCGGAATGGCCGATGAAGCAGCAGCGGACGGCTTTGAGACTGGGTGAAGGGTGTATTGCTAGCCGGCGTTACCAACGATGATGGGGCGCCGGAATATCCGTTGATGCTGGCTGGAGGTAATCCAACGGGAGTGGACGCACTGACACCGCTCCCGAACGGCACATAAGCGCCGGCGGCCCGGCGGACAACGCCATCGGGGTCGGCGTAATAGGAGGGCTCTACGATGCCGTCGGAAAAAGGCGCACTGGGATTGTTCTGTGCATACATCCCTGGGGCAAAAATCCAGATATCGGACGGTCCGTGAGGATTGATGGTGTATCCAGGAGTAGTCCATCCGGCGGAGAAGGAAGGATAGGGGATGTCTTTGGTCGAGGGCAAAGCCAGGAGGCCGAAACTATTTCCGCCAGTTTGCCCGCCGGAAGGCACATTATTCTGGTCCTGATTAGCAAAGTAAAGTCCCCGGGTATTATCTTGTCGAATAGGAAAAGTGATCCCAACACTCTTTGTGGCACCGCCTGAATCGTATAGCCAACCGAGAGCAGGTGGGGCGAGAGCAGTAAACTCGGTGGATCTTCGTATATTTACCGTGTCCATAATCAATCCAAACCGGGCCGTGCGCGGATCCATGGCCGCAGCCCAACTGTAGGGATTAAACCCGTCCGGACCCGTGACTACTGACGGGGAAAAAAAGGGACTGGTTTGATTGAAATAAGCCTGAAACGCGAACAATCCATGGGTCGTCCGGCCATACTTGGTATCATAAGTGATCCAATTACCGCTCGCGTCCTTATACTGGAGCCGATAGGTAAAATAAACGCGGTTGTCTCCATTTCCAGCGGCGAGTCCGATCAAGGCCGTTCCCGTGTAGTAAGTAGTATTAGTAGTAGTAGTGGAGGCAAAGGCCAGGGGAAACTGACCCAAAACCAGCGGTGCCCAAGGCCCCTTGGAGTTATCGGTTTCTCCTGGAAGAGGATTCGCGTCTATGCCGGTGATGTTTCCCGCCGTCCGCGTCGCGCTTCCCACTGCGGGGTTAAAAATGAGCGTCGGCGGGAAACATCACCGGCATAGACGCGAATCCTCTTCCAGGAGAAACCGATAACTCCAAGGGGCCTTGGGCACCGCTGGTTTTGGGTCAGTT
>JANYJH010000209.1 GCA_025361865.1 Phragmitibacter sp.
CTACTTTCTATTTAATCAATTTCCGATACACCGCCAACGTCTCTGCCATGCGGGTATCGATGGAAAGACTCGTCTGCGCGTAAGCCAAAGCTTTGGCGGCCAGGGCATCCCGACGCGCTGGGTTTTCGATCATCTCAGACATGGCATTCGCCAAGGCCGCGCTGTCTCTCGGCGGAACGAGCAGTCCTGTTTCTCCGTCCTTCACGACTTCCGGCAATCCACCGACAGCACTGGCGATGACACATCTTCCCAAGGCCATCGCTTCAGGAGCCACGCGGGTTTGCGCTTCGGCATGAGAAGGGACGACGACCACTTCCGCAGCGGTCATCGGCACACGAACATCATCGCGATAACCCGCCATCACGATGGGCGTCTTGATCAGTTCGGTGTCTCCAAAAAGGGACTGAAGTCGTGCGCGACATTTCTTCTCCAAGCGTCGTTCGCCCGTGCCTTCGCCGACGATGGCGAATCGCGCTTGAGGATGTTTTTTGAGCACGAGCAAAGCGGCATCGAGAAACGTAGTGTGGCCCTTCTCGCTGCGGATCATGCCCGGCAGAATGAAGAACGGCGCTTCAGGAGCCACATTGAATTCAGCTCGAAATGCTGAGCCATCCACGATGCCCGGTTGGAAGCGTTCAAGGTCCACGAACTCGCCGATGATGTCGATGTTCTCGGGATTGACATGGTTATCACGCACCAGCGCTTCCTTGATACTGCGGGCGCTGGCGACCACGCGTGAGACGCCTTGCCGGTAGCCAAAGGAGTGCAGAAAGCCGGGGCGCACGGCATTGGGCAGATGCCGGGTTCTTAGCACCGGAGTTCCCGTGAGGAACATGGGATAGCTGACCCAGGTGTCCTTAGAACTGTGACTGTTGATCAGTTGGATGCGCTTTTCTTTGACGATGCTGCGCAAGGCGATCATGCCGCCAATGTCAAAGCTGTTCCGCATGGAGACGGGCAGCATGGGCACGCCCATTTCGTTTCCGCGTCGGTAGATTTCGCTGCGTTCAGGGCAGGCGACCCAGCACTGGTGACCGTGCGCATTGAGCCATTGAGCTTCCTGACAGATGCGGAGTTCCTGCCCGCCCCAGTTCAAACTGCATTCGGTGTGTAAGAGATGAAGAGGGGAGGACTCCATGAGTGGGCGTGCTCATTAATACAGAGAGGGTTCGCCGTCAAACGGGCTGGCGTCATACGCGAAACAGACGCGCTTTTTCAAGCGCGGCTGCCTCTGCTTTCAGAACAGGAATTACTTCGCTCCTTCGTAGCTGAGCACGACGGCGGTCTTTCCCTTCTCGGTGTTGATCATGACGTTCACGGTGCTCTTGTCGGCTTCCTTCTTGCCAGCGACAATAGCGGAATCCGTGCCGTTCATGTTCATGGTGGAGACTTCGGTCGTGAAGCCAGCTTCCTTGAGCTTGGCGTCATAGAACTCCTTGACCTTGGCGGAAGGATCAGCCGTTGTGCCGATAAAGGATCCGCTGATTTTGCCATTCTTCTCAGCGCGGAAACCGCCACCTTCCTCAGATTTAACACCGGGATACAGAGGAACCCAAGCGGGTGGGGTGGTGGCTTCGCTGCCGCCTCCGATAACGGTTTCACCCTCAGGCCCTTTGATGACGAGTCCCGCTTTGCCATTGGCTTGTGAGGCGTCGATACTCACTTCTTCGCCCTTCGCGTTCTTGAAGGTGAGCTTGCCTTTGGAGAGATCATCAAATGACATTGAAGTGACTTCACCGGTCTTTTTATCCCGCACGGTGATTTCTCCTGTGGCGTCATCGGTCTTCACGAGATCGAGATCGGGATTGGCTTTCACCAGCATGACAGCGGTGGCTTTGGCGGGGTTCTTCTGGAAGTCACCCGCGAATTCTTTCGCCATGGAGCAGCCTCTCATTAGCAAGGCGAAAACGCCGATGCCAGCGAGCAGCAGCAAGCCTCCGCAGCCGATGCCAGCGATGGCAAGTCCCGAGATTCCTTTTTTAGGTTCTGATGAATTTGGTGTGTTAGGGTCCATGATGTTGATTGGGTAACAGTCGGATTTTGTAAGGGAGTCGGGGAGTTCGCCAGTTCTTTTCAAGAAATGCTGACCTGTGACGGCCCGTAGTTAAGTTCTGCCAAGATTGACAAACAACTTCGTTACTAACAAGATCGGCCTGCACCGAAATCATCACCTTATGAACAAACGCTCTTTCTTCTTCATCCTATGCGCGCTCGGCGCACTGCTTTCTATGGCCCGTGCTGACGAGAAGCTCTGGCTTACTTTTGAAGGTAAGGAAGGTCCCGGACATGGCAAGCACATCGTCTTCCTCGCCGGGGATGAAGAATACCGATCCGAAGAAGCACTGCCGATGCTGGCGAAGATTCTCAGTCAGCGTCACGGCTTCAAATGCACGGTGCTGTTCCCTGTCGGGGCCGATGGCATCATCAATCCTGATGACGGCTCTTTACTCGCTGGAGCTGAGGCGTTGGATAGCGCAGATGCCATCGTCACGTCCCTTCGCTTCCGCCATTGGCCGGATGAGACGATGAAGCACTTCGTTGATGCTTATCTGGCTGGTAAATCCATCATCGGTCTGCGCACCAGCACGCACGCTTTCAATATCAAAGACGGGGCCTACAAGAGCTACTCCGGCTTTGGTAAGAAAGTGCTGGGCGAAGGCTGGGTCAGCCACTGGGGCGGGCACAAGAGCCAGGCCACGCGTGGATTCATTCAAGAAGCCGCGAAGTCCGATGCCATTCTCAATGGCGTGAGCGACATCTTTTGCTGGTCAGATGTCTATGAAGCCTTCCCGCCTGATGATGCGAAAATCCTCATCCGTGGCGCGGTGCTGGCTGGCATGAAGCCTGAGGATGAGCCGCTCAAGGACAAGACGAAGAAGAATCACACCGGCGTCGAGCAGGGGCTCAATGAACCGATGATGCCGATCGCCTGGACGCGTGAATACAAGAATGAATCTGGCAACACGAACAAGGTTCTCTGCACGACCACTGGCGCGGCGACTGACCTTTTGAACGAGAGCCTGCGCCGAATGGTGGTGAACGCTGTTTTCTGGGGCACCGGACTGGAAGTGCCGAAAATGGCTGACGTGACTTTAGTGGATGAATACAAGCCGAGCTTCTTCGGCTTCAAAGGTTATCGTAAGGGCCTGAAGCCCGCTGATTTGGACCTTGGCAAAGCGATGCCCGGCGAGCCATTGCCGGGGCCTGATGCGAAGAAGTAATCGAGATCATAAAAAAGCGCGGGCACATATGCTGCCCGCGCTCTTCTCTTGAGGTGTGACTGTTGGGAGTAGGACAATCACGCTGCATAGTCCATAATAAGCTGCTTCGCACGCGGTTTGCGGGTGCGCTTAGGAGCAGCAGGGGGAGCGAGAGCCACCGTAGCACGGAAGGCGTCCCCAAAGAGATACTTGCGAACGCAGTCCATCTGCGAGGCAACCTTACGGAACCATTTGGTCATTTCAGCGTGGAGTTCGACATCGCTTTCGGACGCCTGTTCCATGCCTTGAGGAAGGTCCGTGCCACGCACCTTCAGGGCCTGCATGAGAGATTGATCACAGACGGGCATGTTCATGTCCACGGCTTCAAACATATCCATGACGCGGGCAGGATAGCTTCTGTCCCAGATCTTGTCATCGTCATCGTAGAAGCTGCTCGTAGGCGTATGCACGACCAGATACTGGGCGGTGTCAGAGTAGGTTTCTGCGGCTTCCAAGGCTCCGTCAAAGCTTTCGACTTCACTGGTGACGGGAATCAGAAGGGTCATTTCAAAGCCCATCTCAGGCAGCACTTGTTCAAGTTCATGCTTTTCGTAGAACTTACTGAAGTGTTGCGAAAGGCCGCTCTCGATCTCCAAGATCACGAGTTCGGATTCATTCAAATGACTGACGAGGGTCGGCAACCGGAGCTGATCCGCTTCGATCTGGGGCCGTCCAAGTGACTCGTCCAGCGACTCCGCTAGAACGACCGAATGATGGGGAACTTTATAGCTCTCCAGATATTGGTGCAGGCACTGACTCAGCGTTGTTTTACCAGCGCCGGAGTAGTCGTTTTGAATGATGATTAGCCTTTTCATAGCATCAGTTTGATTTAAATTACAAAGTAATACTATAACAAGTATAAATATAAGCAAGTAAAAAAGTAAATAAATCCATAATATTTAGAAAATAAATAGGGTCTTATGTAGTTGACGAGGGGTTCAAGGAGCTGAAACTCTTGAAACGGCAATGAAAAACAAGTATCGGATAAAGTCGCGGATTTCGGAGAAGAAGTTCAGGCAATTTTTGCTCTATTTTAGTGCTTATTTGCCGGCGCTCACAACAGCTAAGCTCACCGCCTTGAATTATCGCACTGTGCATGACATCTCTGTGCATGACATCTATACCCTAGTGCGTGATCGCATCGTCGCCATGACCCTCGAAGAAAGCCGTCCCATGCTTGGCGAAGTCGAAGTGGACGAAAGCTATTTTGGAGCCCGCCGCGTGAGAGGAAAACGTGGCCGAGGCGCTTCTGGAAAAACGCCCGTTGTGGGCCTGCATAAGCGCGGTGAGTGCGTTTATCTGAGCGTGGTCGCCAACTGTTCCAAGCAAGAGCTGATGCCGATTATCAAGGGACGCGTGCTCGAAGGCTCGGACGTCTACACCGATGGTTGGAAGGCTTATGACGGACTCGTTAGCCAGGGTTACAAACACCACCGTATTCATCATCATAAGAACGAGTTTGCGAGAGGAAAAACCACGTGAACGGGATTGAAAGTTTTTGGGGCTACGCGAAGTTTCGCTTTGCCAAACTTCGCGGAGTGCGGAAGGAAAAGTTTTTGCTGCACCTCAAGAAATGTGAATGGAGGTTCAATCATCGCAAAGATAACATTCAAAAATTAATATTGAAATCTCTTC
>JANYJH010000253.1 GCA_025361865.1 Phragmitibacter sp.
GCTTGCGCGTGGACAACCAATGGGAACTCGGCGCGCTCAGCATCGAAAACACCCGCCGCATCAAGGAGCAGAACAAGCGCAAGATTAGCGTCATCATCGGCAACCCGCCCTACAACGCCAATCAGCAGAACGAAAACGACAACAACAAGAACCGGCATTACAAGCACCTACACGATCGGATCAAGGCCACCTATATCGCCGGTAGCACCGCCCAAAATAAGGCGAATGTCTATGACATGTATGTGCACTTCATCCGCTGGGCCAGCGACCGGCTCGCGGATCAGGGCATCGTCGCCTTCATCTGTAACCGCTCGTTCATTGACCAGCGCACCTTCGACGGCTTCCGCAAAGTCGTCGCCCAGGAGTTCGACTACATCTACATCGTGGACACCAAGAGCGACGTGCGGGCCAACCCGAAGATCTCCGGCACCAAGAACAATGTCTTCGGCATTCAAACCGGCGTCGCCATCGTCTTCTTCGTCAAAGGCCAGACCAAATCCGGGGCGCACCAGTGTCAGATTCATTACACCAGCATGGCCGACGAGGTGACAAAGGAGGCGAAGCTGGAAATCCTCAGTGCCGCAAAGATTGAAATGCTCGACATGGAAAGGATTGAGCCGGATGTGAAAGGGAACTGGATCAATCTCTCCAACAACAACTTTGAATCCCTGCTGCCTGTAGCAACTAAAGCAGCGAAAGCTGGGAACAATCAAGAAGCTGTCTTTTCATTGTATGGTTTAGGTGCCGAGACAAAGCGTGACGCATGGGTCTATGACGCCGACCTGAACGAATTGGCAAAGAAAGCCAAGTTTCTCAGCGACGAATACAACCGCCTGCTCAAAGAAAAAGACGGCTCATTCCCCGACACCATCAAGTGGAGCGTAAGGCTCAAGTCAAAATTAGAAGCTGGTAGCAAGTCCAATTTCTCACGCAACCTAATCGTCAGAGCTTTGTATCGCCCATTCACCAAGCTGCATTACTATTCAGAAAAGATCTTCAGCGACCGACTTACCGATAACCATTATCAGATGTTCGGTCCGGAGCTTGGATTCCAGAACCCATCCATCACCATCATGGGAGATTCTTCGGGCAAGCCCTATTTCTGCTTGGCGATAGATTGCATACCAGACTTGAACTTTGTGAGTCCTGCCTCTGGAGGAACCCAGACATTCCCCCTCTACCGATACGACAAGGAAGGCGAGCGGCACGACAACCTCACCGACTGGGGCTTGCGGCAGTTTCAGGAACACTATGGCGACAAGAAGATCACCAAGCGCGACATCTTCCACTACACCTACGCCGTGCTCCACCATCCCGCCTACCGCGCGAAATACGAGATCAACCTCAGGCGGGAGTTCCCCCGATTGCCCTTTTACGAAGACTTCCGCCAATGGGCCAAGTGGGGCAAAGCACTCATGGAGCTGCACCTCGACTACGAGACCGCGAAACCCTTCGGGCTGGAGCGTCACGACGTGAACGGGAAAGTAGAGGCGGCTTCCAGCCGCCTGCCTCTCAAGGAAGGGCGGTATGATACCGCCCCTCCCGACAAGCCACACCTGAAGCCCAAGCTGAAAGCGGACAAGGAAAACGGCAGCATCGAGATAGACGCCACGACCACGCTTCACGGCATCCCCGCCGAGGCCTGGGACTACAAGCTCGGCAACCGCAGCGGCCTCGAATGGGTGCTCGATCAGTGGAAGGAACACACGATCAGCGACCCCACCGTGGCGGAGAAGTTCAACAGCTACCGCTTCGCCGACCACAAGGAGAAGGTCATCGACCTCCTGCTGCGCGTCTGCACCGTGAGCGTGGAGACGATGAAGCTCGTGCGGGAGATGCCGTAACTGCGCAGGAACCCTTTGAGACCGCAGCCGATGAGCTCGCCGGGCGGTAGTTGTTTGGGGGGCGCGCGTCCGCGTGCCGTGCTCGGCGTCCCGCCGAACACCTTGGAGTTGGCCAGTCCGCAGCAGAAAGTGTATCAAGGAAAGGCATGTCTTAGGCGGAACGCCCAAGACGGCACGCGGGACGCGTGCGCTCCCAACTTCTCGTCCTGCACCTGGTCCGTTTTCAAGTTACCGTCGTATTACTCCTTCACTACTTTCCCACCCAGCGAAAGAATTCTTGCCTTGCCTTTCGCATCTTCTGCTTCGGCGATCTGGTGATTCTTCACATACATCTGGGAGAGGGCGGTCCAGGCGAGGAGATCGTTGGGCCGCAGAGTCGTGGCCATTAATCCAGCACCGATGGCTTCTTTGACGTGATCGGTCTTCAATAAAGCCATGCCGAGCGCGTGCCAGCCGTCAAAGAACTGAGGATCAAGTTCCACGCTGCGGCGATAGAGCACGACGGCTTCTGCGATGTCCCCGATGGCTACTGAGCCGCTCGCGTCGTCATAGAGGGCATCGCGCTCAGCAGTGAGGTCGTTCATGGCTGGGTCACTTCACGGCCACGCTGCGTTGAGCGATCGGACCGGGATCAACTTTGGCTTCATCGAAGCGCTTCTTAAACCAGGCGTGGAAGATGGTGCCCTGGCTGTAATCGTTGTAGCCCTCCAGCATCTCTTCCTTCTTCTTGATGGAGTCCTCGCGCTTGCGGAGTTCCTTGGCGACCACGTAGTAGAGCGCCAGGCCGTTGTTGGTGGTGAGCGGTGCGGTGAATTTACCCACGGCGGTTTTTTCAATTTCGCCTGTCAGTTCACGCGGGGTGCTGGGGTCTTTCGGTGGCTCGTTGGGAGAGAACTCAGCGACGGCTTTGGATTCGAGCTTCTGTTCCTTTACGGCGTCCTCGAATTTCTTGCCTGCTTTGACGGCTTCTTCGATGTTCTTTCTCGCTTCGCTCGCGGCCTTGGTCATGGCTTCTTGGGCCTTCTGTTCAGTCAAAGCGTCCTTGATCTTCGCGCTGACTTCCTTGAGTTCCAATTGCTTAGGCTCTTCGACCTTCGTCACTTTGAAAACGTAGTAGCCGTCCTTGCCTTCCACGGGATCACTGACGGGATGCGTCGAGGGGATGTTGTGGAAGATCTCGCCCAGCAAAGTGCTTTCCTCTTTCAGAGCCTCGGGCGGGGCGTCCATGCTGAAGGCGAGGAGTGTCTTGACTTCCAGTTTGAACTCTTTAGCCGCGTCTTCAAACTTCGCGTCAGGCTTGATAGTGGCGAGTGAGAAGTCGTTCACCTTGGTGCTGAAGTCGTTCTCTTTCTTGCGGCGTTCCTCTTCGGAAACGGGCTTCGTTTCTTCGGGCTTCTTGCCGTCGGCAGCGGGTTTTGGCTCTTCATCCTTTGGCTTGGCGAGGAAGACATAGGAGACAGCACGCTTTTCAGTGGACTTAAATTCGTCCTTCTTCTGCTCGTAGTATTTGCTCACGTCCTCGTCGCTGACTTGGACGGATTTCTTGTAGGTGTCGAGAGGGAAGTCAATGCTCGCGGACTTCACAGTCTGATAAGTAGCGCGATAAAACTGGTCCGCGATGTGCTTCGATGCTTGGTAGTTCCCAGACACGAGGCGCTGAAGTTTCTTCAGGCCGATGGAATCACGAATGACCTCATAGACATCCGTCGTGCGCATTCCCATCGTGCCCAGCGATTGCTCAAAGGCTTCCGCCTGCGCGGCATCGAACTCACCCGTGGTGCGGTTCATGAAGGCGGGGAGCCTTTTGAACTCGGCCTTCACTTCAGTGTCCGAGGCACGAATCCCGCTCTTCTCCAATTCCTCACGCAGGATGAGTAGATTCAAAACGAAGTCCAAAGGCACGCGATCTTGGGTGACGTATTTTTGATTGGCCCGAATGAGTGTGCGCAGGAAATCATACATGCCCATCTGGCGGGCGAGCTCGAAGTAGCGGTCATAGCGCGCCTTGTCAGAGAAGCTGTATTCCTTACCGGAAATGGTGAAGGCGGTTTCATCAAGTGAGGCTCCGCGCCCATTCGCTCCGGTCTTGGCGCTGCCGCCCCAGAAGACGAAGGCGATGATGATGATGATCGCAAGAGCGGTCATGATGGGCTTGGACTGACGGCGAAGGAATTCGAGCATGGCGCGTGGCTGGTTTTGAAAAGGGCGCGCAACTAATGCGCTCGCGCCCTGTGGGTCAAAGGATTTCTCGGGGCGGAATTCACCGCTATTGTTTGGTGATCGTAGGGCCGCCGCTGTTCGTGGAGGCAGGAACGTCAGCCGTTTTCTTCAGCAGCTTCTCCAGAGCGGCGTCTGCTTTAATGCCTTTCGTCAAAGCATCCGCATAATGCTTACGGGCCAAATCCCAGTTCGGCGGCTCAGCCGTGGCATAGAGCACGGCGAGGTTGAAATGGGCATCGCCGTAGTTGGGATCAATGGCCAGCGCGCTTTTGAATTCGGCCTCCGCCTTCTCGCGTTTGCTGTTTTTGCTGGCGATGATGCCCAGATAATGATGGGCGCGGGCGTTGTCCGGCTTCTTGATGAGGCTCTTCTCAAACTGGGCCTCAGCCTCGCTGGCCTTGCCTTGCTGATAGTAACAAATGCCGAGCCGATAGAGCGTGAGGCCGTCATCAGGATCAAGCACGAGACAGCGTCGCAACTCCACCGCCGCCTCGTCATATTGCTTCAACTGGAGCTTCAACCCGGCAAGGTTCGTGCGCGCGTTGACGTTTTTTGGATTGGCCCGCAGCGCATCCTGATAGGCTTGATCTGCGGCTTTGTAGTCCCCTCTATCAATGGCTGAAGCTGCTGCGGCCAAAAGCACGGCCTCGGCACTGCTGGGGATCGTCGGAGGAATGGCGGATGGCTTGGCGAGTTCATCCTTGGGCTTCTTGCTCGTATCAATTAACGTGGCATGCATAGCGCTCGCATTGGAATTATAGATGACATCCAACTCCGGCTTTGTGAACAACTTTTCCTCATCCACCATGACGGGCACCTTCGCGCTGGTCATCTCCTCAAGGTGATCCATGAGCGTCTGCGAAGTGTCCTTCATGGACTTCATCTCCGCGAGAACCAGCTCCTTCGCCTGACGCTGGCGCTCCTGCTGACGAAGCTGGCGGAGGATGATCCCGTGCAGAATTTTGCTCTCTTCAGTCAACTGCGCGGCCTTCGGACTGGCGGACTTGGCGGCAAGGCTCGTGTTCATTTCCTTGAGCTTCACTGTGAGATCGGCGACTTGCTTCTGATACTCCGTGTTCTCAGATTGGAGCTTCGTCATCTCGCCCTGAATCGTTGTGACCTGAGCTTTCAACGTAGCGATCTCTTGGTCCTTCTTCGTGCCGCTGGTCTTCAGGTCATCCACCTGCTTACGGGCGACTTCGAGTTCCTGCTTCAGTCGGGTGTTGTCCGCGAGCAGCTTATCGAGATCCTCTTTCTTCGCGCCTTCAGGCATGGCTTTGATCTTGGCTTGCAAGTCCTTGTTCTCGTCCAGCAGCTTCGTGTTTGCAGTGGCCAGCGCGTCCTTTTCCTTAGTGGCTTCAACGACCGCTTTTTCTCGGGCTGCCATCATCTCCTCGACGGCTTTGGCTTCGCTACGCAGGTGTTTGAGTTCCGCTTGTGCGGCCTCCATTTTCACCTTCGCGTCTTTCTCAGCGGTGACGAGTTGGAGCTTCAATTGCTCAAGCTGCTTGCCCAGAACGCTGCGATCCTCCTCTGCTTTCTGGCGGGCTTGCGCAGCGCCCTGATAGGCGTCTGCGTAGGTCTTCAGCCGACCTTCCATATCACGAATGGCCGCGTCCTTTTGATTCATCTGCTGCCGGATCGCTTCAAGCGGATCACTGGACATAGCAGGAGCGGGTTGACCCGCCGTGGCAGGGGGCAGGAGCGGATTGGCCGCTGGCATAGGCTGAGCAGTCGGCGCCGCGATACCCAGCTTCTGGCTCAGGCGCTCCACGCATTGTTGCAGCACTTGTAACCGATACTGCACCACCTCTGGCTGCCACGCAGGATAAGTTTGCGCAACTGTCGTGACGATCTGCAAGGACTGCTGGTAGCGGGAGAAGGCGCTTTTGAGGTCGCCCGAGGCTTCCATTTTTTCGCCTTCGTTTTTGAGCGAGTAGCCTTTGAGATAGAGCTCGCCAGCGTCGGTGCTGGATTGCGCCTGAACGGAGCACAAACCCAACACGAGCCAGCAAATGAGAAGAGAGGTAAGGATACGCATGGTCGGCAAAAGCAATCGGACACCGATATTAATGCGGTGGCGCTTACTTGTCCATGCCAAGTCCGAGCTCTTGAGTCTGATGCGGTCTTTGAAGATCAGCGATGCTCGATCACATCCTTGGCCTCAAAGCGCACCTTGGGCAGTGTCGCATACTTGTCATCAGGGGAGCGATAACCGGCGGGAACGAGAACGGAGGTCGTGTAATCAGTTCCGGTGAGCCCGAGAATCTCGTCATATTGGGTAGGGACAAAGCCTTCCATCGGACAAGTGTCGATGCCCAGTAGCGCTGCTGACCCCATGAATTGGCCGAGCGCGATGTAGGTCTGGTTCTTGGCCCATCCAGCAATGAAGTCAGGGGTGACCTTTGCGAAAAAGCCCGTCATCATGCCTTTGTAGCCAGCGAGCGCATCTGAGGTGCCACCGCGCACTTCGGCGATGCGGTGGATGAACTGATCCACATCAGCCTCTGTCATGTTTTTCTTCGCGAGCATGACGACAAGATGGGAGCAATCTGCGACCTGCCTCTGGTTCCAAGTGTGGGGCACAAGCTGCTCGCGCAGGGCCTTGTCCGTAATGACTAGGAACTTCCAAGGCTGCAAACCAAAGGATGAAGGGGTGAGGATCAAGGATTCCTCCAGCGCCGCCCAAGTCTCGGCAGGGATGGTCTTGGAAGCATCAAAGGCTTTGGTGGCGTAGCGCCAGTTGAGGGAATCGAGGATTTGGGTGGTGGAAATGGGAGTCATATAGGTAGGAGAAAATTCTTCCAGTGCTTACGGGAATCGCGATTGAATGGATGCAGAGTTTGTGGCTGAATCATCTGTGGAATGGCGAAGGTGAGCAACGTGTAGGATCGAACAGTGATCCATAGATCAGCCCGCTCATCCACGCGCGATGAGCACGTTTACGTCCAGCAGGTATTTTATGGGAAGTAAGCCAGCATTTCCTTCACGCTTTATGATTTAAGTGGAAGGTAATCTGGATTAGCCGCGAAGACCATCGCCCCTGTGTAACGGCACTTTTGTAGGAGCGGCGTTGACCTCTTTTTTTGTGGGCCACTTAGTTTTCGCCGCACAAACTCGGATACCGTGAGCTGCGCTTCTCTGGCGTGCACACGAAGGCTTCGAGCCTCGTCATCTGGGAGTTTGAGGGTGATCTTCTTCATGGTAATACCGTATTACCATGAAGTGATCCAATCAATCTTGGAACTGCTTACCGTTCATCAATCGGCACCACTTTCTGTCCGTAAGGCTTACCGACATACTCGGAAAGCGGACGGAAGAGGCGGTTCTCGCTCCACTGCTCCAGCACATGCGCGGTCCAGCCAGCCATGCGGGAGATAGCGAAGATCGGCGTGAAGAGATCCGTCGGAATGCCAAGGCTGTAATAGACGGTCGCGCTGTAGAAATCCACGTTCGCGTTCAGCCCCTTCTTCTCCTTCATAATGGTGGCGATGCGCTCGGACATCTGAATCCACTTGGCTTCGCCCAGCTGATTGCTCAGCTTGATGGCCATGTCCTTCAGGTGTGGCGCGCGGGGATCGAGCACCTTGTAAACTCGGTGGCCGATACCCATGATCTTCTTTTTCTGAGCGAGGGCGTCATCCACCCAGCCGTCCACTTTGTCCACATCACCTATTTCTTCGAGCATGTGGATCACGCCTTCATTCGCTCCACCATGAAGCGGGCCTTTCAGCGCACCAATGGCCGCGCTGATAGCGGAATACATGTCTGACAAAGTCGAAGCCACGACGCGGGCCGTGAACGTGCTGGCATTGAAACCATGCTCCGCATGGAGCACATAAGCGACATCGAGCGTCTGCTCGGCTTCCTTGCTTGGCACTTCTCCGGTGACGAGGTAAAGGAAATGCGCGGCTTCGCTCAAGTCCTTACGCACAGGCGGCAGGGAGAGCCCCTGACGGGCGCGATGGAAATAAGCAGCCACGATGCCGATCTGCGAGACGAGCTTGATGGCGGTGGCCAATTCCACGCTCATGGTCAGATCATGACGCTGCGTGTCATAACAGCCGAGCATCGAGACCGCCGTGCGCATCACGTCAATAGGCTTTGCGGCCTTCGGAGCACTCGTGAGGAAATCAATGACTCCCTGAGGAAGCTCGCGTTCAGCCCTGAGTGCCAGGGTGAACCCGTCCAGTTCTGCACGGTTCGGCAAGTGATTGTGGAAGAGTAGGTAAACGATCTCCTCATAGCTCACTTTGCCAGCGAGTTCATTGATGTCATAGCCGCAGTAGAAGAGGATGCCTTCAGCACCCTTTACTTCGCCAAGCCGCGTCTCCGCAGCCACTACGCCTTCCAGTCCTTTTGATACGAGAGCCATGTCTGATGTTAATTGAGGAGTTATTATTTCTTCCAAATTCTAAGCAAAGTCTCTGCCATGTCCGCTGGAGAATCTGCCACGGCGATCCCGCATTCCGTGAGGATGCGCTTCTTCGCCGCTGCGGTGTCATCAGCTCCACCGACAATCGCTCCGGCATGACCCATGCGGCGTCCTGGAGGCGCCGTGGCTCCGGCGATGAAGCCTGCGATGGGCTTCTTGCAATGATCCTTCGCCCAGAACCGGCAAGGATTCCCATGGTGGCTGCCGCATCGGCATCGCCCCTGGTTACATTCATAAGCGGGGCAATGTCGGCGTCGTTTCCCGTAGCGGCACTTTGACTTACGAAGCCGTCTGGCAGCTCACGACGCGTGGCCTTG
>JANYJH010000278.1 GCA_025361865.1 Phragmitibacter sp.
CCAATGCTTTCAAACACGCTTTCCCTGATAACCGAAGTGGCACCATCCGGGTGGAGTTGACTTGGGGTGAAGAACGCGGCGTGCTGACCGTGAAGGACGATGGAGTCGGCCTGCCACAAGGGTTTGATGACCGTAATGAGACCGGATTGGGCATGAAAATCATCCGAGTTTTTGCTGGGCAGTTGGGCGGTGAGGTGCTGGTAAAGAGTTCTCCTGGAGAGGGAGCAGTTTTTCAACTGGACTTTCCTCTAGTTTCTAGCGATAATTAGAGTCATTCGACTCTTATGGCTGATCTTGATCCAATTCGTATTCTTATTGTGGAAAATGAAGGCCTCGTCGGCTGTGATTTAGCGACGACGCTCACAACACTCGGTTATAAGGTCGTCGCGCTCTGCCGCACCGGTGAAGAAGCTCTTCAAGTCGCAGATGACTTGCGCCCTGACATCGTGCTGATGGATGTGCATCTCGCAGGTCAGCTTGATGGGATTGAAACAGCTCGGCTCATGGGCCTGCGCACGATGGTCGCCCTCATTTATCTGACGGCTTGCGCCGATAAAGAGACCATCGCGAGAGCGCGTGACACCCATCCCTATGGCTATCTCTTAAAGCCTTACACGGATCAGGATCTTCATTCGATGGTGGAAGTTGCCGCCGCGCGGCATCGCGAGGAGCAACGTCGCAAACGGCAGGAGCATAGCTTCTACCAAGCATTTCAAAGTCTCTCTGACTCGGTCATCGCAGCAGATTTGGCGGGACGCATCGTCTTCATCAACACCGCAGCTGAGAAGCTGCTCGGTTGGTCAGCCAAAGAAGCCGCAGGGAGGCCTCTCAACGAAGTCTATGTTATTCATCAACTCGATGGTGATATGGCCAGTCTGCTCCCGCCGCTAGATCAGGCTCAGATCGCGCCGCGCACCCTTTTGCTTACACCACGCGATGGCCAGACGATGGTCGTGCAAGATCGTGTCACGCCCGTGAAGGATGACCAAGGGAGCATCAGCGGTGTGGTGATTCTATTGCGCTCGGAAGCGATCTCATCTGCGCCAGCGCTGGTGGATCAAGCGGTCCTAGCTGCCCCTGCCGAAACTTCCAACCCAACCCCGCTGGTGGACATTGTGGAGAGCATTTCTGATCCGCTCGTCTCACTCGACAGCCGCTGGGGCTTCACTTACGCGAACAGCAGCGCGGCACGTCTCTTTGAGCGTGATAAGCACGCGCTTGTCGGCCAGACCATCTGGGATGTCCTTCCGCCCAGCGTTCATGCCAGCCACTATGAACCCCTAGCTCATGCTATGCTTCACCGTGAGGCGGTAACGCGTGAGGTGTTTCTCGAAGCCATGAACTGCTGGTTTGAAGTGCGCACTTATCCCTTCGGTAATGGCTTGATTCTGCTGATGAAGGACATCACTTCTCGCAAGGTTCAGGCCGAGCGCAGCAACCGCATGGACCGCCTCGAATCACTGGGATTACTGGCGCGCGGCTTCGCCCATGAGTTCAATAATCTCCTCACCGTTCTGCTCGGAAATCTGGCGCTCGCTGAGATGCGTTTTCAGCATCAGCCTGAAAAAACCGTCGAACTGCAAACGGCCAAGCAAGCCACGCTTCAGGCGCAGAGCCTCGTGCAGCAACTCCTGACCTTCGCTCGTGGTGGGGCTCCCATTAAGCGCGCCATTTCCATGTCCGAACTGGTGCGGAACTTCTTCCATCATCATGCGCGGGTGGATCGCGTCAGCTATCTGGTGGAAGTGCAGGAAGACCTGCCCATCGTCGCCGTTGATCCTCATCAGATTCGGCGTCTTTTAGGCAATCTCATTCGCAATGCCGAACAAGCCATGACTCATGGTGGAGAAATCATCGTCCGCGTGGAAGCCACGGACAGCGCGAAGATGTTCCCGAACGAATCCGTTCCTGAATCTCATGGCCACATCACCGGCATCACGCTGGATGTCCGTGACAATGGCGAAGGCATCCTGCCCAATTTCTTGCCGCATATCTTTGAGCCCTATTTCAGCAGCCGAAAAGCCCAGAACGCGACAGGTCTGGGACTCACCGTTTGCGAATCCATCGCGAAGGCCCACGGCGGCTCCCTCTCCGTGCAATCCCAGCCCGCGCAGGGAACCGTGGTCAGGTTCTACCTCCCCGTTGATTCCGATAGCGAGGAAGCGGATTCCTTGGCCATTGGCAAGACCTTTGAACCTTCGCAGGCTTCCGTATCACGCATCCTCGTCTTGGAAGATGACCACCTCGTGCGCGCCTTGATTGTGCGCAATCTCAGCAGCCAAGGCTACGAAGTAACGGAGACCATCGAAGGCAGTGAGACCGTGCAGCGCTATCAGGAATCGTTGAGCGAAGGCCGTCCGTTCGATCTCGTCGTGCTCGATCTCAGTATCCCGAACGGCATGGGTGGTCTGCGCACCATCGAGAGACTTCGCGGACTTGATCCAAACGTCCTCGCCATCGTCAGCAGCGGCTATTCGGATGACCCCGTCATGGCCCAGCCCGCTGCCTATGGTTTCGCCGCCGTCCTGCCGAAGCCCTATGAGCCCGTTGAGTTGCTTCGATTAGTGAAGAGCCTGCTCAGTGCGCGCAGGCCCCAGCGTTCGGCGTGATTGATAGGCTGGGGGGTTGGACCGAGGCATCCAACCCTATTGCGGCGATTCCTCAAAGCCTCACCGTAAAGTCATCCTCCGGCACCACGCTCTCCACGAAAGCCGTCAGCACATCAATGATACGCTCGGCGTCCTTCAGATGGATCATCTCCACCACCGAATGCATGTAGCGCAAGGGCAGCGAAATCAACCCGCTGGGAATGCCTTCGCGGACGCGGAAAATCTCATCCGTATCCGTGCCGCTATAACGTGAGGAGGACTCGTGTTGAAGCTCGATCTTGAGCTTCTTGGCCGAGTTCATCAGACGTTCGATGACCTTCGGATGGTTGCAGGTTCCGTGCGTGATGCTGGGGCCGCCAGCGAACTTCACTTCACCGTGCATGGTCTTGTCTATGCCCGGTGTATCAGTCGCATGAGTCACGTCCAGCACCACCGCCACATCAGGCATGAGGCGATGCGCCACCATCTTCGCGCCGTGCCCGCCGATCTCTTCCTGCACCGCATTGACTGCGATGACCGTGCTGGAAGTGCGCGTCTTCCGTTGGCTCAGGCGTTTCATTACTTGAGCAATGATGAAGCCACCCGCGCGATTGTCTAAAGCGCGGCCTACGAGGATGTCCTTCCCGAGCAGTTCCACGCTGTCAGTATAGACCGCTGGATGCCCGACCCGGATGCCCGCTTTGGCCACTTCTTTTTCGTTCGTTGCGCCGATGTCCACGAAGAGTTGATTCACCTTCGGCACCTTCTCGTTTTCTTTATCACGGATATGAATGGCCGTGTTTCCAATGATCCCTCGCACGGTTCCTTTGTCACCGAGAATGTCCAAGCGACGACCTCGCGCCGTAGCTGCATCTGAGCCGCCCACACGGTCGAGATAGATGAAGCCTTCCTTCGTGATGTATTTCACCATGTAGCCGATTTCATCTACATGCGCTTCCAGCATGATGCGCTTCGGCTTCTTCGCGCTGCCCTCGATGGTGGCCCATGCGGTGCCATACGCATCGTTCTCCACCTTGTCAGAAAAGGGGCGCACATAGTCAGCCCATTTCTTCTGTCCACGGTATTCAAAGCCCGTCGGCGTCGGCGTATTGAGGTAGTCGAGGAGGAAGGTTTTGGAGGTGGGGTCGAGCATAGTGATTCGGGAGTTAAGCTAAGAGGATAAGATGTAAAACGGAATACGAAAGCGCTGCGATGTTATCTCACATCGGCAAGCCAAGCCGAGACTTTTTTCAAGGCGCGTGACCGATGACTGAGCTGGTTCTTCACCTCAGCGGGTAAGACCCCAAAGCTGTGCTCATGCCCTTCTGGAACAAACAGCGCATCATAACCGAAACCGCCTGCACCTTCTTCGCTGAGCAGCAATCGACCCTCCACCGCGCCGTCGAAATCGCCCAGCACTTCGCCATTGAGAGCCAGCACCATGCAGCAACGGAAACGACCCGTAAATGGCTCCCCAGCACCCGCTTTGACTAGCGCCCCAAGTTCACTTTTGAGCCGTTCGCGATTGTCCGCATCCGTTGCCGTTTCGCCCGCATACCGTGCCGAACGCACTCCAGGAGCGCCGTTCAAAGCATCCACTTCCAAGCCGGAATCATCCGAGAGAACCAGCCTATCAGGCAGCGCAAGGCTCGCCGAGAGAGCCTTGATCGCCGCATTCTCCACAAAGGTATCCCCCGTCTCTTCCGGCGAAGGCAGGTGCGGATGATCCTGCAAATCTTCCACCCAGAAACCAGCGCCGAGCATGGCCCTGATCTCCTCAGTCTTGTGTTTGTTTCCGGTCGCGATGAGCAATTTCTTCACCGAACTACCGTTAGCAGGAACCTTGATCACGCCAAGTGTGCATTTTAAGTTGTAGCCTTTCACAAAAGGGTTATATACACGCCCGCCTTAAGTAAGGCCGGCTTAGCTCAGTTGGTAGAGCAGCTGATTTGTAATCAGCAGGTCGTCGGTTCGAGTCCGACAGCCGGCTCCCTTAATATACAGGGGGGATGGGGCCAGAATGCCCTATTTCTTACGGATTGTTGATGGGAAAGGTGTTCAGGAAGGCTACCTGCTCGGTTATCCAGATTCACACGGTTGTATCCGTATGCCAGGATGGATGGCGCGATGGTTTTTTAAATCTGCTCCGTTAAGGAACACCGATCAGCATAGAGTCTTGATTGGTGATCATAAGAATTGCCTGCGTCTGCATTGATCCAACAAGTGCAGGCGCAGGCTTTTCAGCAACTATTAAGCTACAGCGGCGGCTTCACTGTTCACGATGGACTCAGCAAGTTCCGTGAGCTTCTCATCGGTGGCTCGCTCTTCTTCCAGAGTTTCGCCGAGCAGTTCCGCAGCATCGTCGTAACCGAGGCAGGTGGCCAAGGCACGAGCAGTGCCGTAGGCGGCCATTTCGTAATGCTCCACGCGTTGGGCTGCGCCGATCAAACCGGCGTCACGCACATGAGCCTCGGCATCCTCACTGATGAGTTCGCCGCCTTCTTCGATCAAGCCTTCCATCGCTTTGCACTTGTGGCCGGAGAGCTTGTAGTCGTTGGCATCAGCGATTTGTTCAAGTCGGGAGACGTGCACTTTCGTCTGTTCGAGGTGTTCCTCGAAGCCCGCTTTGAGATCAGGATTCGTGGCTGCTTTGGCCATTTTTGGTAGGGCCTTCAGCAACTGCGTTTCCGCACTGTAAAGGTCCTTAAGTTCATGAATGAACAAGTCTTGTAAGGTATTTAGTTTCATAAGGGTGTGAATTGTTTGCTTGAGCCCATTCATCGCAGGCCACTCCATTCATGGCCTCACTGGACGATGCCCCTGATGACCTCTTCAGGCATAGGCCCTAGCCTTTGGACTCGGTTTGGCAAAGGCTCGCTCCGCTCCCCATGCCACACAGCGTGGGGTGCAGGACATCAATCTGTGCCGCTGTGAGTTCCTACTTTTTGACAGAGTCCTTCACGTCTTCCACGGCATCACGAACTTTTTCATGGGGTCGGGTGTCGAGGGCATCGCCCACTTTGTCTTTGACCTTTTCTCCGGTGGTCTTGGGCTTCTCTTCGCAAGCAGTGAAACTGAACAAGGCGAAGGCTGGCAGGATGTAGTTTAGTAGTTTCATATCTTCCCATATCGCAACTCGGCTCTTCTCTGCGGGTCTAGCGTTTATCTAATGCTTCAATTCAGCAGCTTCATGTTCAGGCACTCAGGGTGTTCCCCGATTCAACCCTAAGCTCACGCCTAGGCCCACGCAGCGGAGAAACGGCTTGCGATACGTGGAGGTATGAAAACCAAATTTGTTCTCCACATGTTAGCTCTCCTCTCAGTGCTGGCTCTCTCTGCCTGCACAATGACAGGAAAAACGCCCTCCGACCCTGTCCATCCAGAAACACCGGATGCTACAGGTAAAGCGGCGACTCAAACCGGCCACTAGGGCCATCCATTGGCTGCTCCTTTTAATAGGAGCGGCTTTGCTATTTAAACCAACTACTTACCCAAGAAAAAACTAAGAAATATGAAACAGTCACTTATCATCCGCCTCATTACGCTCGCCTCACTGCTGGCCGCCACCTCATGCTCCATGATGGACAAGAAACCCAATGCCGGAACTCACGGCTCACGAGTGAGATCCGATATTCAATCGAATGAATCGGCACCGCGCTGACTCTAATAGGCCGCTCCCGAGTGGGAGCGGCACACCTGCTTCATCTTTTCAGTTCAATCCAGTTCCCATACATCATTTATGAAAACGAAACTTATCATTCGCATCATTGCTCTCGCCGCTATGCTGGCTCCGGCTGCCTGCACCACGGTGGTCGAGAAGAAGGAGCCCGTTACGACCTCTACGACCACCACTGAGGAGAGGAGTTTCCATCCACTGACAGGAGCCGTCTCTACGGAAACCACGACTACGCAAACCCGCTAGTCCGGTGCAACGGAGCCGCTCCCGCATGGGAGCGGCCTTAACCTTTTAAAGACCATGAACATCGCCAATATCCGCGAATCCTCGGAGGAGTTTCATTTGCTTGAAACGACAGGCCGCACGCAAACCGCCACTATGATCCTGAAGCCGGGTGCCGCGAGTTCAGACGAACTGGAAATCCATCCGCACAGTGATCAAGTCGTGCTCATCATGGAAGGCGAAGTGATCGCTGAGGTAGGCACGGAACAGGCCACAATGGTGAGCGGTCAGAGCCTCATCATACCGGCCAGTATGAAGCATCGCTTCGTGAATAAAGGCTCGAAAACCGTCTTTGCCTTCACGGTGTATGGTCCACCTGCTTATCAGACGGATGATCCCACTTGATTAAACCTCCACTTACAAGTCATGCCCCAAGGAAGTAAAGTCCGCTATACGGCCAAGCAGGAACGCCAAGCGGAGCACATTGAAGAAAGCTACGAAAACCGGGGCGCTTCCAAGAACGAGGCAGAAGCACGCGCTTGGGCTACGGTGAACAAACTAGATGGCGGTGGCAAGAAGAGCGGCTCCGGTCGCGGACGAGCCACAACAGCCAAGCGAAAGAACACCTTGTGAAACCCTTTCCACCCCAATCGATCAAGGCCTTGGCCACCGACTATGATGGCACTCTGGCGCATAACGGTTCCACCAGTGCCTCTACGTTGCACGCGCTTGATCGACTCAAGCTGGCAGGCTTCCGGCTGATCCTTGTCACCGGACGTGAGTTGAATGAACTGAAAGACGTGTTCCCTGAAGTAGATCGCTTTGACCTCGCCGTTATGGAGAACGGAGCCGTCCTTTACCATCCCGATACTGGCGTCATCGAAGCGCTCGCGGAACCTCCTCCTACTGACTTTATCGCCCGACTTCATGATAAAGGGCTCCCTCTACAACTGGGTAAAGTCATCGTCGCCACATGGGAGCCACACGAGCAGGAAGTGCTTCAAGCCATCAAAGACTTAGGTCTAGAGCTGCAAGTCATCTTCAACAAAGGTGCCGTCATGATCCTGCCCAGCGGAGTGAACAAAGCAACGGGCCTTCTCGCCGCACTTCACCATTTGGGGCTTTCACCCCAGCAAGTCATTGGAGCCGGCGATGCTGAGAACGATCATGCCTTCCTGGAAATCTGCGGCTACTCCGTTGCTGTAGCGAATGCATTGCCAGCCATCCGCGAGAAAGTGGATTATGTCACCCTTCGTGATCACGGCGATGGCGTTACTGAACTCATCGAACATCTCCTAGCGCAACCCTTTGCCAGCCCATGAAAGTCCTCATGATAGATGTCGGCGGAACGAATGTGAAACTCATGGCCAGCAGACATGAGGGATTTCGCAAGTTTCCCTCTGGACGTAAATTAACGGCGGCGAAGATGGTTAAAGGCGTGCTCGCGGCCACTGAGGATTGGGAATATGAAGCCATCTCACTTGGCTTCCCTGGGTTGGTGCGTGAAGGCCGGATCGCTCGTAACCCACTGAATCTCGCAGGTGGTTGGATGGACTTTGACTTCGAGAAGGCCTTCCAGCATCCGGTGCGCATTATCAATGACGCCTCGATGCAAGCTCTGGCCCGTTACGAGAATGGTCGAATGCTTTTCGTAGGACTCGGCACCAGCGTTGGTGCATCACTTATCGCGGACGATATCGTGGTGCCCTTAGAAGTTGGAATCATGCGTTTGTCCAAGTCTGAGGGCTTCATGGATCGCTTGAGTAAGGAAGCGATGAACACGCTGGGGAAAGCGCGTTGGCAAAAATCCGTCAACCGTGCCTTGGCCGTGCTCCGGGATGTCTTCTGGCCGGATCACATCGCCTTGGGCGGAGGAAACGCGAAGCACCTCAATCCCGTGCCGGAAGGTTGTGAAAGGGGTGAGAATCAAGATGCCTTTCGCGGGGCTCTGCGCTTGTGGCCAGGAGCAGACATGCTCGCGGAAGCCCAGACGACCACTTGGAAAATCACGCGTCAACAAGCACGCAAAAAGTGAAAACGACAGACTAATCCACTCTTTATCCCATTCGATTATGCAAGCGAACCTCACTCTTCTGGGACTTGTCCTATCCAGTTTCCTTATCGGCTGTGCCAGCCAGCACACGGTCCCACTCACGACCGTCCGCACCGTGAACCTCGCGCGCTACGCCGGGCATTGGTATGAAATCGCCCGGCTCCCGAATTCCTTCCAGCATGATGACTCGCGGGCCACGGCTGACTACACGCTTAAACGTGATGGAACCCTTCGCGTGGTGAACACCGAGTTTCGCCCGGATGGCACAACCAATAAGGCCATCGGCAGTGCGACCGTCGTTCCCGATAGCAGCGGAGCCAAGCTTCGCGTGAAGTTTGCAGGGCTCGCCGCTCTCGTGCCTGTTGCTGAAAAAGGGAACTACTGGATCTTCGAGCTCGCTCCTGATTATTCCAAGGTCTTGGTCGGCACGCCGGATCGGAAGTTCCTATGGCTGCTCGCGCGGGATGCCCATCTTTCTGCTGAAGAGAGGAAAGCGTATTTAAAGATCGCCCGCCGCGAGGGCTTTGCCGTGAAGACCATGATCATCACTCAATGGCCGCGCTAGTTCGGAAGATACAGCCGCGTCATTGAGCGAATGCGATATTTAGGCATGAGTGAAGAACGGCCGCAGTCCATCAAAGATCGATTCCATAATTTCTCACGGAGGACTTCCGAGGCGGTCGGCTCAGTCTGGGCCTTCCTGCTGGCGCTCGGCACGGTGATTGTATGGGGACTTACCGGGCCGCTCTTCGGCTATTCGGACACTTGGCAACTGGTCATCAATACGAGCACGACCATCGTCACCTTCATCATGGTCTTCCTCATTCAAAGCACGCAGAATCGGGATGCGAAAGCGGTGCATCTGAAGTTGGATGAGCTGATTTTTGCTTTAAATGGGGCGCGTAATCGGCTCGTCAATCTGGAGGAATTACCGGAAGATGAGCTTGAAGCCCTGGCGAAACAATTCGCCCAAATGAGCGCAGAGGCATCCAGCGAAGCGGATGACCGCAAGGCCGCCCGTTGACCTCTGGGAAGAGTCAGCAGGCAGACCGCCATTCTCATATTTGAGAAATATAAGTCTCCCAACCCATTTCCCAGAGCTGGGAGACGCCTTGGGAGGTCTAACAAGGCACTTCCCAGAGCTGGGAGACGCCTTGTAAAGTATGGCAACGGGCTTCCCAGAACTGGGAGACGCCTTGGGAGACTTTACAAGGCACCTCCCACCTCTGGGCACAGGGGGTGACAGACATTCGCTTCGCGGCTCCTCGGAACTGAACAGGTAGGAATGTCTGTATCACACGGACGCATACACTCATCGGCCCACCTTTGACCGATTCAGACGTGACATGAACGCCGTCCCCGCTGCTACCTACCGCTTTCAATTTCACCGTGGATTCACCTTTGCCCAAGCACGCGAACAGGTGGCTTATCTGGCTCAGTTGGGCATCAGCCACGTCTATGCCTCGCCGTTTTTCCGTGCCGCAGTGGGCAGCACGCATGGTTATGATGTGGTGGATCATAATGCTCTGAACCCGGAGATTGGATCACGCGAGGAATTGGAAGCCTTATCGGGCGCGTTACATCAGCATCAGATGGGCTTGATCGTGGACTTTGTGCCGAACCACATGGGGATCGAGCACGCATCTAATCCATGGTGGCGGGATGTATTGGAGAATGGGCCGTCATCGCCTTTCGCGCAGTTCTTTGATATCGACTGGCATCCGCTCAAACGGGAGCTGGAGAACAAGGTGTTGCTGCCCGTGCTCGGTAAACAATATGGCCGCACCCTGGAAGCGGACGGGTTTGCCGTGGCCTTCGCGGACGGCGTCTTTGACCTGCATCATGGCGATCTCACGCTGCCCTTAGCGCCACATACCACGTTGCCCTTACTGCGCAGAGCCGTGGCCTTGTTGGAGGCCGTGCCGCCGGAACTGGAGAGCATCATTACGGCCATCGAGCATCTTCCGCCGCGCACTGCGACTGCTGCGGAGTCCATCGCTGAACGAGCCAGGGAACAACCGATCATCCGTGAGCGATTGGTGCGGCTCTGCCATGAAACTCCAGCCGTGGCTGAGGCGCTGAAGTGGATGATCAGCGAGTGGAATGATGCAACGGATGCCACGCGCTTTGATCGGCTTGACGCGCTCATCAGCGATCAATCCTACCGCCTCAGTTCATGGCGCGTCGCGGGTGAGGAGATTAACTACCGACGCTTCTTCGATGTGAATACGCTCGCGGCCATTCGCATGGAATTACCGGAAGTGTTCGAGGCCACGCATCGGCTGCTCTTTGACCTGATGGATGCGGGGCATGTCCAGGGCGTGCGCATTGATCACATTGATGGACTGGCCTTCCCAGGTGCATACCTCACGCGATTGCGCGAGCGGGGGGGGGAGAGATTGTATGTGGTGGTTGAGAAGATCCTCGCTCCCGAAGAAAAACTGCGCGCGGACTGGCCCGTGCAAGGAACGACGGGCTATGAGTTCGCGAATGAACTCACGCAAATGCTCGTCTCCACACGCGGGGTTGCGCGCTTGGCGGTGGCGTATGATCGCTTCCTAGGTTTTCACATTGACTGGCGGGAAGCGGCTTATCGGGGGAAAAAACTGGTCATGCTCGCCTCCATGTCCAGCGAGGTGAACACGCTCGGCCATCTGCTCAATCGCATCTCAGAGAGCCATCGTTGGTATCGCGACTTCACGCTGAACGCGCTCACCAGCGCCTTGCGTGAGGTCATCGCGTGCTTCCCCGTTTATCGCACCTACCTTGATCCTGCGATGCCAGCGGAGGAGTCGGATATTCGTGTGGTGGGTCGGGCCATCGCGCTGGCCCGTAAGCGGAACCGCTCGATGGAACGCACGGTCTTCGAGTTCCTCCGTGACGTGCTCATCCCGCCCAAAGATAACCCACATCCAGTGGATGAAACATTGCGCCAGGCCTTCGTGCTTAAGTTCCAACAAGGCACTGGGCCGATCACCGCAAAGGGCGTGGAGGATACTGCCTTCTATGTCTTCAACCGATTGGTCGCGCTGAATGAAGTAGGCGGGGAGCCTCATGCCACGGGCGCTTCGCTGGAGACCTTCCATCGGCAGAATGCGGCACGGCTCTCCGAGTTGCCAAACTGTTTGCTCGCGACTTCGACGCACGACACCAAGCGAAGCGAGGACGTGCGAGCCAGATTAGCCGCGCTCTCAGAGATCCCTGAGGACTGGAGCAAAGCGGTGCGGCGCTGGCATACACTGAATCAAAAGCACCGCCAAGAGATTGAGGGCGAACTAGCGCCAGATGCGAATGAGGAATACCTGCTCTACCAGACGCTCGTCGGTGCGTGGCCTTTGGAAGGAGTGCATGACGGCAACCGCGCGGAGTTTATCCAACGCCTTCAGGACTACATGGTAAAGGCTTTGCATGAGGCGAAGGTGAACAGCAGTTGGCTTGAACCGAACGCCGTGTGGGATGAAGCCGTGCGTGAGTTCATCGCAGCGTTACTGGCGGGTGGTCGCAGCAATCGCTTTCCGCAAACCATCGAACCCTTTGCCGCGCGGCTTGCTCAACTCGGTGCAGTGAACTCGCTTGCACAAACCATCCTCAAGCTCACCTGTCCCGGCGTGCCAGATTTCTATCAAGGCTCGGAGCTATGGGACTTCAGCCTTGTTGATCCTGATAATCGTCGCCCCGTGGACTATGCGCTCAGGCAGCAACAACTCGACACCCTGGCTCAAATAACCCCGAAGGAACTGCTCGATCAATGGCAAGATGGGCGCATCAAGATGTTCATCATCCAACGCCTTCTGGCCTTTCGTCGGGAGCATGAGGAACTGTTCACGAGTGGCACTTACACGGGTCTATCCGCGCACGGCTCGTTTGCCGATAATGTCGTGGCCTTTGAGCGCAGCATTGGGAATAACGCGATCATCATCATCGTTCCGCGACATACAGCGACGATCGGTTTCCCGCCGATTGGAGCGTTGTGGAAAGATACTGAACTCAGTCCTTCTCTGACGGCCCCGCAATGGCGTAACCTTTTCACGGGGCATCAACTATCGGGTTCCACGCTGGCCTTGTCAGAGGTCTTCGGAGAGTTGCCGTTCGCTGTGCTGATCGCGGTAAATTAACGGCGTTACGCTTCTGCCGTCTTCGCCCAGCAACGCAGGACTTCCGCGACGCTCCATGCCTGAGCGATACAGGCACGGGGTGTGTAAGGTTGCTCGGCGTCGAAGACTTCACTGATCGAACCCACGCAAGCATGATCCAGATGTTCGATGAATCCATCCAGAAAATGGCGTGCGCCCGTGCGGTCATCGGGATGGACCTTCAACCAGGCATCAACAAACGGACCGATGAGCCATCCCCAGACCGTGCCCTGGTGATAGGCGGCATCACGCGCTCTGAGATCGCCGAAGTAGCGTGATTTGTAATCAGGATGGCCAGGCGCGAGAGAGCGCAGGCCAACAGGCGTGAGGAGTTCTGAGCGCACCTTATCCAGCACTGCGGACCAACGATTTTCATCAAGCACGGGATGACGAAGAGAGAAGGCGAAAAGTTGATTAGGACGGCATGCGGCATCATCACCGTGCTCGCCATCCACGACATCATAGAGGTGGCCGCGCTCTTCATTCCAGAAGCGGCGGTTAAAGGATTCACGCATTCGTTGCGCGTGTTCGGCATAGGGCTTCGCGGCATCATCTCCGCGTTCTTCACGAAGCCAGTCCGTTAGCAAACGGAGGGCATTGTGCCAGAGCGCATTGATCTCCACGGCTTTTCCACGTCGGGGCGTGACGACCCAGCCATCCACTTTCGCATCCATCCAAGTGAGCTGATAACCTTCTTCGCCCTGTTTTAGCAACCCATCAGTAGGGTCAACGGCGATGCCGAATCGTGTGCCACGTAAGTGACATTCAACAATCTCCACGAGCTTCGGTAAGAGCAGTTGCAGCGTGGTTCGATCATGCGTGACTTCAAGGTAACGGTCCAGCGCGTGGAAGAACCACAGGGTCGCATCCGCGGTATGATACAGCCCCTCACGCTGACCTTCCGGGAACATATTCGGAATGAGACCATCACGGATGTAATGTGCGAAGGTGCGTAGAATCCATGCCGCTTCGTTATGCCGACCGGTGGTGAGGGTTAGCCCTTCCAGACTGATCATCGTATCACGACCCCAATCGGTGAACCAGTGGTAGCCGGCGATCACGGTGCGCACTTCGTCGCCTGCGGCTTTGGCCCTCGTTGCATCTTCGATACGGCCTGCCGGCGTGATGATGAATTGATCCGCTGCCAGAACGAGTTCTGAAGCGGGGGCAGATTGCACGCTAGGCATGGCGGTAGCGACGAGACGCTGACGACGCGCGAGATCCGCTGCCAGAGCGGATTCAGGATCAAGCGCGAGGATGGATGTCCAATCTTCTGTTGAAGCAACTAGCGTGACGGGTCGGTTTGGGCGCAACTCAATGGTGAAGATACCAGGACTCCAAAGGACCCCGCGTGAATGATAGCCGCGATCCGCTTCCGTTTGATAACCAATCTCGCGGGTGTGACCGCCATCATGCGTGAAGCAAGCCTTCTCATCATGGACATAAATGCGTAACGGATAAGGCAGTGAGGCCGATGTCACATCATAGCGCCGATCTTGAATCAGCAGTGAGTAGCTAACATGTAGTGGATCGCCTACATCATGCTCGTGCTGGCGGAAATGCACGGAAGGACGCAGTTCCAACCGAGCGCTGTCCTGCCCTGAGATTAGCCGATAAGTTACGTGCAAAGTGTTCTGGCCATGCACCAGGAGAAGTTGCTTTTCGATGACGTATCCGTTCACATCATAGGTCCAGACGGGGAGCCCGTCTTCGAGCCGGAATTCGCGCACATATTGCTCATGGATGGCCGTCTCTCCACTACGGCTCGGTTCTTCGCCGCCGATGAGAATGCTTTGTCCCGGCACGAGTAGATGCTCGGCTAGGTGGTTCAGCATGATAACGCGCCCAAACGGTGAGGGCAATGCCGCGATGAGCAGGCCATGATACCGCCTTGAAACCATGCCTGAAATGGTGCCTGATGCATAGCCGCCAAGGCCATTTGTAATGAGCCACTCACGGCGGAGAATCTCACGGGCGTTGTCCGCTTGAGCACGGGCGATGTCGATGCGACGGATGCGTTCAGGTTTCATTATTAAGAGAGGGGGTGAGCAGCACGGCGCTTTCCGCAGGAAGATGCCAGTTGTCATCTGAGTCGATGGGGGACGTTCCACCGCCGCCATAGCAAGGGTCCTCGCTGGACCACACGGTTTCCCACTGACAGCCGAATGGTGGGGCCAATAAAGGTTCGGGTGCGGGATCGAGATGAATATGGGCACCGAGATTAATGATGAGTAGGCGGTCATTCTGGGAGCGACCAAAGAATCTCAAAACGAACGCTGTGCTGCCGAGCACGGCTCCGTCAAAGGTTCCACGTTGGGCCTTGCCCAGCAGCGGATCGTTTTTGCGCAAGCGCAGTAAGTCGCGATGCAAGAGCAGCACCTCCGCATTGCGCTCGCGGTCCGCGAAGTCGAGTTTGCAACGGCTAAAGTTCTCCTCACGCTCCGGTTTGGGGACCAGCGTTTCCAAATCTTCTGAGGCAATACTGGGGAACTGCGAAAGGAATTCCGTGCGGCCTTTGGCCACTGCTGCGGCCAGTGCTGGATTGTGATCCGCAAAGTAAAGGAACGGTGTCGATGCTGCAAACTCCTGACCCTGAAAGAGCATCGGTGTATTCGGTCCCAGTAGCAGCAAGGCCGTGAGTGCGCGCATCTTCGATGCGCTGGTCAGCAGATGCACACGACGGCCACAGAGAGAATTTGCTATTTGATCATGGTTTTGCAGGAAGTTCACAAAGTTCGCCGGGGCCAGATCAAGGCTCGGCGTGCCGCGTCGTTGCTTCTGCCATTTGTAACGCTGCCCTTGAAAGAGAAAGCCCCACTTAGAGGCTGAAATGAACTCCTGCGGTGAGCCATGATAATCCGTGTAGTAGGCTTCATTTCGGCCTGTCATAGCCACGATGGCGGAGTGATGGAAGTCATCATTCCAGAGTG
>JANYJH010000284.1 GCA_025361865.1 Phragmitibacter sp.
GTCAGCCATTCGCCTTGATCCATCGCCCAATATTTATTGGAAAATATTTCCACCTCATTGAAGCCTGTGAAACCCGCAGTCTCAACCCATGACTTGATCTTGCGGATGGGGATGCAACCTTCGCCCATGAGGCCGCGATCATTGAGGAGATCGGTGGTGGGCGTTTTCCAATCACAAACGTGAAAAGCATGAAGACGGTTCTTCTCGCCCGCGAGCTTGATTTGGGCTTCCAGCGAGTCATCCCACCAGACATGATAGACATCCAGCGCGATGCCGAGATGGGCAGGGGAGCCGAGAGCATCACAGACTTCCTGAGCCTGTTTCATGGTGTTGATGGCACTGCGATCATCCGCATACATGGGGTGCAGCGGCTCGATGGCCAGCTTCACGTTGGCCTGTCGCGCAGCCGGGAGAACGGCGGCAATGCCCTCCGTGATCTGCTGGCGGGAGTCTTCAAGTGATTGACCGGGCACCGCTCCGCAAACGAGAACGATCAACGGAGCACCCAGCGCGTGGGCTTGCTCGATGGCTAGCAAGTTGTCATCAATCGCGGCTTGTCGGCCTTGAGCGGTGGCCGCAGGAAAGAAGCCACCTCGGCACAGGCTCACGATGTCCAAGCCGGATTCCCGCAGCATGTTCCCAGCCTTCCCCATGTCATAGCCCGCAAGGTGTTGCCGCCAGACCGTGATGCCTTGCACGCCTGCTTTCGGGTAATGGCGCGCGCAGTCGTCGAGCGACCACGGCTTGGTGGTCATGGTGTGGAGGCAGAGACTTTTCATTGCGGATTTTGGATTTTGGATTGCGGATTGCGGATTTAAATGAGCTTACGACAGGGGCTTTAGAACATGAGCCTTAGTGCTAGCACTTTATCGACTTGATCAATCCTTCATCAACACTGATAACGCTCATTCAATCCGCAATCCGCAATCCAAAATCCGCAATGAAAAACTACCGCCCGCTGCTCATCCAGGACATTCATTTGGAGATGCCAGGACTGAAGGTGCATCGGCTGCGATTGAATCGTCATCTGCCAGAGGCGCGCTGGACAGAGCATTCTCACACGCATGATCAGCTCATCATCTACCTTATGGGGCGGGGTCAGCAGCGGGTAGATGGAGCGCTCTATACGGCGCGCCCCGGCACGGTGATTCATGTGCTGCCGGAGAAGCTGCACGCCTTTGAACAGCAGGCAGGACGGCATGCGCTGTGTCTCGTTGTTGATCTGGAAATGAAGACCAGTCGCGGCGTCGCGCATGTCTGTGATCAACTCACCGCTGATCAGCTATCCGAGACCAAATCACGCCTCAGCACACTGTTCAGGCACCCACAGATTGAGCGGAAAGAGATGAGTCTTCGCGTGGCAGCCGTGATGCTGGACATCCTGGACATCGCCTTGAAAGCCATCGGTTGGCTGGCTCCGGTGAACCGCTTCAGCGCGGCCAAACAATACTCCATCTCCAAGCGTGTCGAACGTCTGCTGGAGACGAAAGACGGCGCCGAAGTGGACTTGAAACAGATCGCTGAGCAGAGCGGCTATCAACAAGATCATCTCAACAGGCTGCTGCGAGCAGAGTGTGGATTGACGCTCGGTCAGATGCGCGCTCGGATGCGGCTGAAACGCGCCGTGACCATGCTAGGGGAGAAGCGCCCCGTGCAAGAGATCGGCGAAGCCATCGGCATCTTGGATGCGAATTACTTCGCCCGTTGGTTCAAGCAACAGACTGGCGTCAGTCCGACTTCGTGGAGGAGGTAGCCGCGAGAACTGTGGCTGTAACCCGCGTGATTGAGTGAAGGTTTCAGGTTTCAGTGTTCAGTGTTCAGGTCTAGGATACACGCCGCAGCGAAATGCTGAACACTGAAACCTGAAACCTGAAATCTGACCACCTTTATCCAATGGACAGCATCCTTGATAAAACCCGCTGCTACCTCTCCGGCCCGATGGACTTCGTGGGCTCGCGGGTCATTGAGAAATACCTCGGCTGGCGCGCCATCCTGACGCCTATTTTGAAAGCCTTTTCCATCCGCGTTTTGGACCCTTGGAATAAGCCGACGATCCGGGGGCACGAGAACTACGGACAGGAAGGCATCACGCCGAACAAAGGGTTATACGAAACCGACTTCTGGACCAATGCGGAGACGCGGGCGAAGTTCGAGCGCGACTTCTGGGAGACCGTCCACATAGACCTTCGCATGACGGACATCTCAGACTTCGTCATCTCCTTTGTGCCAACGAACATTTACAGCGTCGGCACCGTGCATGAGATTATCGTCGCGCGGAATCAGCGGAAACCCGTGCTCCTCGTCAGTCCTCCGGTTAAGTATGACTTCTTCCCTGAGCTGGCCGCCTTGCCGGATAACGTCAAAGGCGCGCTCAAGTTCTACGGCTTGAAAGAGAACCCGCACGGCATTCCCAGCCAGTGGTATGGAAACATCGTCGGCGGTCAGAACATGTTCGACGGCTTCGGCTGGGAAGCCCTTGAAATCAAGCGTCCCGACTTCTACTCGGCGCTTATCGAGACCTCCTTGCGTGAGGCCCGACCCACGGATGAAACAGGCTCTGATTTCCGCCGCTGGCAGCGCGTCTGCGAGTGGGCTTCCAAAAGCAAAGCCCTCCAAGACCTGAAGGGCGGCGTCATAGATCACGTCGCCTTTGCCAGTGATGAAGAGAAGGCGCTCTTTGAATCCGAGATCAATCGCAATGCCGAACGGGATCACAAATACTTCTGGCACAACCAGCCCTACACCCCGAAGCGCCCACTGCTCTACCAGTTCCTCTGCATCGCCAGCGGCTACATTCCACCGCGCTTGAACATCACCTCCACCCTGGACATTGACGGCAACGTCCAGCCCGTCGCCCATGAGTCCGTGGATGATGATTGGCTGCTCATTTCCCCCGAACACGACCACGGCACGAGGAAGCTCATGCAACTGGTGGATGAAGCGCTGAATTATTAGGAGGAAGAGCCCACACGCCCTGCATCACGGACCGCTCAGTTCTTCAATCTCCCGCTCCAGCCACGCTGCCTCCGTCTTGAGTTCGGCCAGTTCAGCCTCAATGCCCGCAATCTGCTGCTCGATGACCCGCTCAAAGACTTCCGGCTCGGGCTCCGTGATCTGGTAAAAACTCGTAGTCCGGGCTTTCCTTGAGCGCCTCCGTCGCTTCGATCACGGCGATGATCTCCGCCTCTAGGCTGTTGAAGAGCTTTTGCAGTTGCTCCAGTGATCAAAGAGCTATTCTCTATCTTGAAGAAGTGCTTTCAACTCAGCGACCGAAAGCAGCGGTGGCCCGCGATGCAGCATTCGGTGGCAGTTTGAGCAAACAAGCGCCAAGTCCTTGATTCTTGTTTTAGTTTTGCCGTTTAGTTGCGACACCGGGATCATGTGGTGCGCTTCGATGAAGCCAACGCCTCGATCTCCATACTTTTCTGAGTAGTCAAAGTTACATGCCTCGCATTTGAGCTTGCCTGTCTCAGAGAGGCGTTTGCACTTCGCCTTTCGTGCGATCTCAGGGTCGCGCTCGCGAGCCCAGTGCATGCGATACTTCTCTGCACCCTCGGGAAACGCAGATTCCTCATCTTCATCTACAACGAAGAGGTCATGAGTTGGTGTGACCGCAACTCCGGAGAAATACTTGTGAGGCGTCTGGCCGATACCTGTAAACTCTTGCCATCTGCGGTAGGTCGTGCCAGCAAGCTTCACATCAAGCAGCTTGACCGTGTATTTGTCATGTTCTGTCGGCCCGACAACTCCATCGTATCGCGCTGTGAATAACTCAGCAAAATGCCGACCGTTCCGAGGCTTCGCACGATAAACCACAACGCGGTCACGGTGCCGAGTAGGACTAATACGCCAAAAGCCCGTAGAACCTGACCCGTCCGGTTTGATATTGAAATTGCGACCGTCGGTGAGGATGAACAAGCTGACCTCGCCGGGCTGAATCAGCTCTTGCGCTGTATCGAATGTAGGATACGGCAAGGCAAGCTTCGGCACGCGGATGCCTGTCAAGCGTCGCTCGAATTTCGGGAAGGCCTTTGCGTTGAGACTCTGTTTTACTTGGCTGAAGTTCTCAAACTTTTCTGGCCAAACCTCGCGCAGCAGGTCTGGGCCGACGGGGTCGAACACCTTAATCGAGCTAACATCGAAATATAGTTTTCCGCCTCGACGCTCTAGCCTCTCGAAAGCCGCACTGGCAATGATTCTGTTGTCACATTGGAACAGGACGATGGTGCCTGGTTCCGCTTTCAGCCCGGCAGCACGGTAATAGTAACAACCTTCTCTAGAGGGTAACACTTCGAGGAAAAATTGTTCTTGCACTTCCTTGACCGTGGTCATTTCGACTCCCTCGACGGTCATCGGCAGGATGCGAATTGTAGGTGATGTGTGAGTCATTATGTCCTTTCGGCTAGGAAAAGGGGGCGCGTCAATCTTTTGAACACTCTCCCTCTCGCCGCTTCACGCACCTTCTTCGAGTGAAAGAAGTTAGGAAGTCCTATTGCATGTTTATAGTGATTTGATCGCGTCTGCATTGACCCCGCGCCATAAGGCACTGTGGTCGTATCACCACAGAAAATATTTAAGCTCCTCCGCAGCAGAGTTACCCGACTCTAGGTGCGCTACCGCGAATCGCTTTGGTGTGCCGCAGTCCAAAGCGCAGGCGCGCGGGTTCATCCTGCTGGTGCGCAGCGAGAACAAGGCAGGTGGAATCCCAACGTGAATGCTTTGACGGACATCAGCACCGGTTTGCAGCGGTTTCCTGAATCATAATGCAGCTTGCGAGTGGCAAGGCCGCTTGTTATCGTCATCGCATGACGACATTATCGCTGACTCTTGATGACGCAGCTGCGGTGAAGGCGCGGCATGTGGCACGGCGCAGGCAGACCTCGCTTGAGGACATGCTTCGTGGCTTCGTGGCGAGCTTGGGCGAAGACGATTCTGATGACACGGCCTCGGCCCAACGCGAGTCCGCCGCGATGAAACTGCTGGCCTCGTTTCAGGAATTGAGCCGCCCTCTCGGCGGCAAGGGCTACACTTCGCGCGACGAGCTGTATGAGCGCTAGACGGTTTCTGGATACAAACGTGGTCGTTTATGCCTACGATACTTCGGACATGGTGAAGCAGGCGAAAGCCCAGGAGCTGCTGGCCAATGCGGTGCGTCACGGTGAAGGGGTGGTCTCGGTGCAGGTGTTCGGTGAGTTCTTTCACACGGTCGTGGTCAAACGCAAACTCATGACGGAGGCAGAGGCAGCCGTGGCAATTTCTGCATTGGAGGCGGGGCTTGAAGTGGCTGCGGTGACCGCTCAACTTGTGAAGGATGCCATTGCCATTCATCAGCGCTATCAACTTCGCTATTGGGACGCTCTCATTGTGGCCACCGCCAGACATGCAGGCTGCACGGAAGTTCTCAGCGAGGACATGAACGCCGGGCAGGACTATGGTGACATTGTCGTCTTCAACCCATTCAAGGTATAGGGGGAAAGACGCGGCACCGCATCTCCACAAACCCTCGCTCTCGGAGTCATGGTAGGTCTTGAGCTTCGCGATGGCGTCCAGGCGCAGGGCTTTGAAGGCGGGGAGGGTTGAGTGGCGCGCTGCCGTGTAAGCACTTCTTACTAAGCGAAGCCTTGAACATCCTAGCCACGCTGCTAACCTCCCCACCATGAAAGCCTATGAAGAGATCGTCGAGTTCATCGCTGGAGCCGTTGATGCGGGAAAGCTCAGAAGCTTCCATCCATTGAAGGCTGCGGAGGTGCGTGTCGCTGCTCTCTTGGAGAAGCACAAGCAAGGTGCACTGCGTCCCGCCGAACGCGAGGAGTTGAATGAGTTTCTCCGCCTCGAGCATGTGATGCGACTGGCCAAGGCCCGTAGTCGGAAGCTCGCAATGATGAGCGCATGAGTGCGGCGATTCCGGCAGCGCTACGCTGTCTAGTTATGGAACGCGCCAGCGGTCTCTGTGAGTATTGCCTTGTGCATCAGGATCATGCTTTCTTTTCCTTCCAAGTGGACCACATCATCAGCCGGAAAGACAGTGGCCACAAATCTCGCGCTGGCCTGCTTTCCGTGCAATGTGGCCAAAGGCTCCGACCTCGGTTCCGTGATGGGTAGCCCTCGCCGTCTCGTGCCTTTTCATCATCCGCGTGAAGACCGCTGGAGGGATCATCTCCAACTGCGTGGCGTGCGTATAGCCCCTCTTACAGAGATAGGCGAAGTCACGGTGCGGTTGCTCGGCTTGAACACAAAGGATCGTTTGCTGGAACGCCGCGCCCTAGCGGCTTCCGGTTTGTATCCTTCGATGGAAGCGCTGGCTTATATCAGGGAATTAGCGTAATGCTGCTCTTACGCCAGCGGGAGGATATCCGACGCGCACTGATTCGAGAGGTAGCTGAGACTCTGAATTATTGATTCCAAGGTTTCACACATCCGCGCTTTTCAATTGAACGAATCCGAGGATGATCCAGAATAATGAAATGACAATGTTTGAGGAAACCGACACACCTAATCGTCCTGCTTACCGTTCCTTGCTGATGGTAGCCTGTCTCATCATCCTGGTGGCGGGATTGAAGGCCGCGGCGGCGTTCTTCGTGCCCGTGGTCGTGGCGTTCTTTCTGAGCGTTCTGAGCTACCCGCTGATGCAGGTGCTGGTGCGCAGGCATGTGCCGCATTTCCTGGCCATGCTGCTCACGGTGCTGTTCATCTTTGGGATTTTGGGGGCCATCGTCAGCGGGGGCGGCAGTCTTTTGTTCAGCTTTTCTGAGCGTGTTCCCAACTATGTCCGGGGCCTGCAAACGAGCGTGAACGAGACGGCGCACTGGCTGGAGACCAAAGGCGTGGTGGGCGCGGAGAAGTCCGTGGAACAAGCCTTCGACTGGCAGGCGCTCATCAAATACGCGAGGCAGGATGAAGTGCGAAACATCCTGACCACGACGCTGCGGGAAACCGTGGGCACGGTGGCCTCGTTACTCTCCACTTCCACGTTCGTCCTCATACTGATGATCTTCATCCTCACGGAAGCGCGGGGCATTAGCAGTCGTGTGCAGGCCATTCATCAATCCGGCGGCCCTGACTTATCGAAGCTGTTGAGCTCGGCGTCTGACATCCAAAAATACCTCGGGATTAAGACCGTCATCAGCGCCATTTGCGGCGTGCTGGCGGGGATCTGGTGTTGGATCTTCGATCTGGAATATCCGATCCTCTGGGGCATCGTGGCCTTCGCCTTGCACTTCATCCCAGCCGTGGGAGCCATCCTCGCGGGCATTCCGGCGGTGCTCGTGGCCCTAGTGCAGCAGGGCTTCCCGTCTGCCGTCGCGGTGGCGCTCGGCTATCTGGCTATCAACTTCACGCTGGGGAACTTCATTGAACCCACCCTGATGGGGCGTCGGTTCGGCGTCTCGCCCTTGGTCATCCTGCTCTCAGTCATCTTCTGGGGCTGGGTCTGGGGGCCGGTCGGCATGTTCCTAGCGGTGCCGCTGACCATCATGATGAAGGTGGTCATGGATAACACGGATGAGTTCCGCTGGCTCTCGGTCGCCATGTCGAAGAAGAAGATCACGCATGACGGTGTGATCATCATGGAGACGGCGGAGATGGATGAGGATGAGATGCTCGGCGCGGGTGCCACGACGGAGCCGCCGCATTAACGGAGCGCGGCTTTTATAGCTGCTTTCCTTACGAGCATTAAGCTCCGTGCGCCTACCTATTCTGTCTCAATACCCCACCCATCCTGACTCATTTGCGTCAAGTTGGTAAGCCTTGTTTGCCAGCCAAAAACCATCCGTTCTTAGTGCCACCAAGCTCCAGTGCGTCATGGTCACAATGGCACGCCTCAAGCACTGTCTTCCGGCAATAACGTCCTAAATCTTTCCCCTTATGACTCCTGACAAAATCACCGTCAAACTCCAGGAAGCGCTCACTTCCGCCCAGAGCATCGCCACTCGCTACGGCCAGACTGAGCTGAAGCCCTCGCATGTCCTGCTGGCCCTGCTGGAACAGGATGGTGGCATCGCCAAGCCTTTATTTGAAAAGCTGGGAACGAATATTATCACGTTAAAAACAGGTATTGAAAATCACCTCTCCAAGCAACCAAAAGTCTCCGGCCAAAGCGGCCAGCTTTACCTTTCGAGCGATCTCCGCGAGACGCTCGCGAACGCCGAGAAAGAACAGAGCAAGCTGAAGGACGACTACCTCAGCGTTGAGCATTTCTTGTTGGCTCTTCTCAAAACGCGGACGGACATCGAAGACACGCTGAAGAGTGTCGGCTTGAATTACGAGGCCGTTTTTCAAGGACTTACCGCCGTGCGCGGTGCTCAGCGGGTGACTGATCAAGACCCCGAAGGCAAGTATCAGGCGCTGGAGAAATACGGCACCGATCTCACGGCCCGTGCCCGACAAGGAAAGATTGATCCGGTCATTGGCCGCGATGACGAAATCCGTCGTGTGATGCAAGTGCTGAGCCGACGCTCCAAAAACAACCCTGTGCTCATCGGCGAACCTGGCGTTGGTAAGACGGCCATCGTCGAAGGTCTCGCACGACGCATCATCGCGGGCGACGTTCCAGATTCTCTGAAGAACAAGCGCGTCATCAGCATGGACCTCGGCGGGATGCTCGCTGGCGCGAAGTATCGCGGTGAGTTTGAAGAGCGCCTGAAGGCCTTCCTCAAAGAAGTCACGAGCAGCGAAGGCCAAGTCATCCTCTTCATTGATGAACTGCACACCATTGTCGGAGCTGGAGCCAGCGAAGGCGCGGTGGATGCGAGCAATCTGCTCAAACCTCAGCTCGCTCGTGGAGAGCTGCGCTGCATCGGCGCCACCACGCTGGATGAATACAAGAAATACATCGAGAAGGACGCCGCTTTGGAACGTCGCTTCCAGCCTGTGAAGGTGGATGAACCGAGCGTCGAAGACACCATCGCGATCCTTCGCGGACTGAAGGAACGCTATGAAGTCCATCACGGCGTGCGCATCCAAGACAGTGCCATTGTTGCCGCAGCCACGCTGAGTCATCGCTACATCAGCGACCGATTCCTGCCGGACAAAGCGGTGGACTTAGTGGATGAAGCGGCTTCGAGATTGAAGATCGAACTCGATTCCATGCCTACGGAAATCGACGTCATGGAGCGCGACATCATGCAGCGCGAAATGGAGCGTCAGGCCCTGAAAAAGGAGAAAGACCCTGCGAGCAAAGCGCGATTGGAGAAAATCGAAAAGGAGATGGCCGACCTCAAAGAAAAGAGCGGCGGTCTCAAAGCCCAATGGCTCAAAGAGAAGGATTCGGTCCAAGCCAGCCGCAAGGTGAAGGAGGACATCGACCGCCTTCGCACGGAGCTGGAGCAGGCGCAGCGTCGAGGAGATTTTGGAAGGGCAGGGGAGATCCAGTATGGTCAGATTCCTGATCTGGAAAAGAAGCTCGCCGAGTCCACCGCCGTTCACAGCGCGTCCGCAGATGTCCAGCATCCGCAGCTCCTCCGTGAGGAAGTTACGGAAGAAGACATTGCCAAAGTCGTCGCCGCATGGACGGGCATTCCTGTATCCCGCTTGAAAGAAGGCGAACGCGATAAGCTCACTAAAATGGAGAACCGGCTGGCGAATCGCGTCATCGGTCAGAAGAGCGCCATCACTGCGGTTTCCAATGCCGTGCGCCGTGCGCGTGCGGGCTTGCAGGATGAGAATCGGCCCATCGGCAGCTTCTTGTTCCTCGGTCCGACGGGTGTTGGAAAAACAGAATTAGGCAAGGCCTTGGCTGAGTTCCTCTTTGATGATGAAAACGCCATGACCCGCATAGACATGAGCGAATACATGGAGAAGCACGCCGTCGCCCGTTTGATCGGCGCGCCCCCCGGCTATGTCGGTTATGAAGAAGGCGGTCAGCTTACGGAAGCCGTGCGCAGGAAGCCTTACAGCGTCGTCTTGTTTGACGAGGTGGAAAAG
>JANYJH010000315.1 GCA_025361865.1 Phragmitibacter sp.
CGGGACCGTCCCCCCGGCTCGGCAGACTTTGTCACCCGCCGCGCGTGGCATGGGCATCCTGCCCATGTTTTATGTGACTTCATGGGCGGGACGCCCATGCCACTGCTGCTCACAGCTCCCCACGGAAAGCACGATGCTGAAGGGTGGCGAAGAGGGCGTCCAGCTCCGCCAGCGACGCGCGTTGCGCCGTTTTCAGACGCTTCACCGCCGTCACCCGGCGGGCGAATTCGCGCTGCAATGAGATGGGGGGAACGGCGAGGGGCGTTGCTCGCACTTCCGAAACGCTGATGGTGTTCAGCCCCGTTGTCGTCTTGCCTGCTCGGAGCAAATGGCGTCTGCCACCGGGCGAGTTGAGATATTCGCAGGCGTAAAGCGGGACGACTTTCGCAGGGTCGAAACGGGCACGGATGATGTGGTTCTGGTGGATGCAGCCGACGATTGAACCATCCCACAAAGCGCCACGGCCAATTTCATCGGGATTGCCGTGCCCTTCGACAATCAAGAGGTCGTTCTTCACGAGCTTCGTTCGCGCAATCTCCGCATCCGTCGCTCGAATCGTTTTGATTTCACTCAGGTTGAGGAGGCCGCGATAGACATTGGCGACGCGAAGGTAGGGAGCTTCGTTTGGGAGATCTTTGCGCGCGGTCGTGACCTGCAACCCGCCTTGCACATCCGCAACTTCGCCGACACGCGAGACGGGCCAGCCTTTCGGGTTGGTGGCGGGGTCGAGGAAGAGGTCGAGGAAGAGGGATTGGGTGAGGGTGTCGAGGTGGGCGAGGGCGGCGCGGCGCTTGGCCCGCAACGCCTCCGCCCGGTCCAGCACTTCCGCAATCCGCCGCTGCTCCGCCAGCGGCGGCAGGGGGATTTCAAACTCAGCCAACGCCGACGGGCTCAATCTTGGCAGGTTCGCGCCAGCGGCGCGCGAATTAGCGTAGTCCACCATCGACGGCTGACGCAGGAAGTAGCAAAGGAATCGGCGCTCCAAGTTCGGGCCGGGAAGAACGGGCAAAATGTCCGTGCTGCAAATCCCGGTGAAATCAGGACACGCAATCTTCGCGAGATAGGGCCGAAGCTTCCCGTAGAGAACATGCCGGTCGGTGAACTTGAATTTGGAACTCGCGAGTTCGCCTTCATCTACTGGCCTCGCTCCAAGAATCTTCCCGCCACTCTCGATATGTTCTAGTCCGAGATAGGCAGTCCCTTGACCAATCGCTTCTGGCTGAATTGCGTCGCGCTCAATTCTCGCGACTTCACCAAGCGCGACTGTCGGCCAGACGGGTGGCATGGGCATCCTGCCCATGTCTGTGGCACTCTTGGGCGGGACGCCCAAGCCACTTTGAGTTCCCTTGCTCACTTTAGCATCCCTCCTGTTCCTTCATGCCGTGGAAGTGGCATGGGCGTCCCGCCCATGTTTGGTGAACTCACGGGCAGGATGCCCGTGCCACTGGTCCGGACCCACGGCCAATTTACCAGGCCCGCATTCACAGGATTATCCAGCAGGTAATGCATGGCGTGCGCATAGTCGCCTTCATCACGGATGAGATGATCATAGTATTCCTCCTGCCAGAAGTTCCCCGTTCTGCCGAGCAGGCGGTTCGCCGCCTTGGCGGTGAATGATTTCCAGCTGTGCAGCAAAGCAGGCAGCTCATGGCCAGCAATGGGCTCCACGATAACGTGAACATGGTTCGGCATAACACACCAAGCGTGCAGATGATAGCGCTGGTCGTCAAAGAAACGCAGCGCATCCGCAACCACCTCCGCAATCTGCGGCTGGCAAAGCCAACAGGCTCCATGACCAGTATCAAGATAGGCCTCCACACGCTCCGAGTGCAGGTGTTGAAGTCGTTGTTCCTCGTGCACGCTCAGGGGGCGTCCCATTTGCTGCGCGGTTAGGATGATGTGCTGCCGCTCTGCCAGCCATGCTTCCAAGACAGAACGGGGGAGGGAGTCGCCGAGGCGGAAGGTCACAGCATAGAGGGCACCCTCGCGCGTCCAGTGCGGGAGATAGGCTCCCTGGCGGATGCGGACCGTGGCATGGGCCTCCTGCCCAAGGGGTTCTGAGTTCACGGGCGGGACATGTGGCTTGGGCGTCCCGCCCAAGGGGACTGATGAACTCACGGGCGGGACGCCGAAGAGGACTAATGAACTCACGGGCGGGACGCCCGTGCCACTGTGGGCTTCAGTCATTTCAGCATTCCCTCCAGTTCCTTCATGCCTTGCTGAATCTCGACTTCCAGAAGGCCGAGGGCTTTAATGATTTCGCCCGGCGGGCGGTGCGCCACTTCTTCATGAACCACTTCCTTGTAGCGGTTGAGGGAGAGGTCGTAGCCCTGTGCGGCGATGTCGGCCTTGGGCACGCAGAAGCTTTGCGCGGTGCGGGGGCGCTCCCGTTCTGTAGTTCCGGCTTTAGCCGGTGACCCGGGAAGTCCGCCTGAAGGCGGGACTACAATGCTCCTCCAGCGGGCGAGGATGTCGGGCAGATTGTTCTTCGCGTGTTCCTCAGCGGTGAGTTGGACGTTGGGCACGGGGCCTTGTTTGTCGTCGGGCAGGAGCGGGGTGCGTTTGTCGTCGAGGGACATTCCGTCGGCATCCACATCATAGAACCAGACGTGGTCCGTGCCGCCGGAGTTGGTCTTGGTGAAGAGGAGGATGGCGGTGGAGACGCCCGCATAAGGTTTGAACACACCGCCGGGCAACGAAATGACGGCATCGAGCTTCTGGTCCTCGACGAGGATCTGGCGTAGGGTCTTATGGGCGTTGGAGGAGCCAAAGAGCACGCCATCAGGCACGATGATGGCAGCGCGTCCGCCGGGCTTCAGCAGGCGCAGGAAGAGGGCGAGGAAGAGCAGCTCGGTCTTCTTCGTCTTCACGATCTGTTGAAGATCCTTCGCACAGTTCTCGTAGTCGAGCGATCCGGCGAAGGGCGGATTCGCGAGGATCAGACTGTATTTCTCCTCCTCGCCTGAGTGGTCCTGCCCGAGGGAGTCGCGGTAGTTGATGGCCGGGTTCTCCACGCCGTGCAGGAGCATGTTCATGCTGCCGATGCGGAGCATGGTGTTGTCGAAGTCAAAACCATGGAAGAGGTGATGGTGGAAGTGCTCGCTCAGCTTCGCATCCCGCAAGGCGGCGCTGTGGTTCCGCCGCACATACTCGCCCGCAGCGACGAGGAAGCCGGCGGTGCCGCAGGCTGGATCACACAGGACGTCGGTTGGCTTCGGCTCCATGAGCTCGACCATGAGCTCAATGATATGGCGCGGGGTGCGGAACTGGCCGTTCTGCCCGGCGCTGGCGATCTTCCCGAGCATGTATTCATAGAGGTCGCCCTTCGTATCGCGGTCCTCCATGGGCACGGCGTCAATCATGTCCACGACCTTGGCCAGCAGCGCGGGCGTGGGGATGGTGAAGCGCGCGTCCTTCATGTGATGCGCGTAAGTGGAGTCATCCCCGCCGAGCGTGCGGAGGAAGGGAAAGACGTGCTGATCCACGACCGCGAACATTTCCTTTGGATCGCCAAGGTGCTTGAAGCGCGACCAACGAAGCTGATCATAGGCGAGGCCGCCATCTGTCCCGATGCCGTCTTTTCCTTCTGGGAACACGCGGCGCTCCATAGGCCGCTTCAGGCGGGTGGACTTCGCTTCCTCCAAGGTGTGGAGATCGTCCAGACGCTTGAGAAAGAGCAGGTAGGTGATCTGCTCGATGACTTCGAGGGGGTTCGAGATGCCGCCCGTCCAGAAGGCGTTCCAGAGGGTGTCAATTTTACTGCGGATTTCGCCGGTGAGCATGGGCCGTTATTTTCCAAGGATCAGCCGTTCATGCAAGGTGAAGCGCGAGGAATATCCGATGCCAAGTCCATCACTCGTGATTGCCTTCCAACAAAGCAGCCTCCTTCTGAGCTTCCACGCCGTTCGTGAGGACGTTGCCTTTGATCCAGTTGTCCTTGCCGCCTTCGATCTTCAGTGAAGGGGTCCCTTTCTTTTCTTCACGATCATCGCGGATGACACAGTCGCTGACTTTACAGCGTGTGCAGTCCTTCATCAGGAGGCCTATGCCGTCGCTATCCAGAATACTGACGTCGTTGAGAGTGCAGCGATCACATTTCTCCAGACTCACGGCGGCTTCTTTCTTCCACACGCTTTTGACGAGGAAGCCGCTGAGCTTGCAGTCCGCGCAGTTGCGGAAGGTCAAGCCGTTCAAGTCCTTGGTCCAGTTGCCGTTCACGACGTAGCGCGGGTTGCGGTCGAAATCATTCGGCCCAATGACGATGCCCTGGCTGTTCTCGATGAGCAGATCATGCTCGAAGCCTTCCCAAAACGTGTTGCCCGTGATGCTCACGCCGCGGGCGTTTTGCAGATGGATATTCACCATCACATCGCTCATGACATTGCCGACGATGGCGATGTGGCCTTCTTGCGTTTCGGTCGCGTTCTTGAGGGAAGTGATGCCTTTGCCGATGACGCGGATGTTCGCGCTGCCCGGTGATTTGCTGTTGTGCTGCAAGGTGCAGCCGGTGATGGCGACTTCATCCGTGCTGCCATCGGTAGAGTCGATCAAGACGTTCGCGCTAGGAGCGGCATCGGGAGCCATGTTGCTTTCAATGTCACAGGTGCCGATCTGCACGTTACGCACTTCACCTCCGCGAGTGACCACGCCGCCGCCTGCATTGTAGCTGATCTGGCAGCCGACGATGTTCGACTGATGGAGGTTCACGTGATCGTAAAAGACTCCGATGCCGCGATTGTGATAGAGATGACAGGCCGAGATCACCATGTTCCGGTTCCGCGTGGTGAGGTGGATGCCGTGGCGCAGATCATGAATGACGGTTTCGGTAATGGTGAGTTGCATGGTGCCCGTGGCTTCAATGCCGTCCGCTTCGGTGTGATCGCCCGTGATCTCCAAGCCGCGCACCATCGGCATGCGTTGCTTCTCCCAGACGTTCGGCTTCAGGGTGCCGGGATCGGCCGAGCCTTCATGCGTGCCGATGAAATGAAACGCGGGGCCACTTCCTGCCATGATGATCTTCGCCGTGCCATCAGCCGTCAGCGAGGTGAAGCCTACCTTGTCGAGATCAATCGTGACGGTCTTGGTCAGGCGATAGCTGCCTTTGGGAAACTCAATCCCACCCACCCCGCTGTCCACGGCCCTTTGAATAGCGGCCGTGTCATCCGCCATACCGTCACCGAGCGCACCGATGTCACGCACGGTCTTGGCCTGAACGCTCGTAGTGAAAACAGCGGTGAAGAGAATGGGTAGGAGGAAGGACTTCATATTGAAGGATTGGCGTTGAGGAAGAGGCTGAAGCGACCCTCCTTTATCATGTGACGATATTCTAACACAACGCCGTGCTCAAAGGATCTGATCATGCAAATCGTCTTCCAGAGGCGGGAAGCCTTGTGCGGCCTTATTTACCGCGTTGCGAAGTAATCAATGAGCGTGTGCCAAGGCTGTCTGAAAATACCGTCAGATGCGAATCAGGCCATACGAGGAACCTATGTTCCCCAAATGACCTCTCCCTCACCCACTTACAACGATCCCGATCCGCACCTTCCCAAACGATCCCTGCTGGTCCACGCGCTATTCGTAGCTCTCGTGCTGCTGGCGCTGGCCGCAGTGAGTCAGTTGGGGGCGGCAGATGAATACTGGCGCACAGATGGCGCCACGGGCGGCACTTGGACATCCAGTTCCTGGAATATAGGGTCGGCAACGGCGACGGGTGGGACAGGTTGGACGAGTGGAAACAACGCCGTCTTCACAGCGAATTCTACACTCACGTTTGCGACATCAACTGTGGGCAATGTGAGCGTGACCAATGGCTCTACGGTGACGATTGCCACAGGTGGAACGCTCACCCTTGCTTCACCAAGCATATTCGACATCGGAACCGGATCGATATTGACTTGGCAAGCGCAAAGCGTAGTTGCGAGTAGTGCTGGCGGTATCACTAAGAGCGGAGCGGGAACACTGGATCTCGGCCCATTGACATGGGCAACGAGCATGAATGGCGGTTTCACATTGAATAATGGGACTGTTATTGTCACAGGCAACAAGGCTTTGGGCAACGGCTCTTTGACTTTCAATGGTGGAACTCTCCAATCTTCATCTAGTAAAACTTTCACACCGACATCCATCACCATAGGCGGTGATTTTGCTCTTGCTGGCACGGGAGATGATAATTATGACGCAGCCACCACCATCGCTCTTGGTGCATCTACGCGGACGATTACGAACAGCACTGCCAGCGGCAGCCGTCAGTTCCGTGGATTGATCTCCGGTGCAGTGGGTGCGGGCCTTACTTTTTCCGGTGCAGGCGCAGGACAAATTTACATCGGCAACACTGGCAATACTTTCACAGGGCCGCTAGTTATCAATGGTGGCGAGGTCGTGTTCAATGGTGACGGTGCTTTCGGTGCCACTACTTCCATCACCCTTGACGGCGGACGTTTGACGCTTGCAAGCATGAACACTGGGGGAACTGTCGCTGCACTTAACGCTGCTTCTATTGCCAATACACGAAACATCTTCGTTGGTGCCACAGCGGGCACTTCGCTCAGTGTTCAAGGCTCTACTGGAGTGACGACCTACAATGGCATCATCGCCGACAAGGCGGGTAGCGTGGGCGTTCTAGTGAAGCAGGGCTCCGGTAAGCTGGTCTTGGGCGGCGTGAGCACTTATAGTGGTGGCACGGCCATCAACAACGGCACCGTTCAACTCACTACGGGAAATGACCGTCTGCCCTCAGGCACGGTTGTTAGCCTTGGTCAGGGTGCCAGCGCCAATGTTGGTAATCTTGACCTCAATGGAATGAACCAGACCATTGCGGGCCTCACATCTGTCACAGGCATCAACGCTACGGTGAGCAAAAACACCGTAACATCGACATCTGCTGCCACACTGACCATCAACACCGCAGCGAGCAGCTATGCTTATGGTGATGGCACGACCACGAACTCGGGGGTTATCACAGGGGCCATTTCTTTGGTGAAGCTCGGTAGCGGCACCCAGTCACTCGGAGACATCAATACCTATACGGGTGCCACAAACATTCAAGAAGGCACCCTCCAGCTTACCAACGGCAGTGACCGGCTTCCCACTGGGACGACCATCACGCTCGGCAGTGCCAGCACCAGCGGTATTCTTAAGCTGAACGGCAACAGCCAGATAGTTGCGGCCCTTGGAACTTCAGGAAGCGGCACGGCCAACGCGGTGGTTAATGGCAGCGCGACTTCTGCCACCATCACTGTCAACAACACCAGTTCCCAAAGCTTCTCGGGCAAGCTCGGCGGAACTGGGACCAATGAGAATAACATTGCTTTGAACAAGACGGGAGCTGGGATGCTGACCCTGTCAGGGGCAAACACTTACAGTGGAGGAACTACCGTTGGTGCCGGCACTCTCCAAGCAATGAATAATACGGCCTTGGGCGCTGGAGCGGTGTCCGTCGTGGGCGGAAACTTGCGGGCTGATGCCGGGGTGACCATCGCCAATAACATCACGGTGGCTGGCAGCGGGACAATCGCATCAGACAGTTTTGAGAACACGCTGACGCTTTTCACAGGCTCGGGCACTGGCAATTCCTTCAAGAGCGGGAACACAGGGGCTTCAACTACTCTGCCCAATTCCCCCTATGCCGTGGATGGCACTTATGCGCTCGCCGTGATCGGTGGAACCTACGCTATCACGTCCAGCGCCATCAATACGGCGGGCTACTCCAACGTAGCCCTTTCTTTCCGACTGGCAGCTCTCTCGAGCAGCGGCTCAACAGACGGACTGGATGGATCGGACACCGTCACCCTGCAGGTGAGTCCAGATGGCGGTGCCACCTACTACACACAAGCGCTGGTCGCAGGGAACAGCAATGCCGTCTGGGCCTATTCTACCGGCACGGGAACCGTGAACGGCACCTACGCCGCCGCCAACGCATCCACAACCCAGACGGGAGGCAGCGGCAACAGGACAACCGACGGTTACAGCACGATCAACATCTCCTCGCTGCCTTCCATTGCAAACCTCCTGGTCAAGATCACCGCGACCGATAGCGTCGGCAACGTGAGTGAGACTTGGGCGATAGATAACTTCAAGATCACCGGCACCGCAGCCGGTAACGCAACCATTGGCGGAGACAATACTTCCGGCACGGCCACTTACACTGGCAACGTGACTTTGAACAATGCGGTCACGCTGACAGCCGCGTCCGGTGGCACGGTGGCCTTCTCTGGTAAGCTGTCAGGCGCGGTGGGTAACGACGTCACCAAATCGGGCTCGGGAACGGTTACTCTTTCAAATGGTGCCAATGATTACGCCGGCACCACCACCGTGACGGACGGGACTTTGCAGGTCGGCGTTTCCGGCACGGGGAAGACAGGCACGGGCAATGTGACCGTCAACGGTGCAGCGGCTGTGCTGGCAGGCACGGGAACGGTCCAAGGAAACACCTCCGTCTTGCTCGGCCAGATCAAGCCAGGGGATTCAGCCGGGACTTCGGTGGGCCAGCTCGATTTTCAAGGAAGTCTGAATTTGACCCCTTCCGGCACTGGCACGGTGACGACTTTGCAGATCGCTGGCGTGAGCGGCGTTGGCCTCGGGTGGGATAAGATCAACGTGAAACCTACGGGGACACTAACACTGAGCAGTCTGGGTAACATCTTCGTGGATGGCACGG
>JANYJH010000347.1 GCA_025361865.1 Phragmitibacter sp.
GTTTCAGCATCGCTTCAAGCTGCTTACCATACTTCACGTAGCTGTCGTATTGCTCTCTGGCCTTCTGCTCGGGAGAGTGATAATCTGCGGCTCCAGCACCGTGGAAGACGACGGCGACGTGGGGCTCGATGCTGATGTAGCCTTGGTAATCGCTGGCAACAAGGTCTGCCATGATGCGCTCGACCTGACCATGTCCTTCACCGGGATAGGTGTAGTCGCCATCTTTCTTCTGTGGATTGTAGATGGCATCCTTCACATGGACGTGAACCATGTGCGGTTTGATGATCTCATACATTTCCCATGAGTCCTGCTGCTGGCCGGGCTTGTTTCGATCCGCGATAATGACAGGGTTTCCGGTGTCGAAGACCCACTTGAGGCCGGGGACTTCATCAATCATGCGCTGGACGTGGCTCACGCTCATGCCGCCCCAGTTCATGCAGTTCTCATGCACCACGGTGAGTCCGGCGTCATTGAAACGCTGGTTGATCTCACGCATCCGCTTGATGCGTTCAGCGTCCATTTGATCAGCGAGATCGTTCCCGTCTTCGTCTTTGCGCACGGCGTAGCTCATCACGCGAATGAGCTTGGTGCCGAGCTTCTGCATTCGGGGAATAGCGCGAGCGATCTCGCCTTCCGTGATGCTGAAGTCGTCCTCGATCTTGTGGGCCCAATTCGCAATGATGGAGCCGAAGCCGCTGATGGTCATGTTCTCGGCAGCGAGCTTCTCCACGATCTTCTCAAAGGTGGCCTCAGGGACTTCATGGAGATTTCCCTTCAGGCCGTCGATCTCTACATTGCGCGCTTCGATGGAGTCCCAACCGAGTTCCTTGTGCGCCTTGATTTGCACGTCGAGGGACGCGCCTGCTTCGTCTGCGATGCCAGTGAGTTTAATCATCCTATGTTCTTCTTAGCGGGGAACTCAAGAGCGTCAATGTGAGTTGTCATTTGCGGTAGCCTGATCTGCTTTCTCACTGGTATATTCATGCGCGTGAATCTTATCGCGAAGGAATTGGCCCTGAACGCAGAGATGGCGAAGAGCCAGATTCAGACGCATTGCGGCAGGAACGGCGAATTCTGGCATCGCTCTGTTGTCCATTCTCCAAAAACACTTTTAATTGTAGTTGACGGACTTGTTGGGTAAATAGCCAGACTATTCTTCATCACTTTCGGTATTGTGAGCTTTTGAAAAACGGACTATTTGAAGCGCTATGTATGAACACCGGAAGCATTCACTCCTGAGTCGGGCTGACTTTATCAAGAGAGTCATCAGCCATCTTGCCACCGCATCGCTGATCATCGCGGCAGGCTTGGGCGTCGGGGTATTGGGGTATCACGTTTTGGGTGATTTGGACTGGGTGGACTCGTTCCTGAATGCCTCCATGATCTTGGGCGGGATGGGGCCGGTTGATCCGCTTCACACGGACGCGGCTAAGATCTTCGCAGCCTGTTATGCACTGTTTTCTGGACTGGCTTTCATTGGCATCGCTTCATTGATCATCGCGCCGTTTGCGCATCGTGTGCTGCATCGGTTTCATCTGGACGAAGAAAAGTAGTTTCGCTTAATCATCATACTCTTTCTGGATGGCGTCCAGATAACGGGAGATGGCGTCGCTGCGGGTGTGGCTCTCTTTGTCGAGCTTGCGACAGAGCTTGAGGTAGTCCTCGAATTCGCCGCTGTAGGTTTCATTTTGAGTGGCTTCATACCAGTCCACGTAGGACTCAACCGCTTGGGCGGCTTCGTGGGTTTTCACACGGCGGATGCGGAGGGCTTCCAGTTTATCCAAGGCGCTTTTCTCATTACCCTGAGCCAACTGCTGGGCGACGGCGGCGTAGTCACTCACCACCTGTTTGTAGAGCGGATGCACGCGTTGTTTGAGAGCGTTGAGCTGATCAAGACAGCGCTCCATGATCTCGGGGCGGTCTTTGCGCTTCCAGATGCGGAGGTAATCTTCGATGGGATAGGAGGCCATGCGTGCGCCGGATGGTTTTGGCTTGGCTAGGTCTGCGGGAGGGGTGTCTTTTTTCGCAGTTTCCGGCTTGTCCTTGCGGAACCATTTGAGGGGATTGTAGAGCGAGCGGCCTGATTTCGCAGGCTCCTCAGCGGGTTGCGAGGTTTCCACTTTGGTCTTGGCAAGAGGCTTCTCCTCCGGCAAATCATCAGGCTTCCCGCTGATGCTCCGTTGGCTGGCGGGTTTACGTGGCAGCTTCTGCAGAGGAGGCTGGAGGGCTTCTTCTGTTTTAGGTTTGTCGGCTTTGACTTCCGGTTTGGGTTTCTTCTTTTCGATTGGTTTTTCTTCGGGCTTTTTCGGGTCTGTTTCCTCCGCGTCATCGGTCTTCTTTCGAGTGAAGGGGAACAGCGTTTTCCGACTGCTACCAAAGGGGTTCCACCAGCTCGGTTTGGCAGATGGTGGCGCTTCGTCATCAGCCTTGGGCTTCTCCTTCTTCTCCACTTTGGGTTGAGGTTTGGCTTCCTCCACTTTCTTTTCTGATTTCGGCTGAGGCTTGGTTTCTTCTTCCTTTTTCTTGGATGAAGAATCCCATTTTAACCAGCCAAACAACGATCCCTCTTTCTTCGCTTCGGCGGGAGCGAGGGCTGTTTTCGCCTGTTCTTCCGCTGTCTCTTCAAAGTGGAGCGTGAGGGCTTCGTCCAGCTTTTCCTCAGTCTCTGCGATGCTCATGGTCTCTAGGGCGCTCGGCGTGGCGAGCGTAGCCATCTGGAGTGTCCACCATTTTTCCAAGCTGTTCTGCGAGGTGGCGAGGCTGGGGAAGAACTGTTGCAATAACTCGCGATCACTTTTGGAATCGCTTGCGAGGGAGGCGAGGAATTTACTGAACCGGAGCGGGCCCTCGGGTTGATCCAGAAGCGTAAGCATGAGGGCGCAGGTGGAGGTCTCGAAGATCGCTCGGGAGAGGGCGTCAAGCTCGGCGGGATTGGCTGAGAGGATCTTATCAATGCTGAAGATCTGGCCGCTGCGGAAAACGGCGGCAAACAAGGCGCTGGGCCGGGAGCGACTGCGGAAGTCCATCGCCTGAATGATGCCTGTGAGCACCCAGTCCGGCAGCACGCGCTGGCGGGTGGATTCGAGCTGTTGATGATTCCGCAGGATGCGTTCGGCCAGGAGCACCCGGACTAGCTCGTGGCTGAAGTCTTC
>JANYJH010000364.1 GCA_025361865.1 Phragmitibacter sp.
AGGAGAACTCCGGCTCGGCCTGATTGGTCAGCCCATGAAAATACAAGGCCATCACCACGACGCAGGTGATCATCCAACCGCCGATATAGAGGCGACGAGTCTTCACGCTATCGAGCACATCTGACCAGAGAAAGAGCGGCACCATCAGCACCCAAATCAGCACGCCTGAAGCAAAGCTGTGCGTGCATAAGATGGCCGTCAGCACACAACCGATGAACTTCAGAACGGGGCGTAGTTTTGAGTGGAAGAGCACGAGCGTCGTCGTGAGCAACGTCGTCGGCATGAAGGAACTGAAGCAGTCTGCCCAGAGCATCGTCGAGAACTGAGTGGGGGAGAAAACGATCCAGGTTGTCAGAGCCATCAGCACCCAGTTCCAACGTGGAGCGGGGCTGGTGCGGCGGATCAGCCAGCAGAGATTGAAAGCGGTGAGCGCCATCTGCGCATAGGACAGCCAGTTCAGCAGCGTGAACTGGCCCGGCTTCAGGTGATACATGAGCCACGCAAGGAAGCACGGCAGCGTGAGGCGATGCTCCATCTGCACAAAGAAGAAGTCGGAGAAGCGGAACTCATGCTTCACGATCTTTTCATAAAAGGGCAGCCACACATAGTCATCCATGAACGGCACATTCACGAGCCGGGCCCGCAGCATGGCGATGATCCATAGCGCCGGAGCCAAGATCAGCGCCCATTTTAAAAAGGACGGAAGGCGTGAAGCGAGCCTGTTTTGCAGCGAAGGGCGAAGCGGGTCAGTCATCGAATAGGAACTCAGGAGTGAGGCCGAAGTTATAGCGGTCTCAAGAACTATTGCGCGGTAATTCTATCTCCGCCGTTGATTAGGAACGACTGGCCAACCACGCACGCCAGCCGCCGTATTGGGTGAGTTCATTCTCCGCCTTCACCCCAGCGGGTTCGCAGATAAAGCCGCAAACCTTCACGCCATTCTCCAGTTCCACGCGGCCAAAACCCAGCGGGCCGGGAACGGCATCCACGAAGGAACCGACGGTCTCCTCAGGCAGTTCCCAGACTTCGAGGTCAATGGCGGCACCGTTTTCCGAGACGCGCACCAGCCCCGGACGATCAGGAACGGGGCCACTTCCCGGCACGCGATAGAGACGGTAATCAGGGGATGTCGCCGCTTTCAACAAAAGACGCGCGCCGCGTGAGGTGAGCTGATGATTGAGTGGAAGCCCCTCCATGTGCGCACCACAGACGGCCAGCCTCATCCAGCGTGACGGCTTGGTAGCGGGCATAGCTACGGGCGGAATGCTGCTGCTCAATCGCGAAGTCCGGCCGATGGGCTTGTCCACTACGGCATGAAACTTAGACGCGAGGGCACCGAGGAAGTGATCTTCAAAAGCGGGTGCAAAGAACGTCACACCCCACGGCAGGCCGTTGTCCAGAAAGCCCGCAGGCACGGCCCACGCGGAGAGGTCCAGGAGGTTCATGTAGTTCGTGTAATAGCCGAGATTGGAATTGAGCCGGATGGGATCGGCCTCCACTTCCGCGGTCGTGTAGAGGGTTCCCGCAGTGGGCGTGAGGATGGCATCGACCTCCGTCCACACGCCCTCGGAGGCCCGTTTCAGCGTGGCCAGACGATACTGGGAGCGGAAGGCATCCACTGCTGTCGGCTTGAGACCGCTGCTGATGATCTGTCGCGTGATGGGATGAAGCGCCTCAGGATCAGACTCGATCAATGGCTGGATCACCGCGTAGCGTTCCGCGACCCACGGCCCTTCATAAAGCAGGCGCGCCGCTTCGAGAAACGGTTGCAGATCAATCTCACGCAAGCGCCAGCCGAGTGCCGTCAAGCTCTCCACGGAGCGTTCAAACAAGCGCCGTGCGGAGTCATCCCCGAAGAATTCCAACTGCTCTTTCATGGGCACGCCGATGACGAGGGAAGCCTCTTCATGGATGCGCGGTGAGGCGGTCGCGGGCCGGGCATACGGATCGTTGGCGTCATAGATCGCAGTTACCTTCAGCACCGTTTCGGCATCCGCAGCGCTCAAGGCAAAAATGGAGATGCAGTCCAGCGTGCGACACGCGGGCACGAGGCCGGAACAACTCAGCAGTCCACGCGTTGGTTTGACGCCAACGAGGTTGTTGAACGAAGCTGGCACCCGTCCTGAACCCGCCGTGTCAGTGCCTAGTGAAAAGCTCGCCAAGCCCACCGCCACGGCCACTCCAGAGCCGGAGCTGGAACCGCCGGGGATGTAAGCGGCATCAAAGGAATTCGCGGGCGTGCCATAAGGTGAACGCACGCCGACTAGCCCTGTGGCGAACTGATCGAGGTTCGTCTTACCCATCGGAATGGCTCCCGCAGCGATGAGCTTCTCCACCACGAACGCGGATTTCTGCGGCACGTATGAGAACGCCGGGCACGCCGCCGTGGTGGGCTGATCCTGCCAGTCGATGTTGTCCTTGATCGCAAAGGGAATGCCATAGAGCGGCAGGGAGCTGGGATCACGCTTTTCCAGTTCCGTGAGCAGCGCCTCCAGCACGCTCCATTCCGGCCTGCTGATCCAGATGCGCGGATCGCCTTGCGCAGCGCGGTCCCAGGCTTCGCGAATGACCGCACGCGGCGTGGTTTCCTGGCTGCGGTAGGACTTGAGCAGTTGATCAATAGAGAGGTCAGGGATCATTTTACGGGAGCGGGGGTTCGGTCAAAGTTCAGAGGGCATGACAAGAGCAGAAACACGGCCAGAGCTGACGGAGCAAGGACGAAATACGATTCCCTTCGGCGGCGACTCCTGTTTGCATCGCCCCGATCCATGCTCCATGCTCGCGCCGCAATGTCCTTCACTCCCAAGAAAAGCCTCGGTCAAAACTTCCTCCAAGATGAAGCCACGGCGAAATGGATCGCCGATCAGATCAGGCCGGACGGTGCGCCTTTGGTCATCGAAATCGGCCCCGGTAAATGCGCACTGACGCAGCATCTCACGGGCCGCTCCCAGAAGTTGCTGCTGCTGGAGAAAGATGATGAACTAGCCGCTGACTTAAAGCTCTGGTTCTCCACCAAGCCGGAGGTGGAAGTCTGGCATGGCGATGCCACGCGCTTCGATATCCGACCGCTCTTCCAATACGGCGGCGTGAAGCTCGTCGGGAATCTGCCCTACTCGATGGGCTCGGAGATCATCCGTCATTTCCTCACCCCGCCTTCACCCGTCAGCGAAGCCGTCTTCATGCTGCAAAAGGAAGTCTGTCAAAGGCTCGCCGCCACGCCAGCGGATGATGCCTATGGCGCGCTCAGCCTCATGGTGCAGCAGGACTGGTGCGTGGACTTGCTCCGCATCGTTCCGCCAGAAGTCTTCAAGCCAAGGCCGCGCGTGGACTCCGCCGTGGTGCGGCTCACGCCAAGGCCACCGGGTGATCTTCCCGTCTATGACCGGCGCTTGTTTGACCGCCTCGTGCGCATGGGATTCTCCCAGCGCCGCAAGCAACTGAAGAAACTCTTGCCCGAGTCACCGCAAGGTTGGGAAGCGGCGGTAGGCCTCTTGAACAAGCCCGTCACCGTTCGCGCCGAAGAGCTGAGTTTGCAGGATTGGGTGGCTTTGACGCGACACTTTGAAGGTCGTCATGAACAAGACCGGGGCCAGCGAGCGAGCGAGGTTTTCGATGTGGTGAACGAGAGGAATGAAGTCATCGGCCAGAGCACGCGAGGCGAGGTTCATGCCAAAGGAATGCTTCATCGCGCCGTTCACATTTTCGTCTTCAATAAACGGGGCGAACTCTGGCTCCAGCAGCGCTCTCATCTGAAGGACGTGCATCCGCTCACTTGGGATTCCAGCGCGGCGGGGCATCTGGATGCCGGCGAAGACTACGCCACCTCTGCGGGCCGCGAATTGAAAGAAGAACTGGGCATCGAAGCCCCCACGGAATGCGTGGCCACCGTGCCCGCCACGGAGAAGACCGGCATGGAATTCGTCGAGCTTCATCGCGCCTTTCACAACGGCCCCATGCACTACGCCCCAGATGAAATCAGCACTGGCGGCTTCTTCAAAATCGAAGACATCGCGAGCTGGATCACCGCCCGGCCAGAGGACTTCGCCAGTGGCTTCATCGAGTGTTTCCAAGAGTGGCAGAAAAAAGGGATAAGGGAAAAGGTCTAAGGGATAAGGATTCCCAACTATCTTCAAAACCTTATCCCTTTTCCCTTAAACCTTATCCCTTCCCATCATGTTCCAGACCGGCCAGCAAGTAGTGTGCATCAACGACGAGTTCGAGCCTTGGGTTTTCGACCTTTATAAATCATTGCCCAAGAAGGATAAAATCTACACCGTCCGCGCCGTCGGTGTGGGTCGTTCCAAGCCCAAGTTCGTGGTGAATGACGATGCCGAAATCAAGCTCAAGTCCGCTGAGTTCGACGTGCTCATCCTCCTCAAAGAACTCCTCAATCCCGACGATCCCCACTCCAATGTGAAGCAGGAACTCGGCTTCCTCGCGGATCGCTTTGCCCCGTTAACAGAAGAGACCATCGAGGAAGAAGAATACGTCACCGTCGGGAGCGGCAAAGCTTATGAATGGGAGCCGCAAGTGAAGTGAGCGCGAGTTCTCAAGAAGCGCTGATTTCAAGGTTCATAAAAACTCAAAGTCCGAGCGGGCCAAGAGTTGAGAGGGCAGGGGGGAGCCCAGGGATCTCCCGCCTCAACTCACCAGCCTCCACCGCGCTCTTCCCGAGGGCCAGCTACGACGGAGATCGTCGTAAGCCATTTTACAGTTCATCCCATAGTCTCATTCTAGGAGAGCTGTCTTCCGCGAAGCAAAGTAGCCGTCATCGCTCCGCGTGACGAGCCTTGTGGTTTCGCTGCGAGGATCGATGTCCGAATAACGCAGTGACTCTCGACCCGTTCCGTAGGCTGATAAGCTTCACCAGTGAGGCCGATGTCCGAATGACGCACTGACCGCTTCGGCCAAGTCTCTCGCTCATCACGCGGAGCGATGATGGCTACTTTGCTTCGCGGAAGGTTGCTACTGAGTGCTTGTCTTTTAAGCTGCGTTTCCACTCGCCTAGAAGCACAGGGACTGACATTATATGATTCTTCAGCGCACGAGGATTGAGCGCATCGAATCAAAATGACAATACGTTTAACAAAATCGCTGGAGCCAACCCGAGTTGGAGTCTCCGTTTCGCTCATCCCCAGCCCCTTTAATTGAGTAGCTATGAACACCACTGAAATCGACATCACAGCCCGACGCAAAGCGGCGGAGCTCTATCGTCATTTTGCGGCTGCGCGGCTTACCAACTACCAGATGGAGGACTCAGAGCCCGAGAGTTTCGAGCGCGGTATTCACCACATCTTTTTCTACGGCATCTGGCCACTTTACGACGATCTTCACGAGCACAAGCTCACTGGTAAGCATCGTCTTACACCCGAGGGGCGCGACCATGTGGCCCGCATCATTCTGTTTCTTCACAGCACGCTGCCTTATCGCTGGCCTATTAAGACTGGCTTTCGTGGTATTGGCGGTTGGCTTGCCGCTGTTCTTACGCTTGGCCTTTATCGTCCAGTGCGCCGGGCTATCCGCAAGTCCGGCGGCGACGAATCTGTTTGGCCATTCTTCACCCGTGCCGAGTATGAGTCAGCATTACGATGTCCGCCTTTTCTTCATGCCACGAAATGCGCCTAACCTTATTTGTTAAGCGCTTTCCTAAAGCTCCGCGCTCCTTACTCGCTGCTGGACACGCGGGAATAGGCAGATAGGAATGAAGGCTCCTTTTCGGAAAACGCATGAAGATCGGCCTAGCACAAATCAACACGACTGTCGGGGACTTTGACGGGAACAAGACGCGCATCCTTGAAGCTTATCACAAGGCGGTGGCGCAGGGCGCGGAGCTGGTGTTGACGCCGGAACTGGGGATCACGGGGTATCCGCCGAGGGACTTGGTGCATCGCTCGCGGTTCGTGCCGGGGAACCTCGAAACTCTGCACGCCATCGCGGCAGAAGTGGGGGCGGTGCCGTTGATCGTGGGGTTTATTGATGCGAACAAAAGTGATCGCGGTCGGGCGTTGCACAATGCGGCGGCGGTGCTCCAGCATGGCCAGGTGGCGCAGGTGATTCACAAGTCGCTGCTGCCCACTTATGATGTGTTTGATGAAGATCGTTACTTTGAACCAGCGGCTGAGATTGCGCCTGTGCTGGTGAATGGGAAGCGGCTGGGGATCACGATTTGTGAGGACATCTGGACGGATGATTACCTGCCGCGACCTCTCTATGAAGTGCAGCCGCCAAGGGTGCTGGCAGAGAAGGGGATGGATCTGCTGGTGAACATCAGCGCGTCGCCGTTCTGTCTGGGCAAGCCTGCGGTGCGGGAGCGCATGATGTCCGCGCTGGCCAAGGAACTGAACGTGCCGATCCTCTACTGCAATGCGGTGGGCGGCAACGATCAGCTCGTCTTTGACGGGCAATCACTGGCGATCAATGCGACGGGCGAGGTAATGGCGCGATTGGCGGGATTTGAGGAAGAGCTACTCATTGCGGATTGTGGATTGCGGATTGTGGATTCGACTGATTCGGAAGTGGAGGCTGTGGGTAGCTCTTCATCCAATCCGCAATCCGCAATCCACAATCCGCAATCAGATGTGTCGCAGCTCTACAGCGCCCTTGTTCTGGGCCTTCGCGACTATGTTCACAAGTGCGGCTTCAAGTCCTGCGTGCTGGG
>JANYJH010000386.1 GCA_025361865.1 Phragmitibacter sp.
CTGAAAAGCGAGCCTACCGCGAAGTCCAACTAGCCGCTGGGCCAAGAAAAGTAACAAGTGAGACCGAAACGATGCCAAGGCGACGGAAAACAGTAGCCATAGAATCGAAATCCGTGACTAGGGAACGAGAATTCGTGACTCGGGAATGAAAAATCGAGACTAGATTTTTTGATTCCCTAGCTAGGAATTTTCATTCCCGAGTCAAAATCGGGCCGGAAAGAGATGATTTTTGGCCCAAATTGCTCCATTTTAGCATGTTTTTTTGCTGAATAAGTTTCCTGGATTGCGATGAATCGCATGACGGGCGGCTCATCTGCTGCCAAGGTGCGGGTTCTTTCTCTGTCTCTCTCCTGTGAAACTTCATCAACACCTTATCGCCGAAGTCGTCGAGGCCCTGCACGACATCTTCGTGGATGGCCGCTACGCTGACAAAGTCATCGAGTATCGCTTCAAAGCGCATCCGAAATGGGGCGCTCGTGACCGCAAGCTCTTCGCGGAATCCGTCTATGACATCGTGCGCGGTTGGCGCTGGTATTGGCATCTGGCAGGGCAGCTAGATTCCCAAAGCCAGGACGCGGAAGCCATTGTGATTCCCCGTATCTGGAAGGTCTGGGCGGCTTACTGGATCACGCTGCACGGCAGCACGGCGGACTTCTCCCAAGTCCGCGATATAACGCTGGAGATGATCCGGCGTCGGGACGAAGCCTGCACGAATCCGGCCATCCGCGCTTCGGTGCCGGACTGGTTGTATGAGCTGGGCCTCCATGAATTCCGCCATGAATGGGCACCGATGATCGCCGCTTTGAATAAGCCTGCGGACGTTTTTCTAAGAGCCAATACGCTGCGCACCACGGCAGAAGATTTGCAGGCGAAGCTGGCTCAAGAAGAAATCCTGGCCGACCTCGTTCCCGGCCTACCGGATGCGCTACGGCTTCAGCAGCGTCGCAATGTCTTCACGTCTCAAGCCTTCAAGGAAGGGCTGTTCGAGCTGCAAGACGGCGCTTCCCAAAAGGTGGCACCGTTTCTGGAAATCGCCCCCGGTATGAAAGTCGTGGATGCGTGCGCTGGCGCGGGTGGGAAGGCTTTGCACATGGGCTCGCTGATGAAGAACAAAGGGCGGATCATCGCGCTGGATGTGCATCAGAAGAAACTTGATGAGCTGCGCCGCCGGTCAGCGCGCAATGGCGTGGATGTGATCGAGACGCGGGTGATCGAACCCGGTAAGACGATCAAGAAACTGAGCGTCTTCGCGGATCGTGTGCTGTTGGATGTGCCGTGTTCCGGGCTCGGTGTGTTGCGGAGAAATCCTGATGCGAAGTGGAAGCTGACGCAGGCGGAGATAGATCGCTTGGTCGCGCTGCAAGGGACGATTCTGGCTGATTACGCCCGCATCGTGAAGCCCGGTGGAAAGCTGGTCTATGCCACATGTAGCGTCCTCCCTGCGGAGAATGAACTGCAAGTGAAAGCCTTCCTCGACGCCAACGCGGACGAGTGGGCACTGGATGATCAGTTCACCCTCTGGCCGCATCGCGATGGCTTTGACGGATTCTATGCGGCGCGACTGGTGCGGAAAGATGTCAAACCTGTTGCCTTGGCGAAAGTCGAAACACCTGAAGCACCCGAAGAAGCGTAAACAGGCGCGCGACGGCTCGAAGCTGCTATTGGCGCAGCTTTGTCCGTCCACCGTTGCGCTTCCGCATTCCATCAAACGCGGCGTCTGACCCGTCCACCTTCATCTGGTGAATGATCTTCAACAGCTCGCCTAATCGACCTTTCGGGAAGCCGCCTTTCTGGGCGAACCACGCGAGGTATTCCACGGGCAGATCATAGATGGGAACGCCACGCGGGGGGAAGCTGGCGGGGCCGAACTTGCCGTAGGGCATGGACATCTTCTCGATGGCTTTCATGTCCGCCGCCATGCGCAGGGCCAGTTCGCGGTCGGTCATATTCCGAGGTCGTCCTTGTCCCAGGCATCGTCTTGTTCAACACCGCGTCGCAGGGTGTAAACGAGGTGCGGCGTGTAAAGCTCCGGCTCCAGCAGGAAGGAATCATGGCCCTTATCCGAGTGAACGGTGATGTGCATGACGGAGACATCCGCCAGTTCCAGATGCTTCACCAGCTCCGCCTGTTCTTCAGGATAGAAGCAGAAATCAGAGTCGATACTGAACACCAGATAGTGATGTCCCG
>JANYJH010000397.1 GCA_025361865.1 Phragmitibacter sp.
TCCAGCACCGGAGCCGGGCAGTGCTTTGTTAATCGGTGCCGCAGGCGTGCTCGCGCTGGTCAGCGGACGCAGCCGGCGCTCTTGATTGGAGAATTAGGTCCGTAGCTTCATTCTCGAAATAAGAGAAGAACCGTCGTCGTATTGTAGCGCCTCTTATCACGAGGCCCGCTACCCATGAAGTTCGTTCTCACACTCCTCCTCTCCATTCCTCTCCTAGCCACGGCTGCGCCGCACTGGATCTGGACCTCCAAGAATGCCCAGCCCGAAGAAAAGGCCACGTTCCGAAAAACCTTCACCGTAACGGGCGAGATCAAGTCCGCAAAGATCACCGTGGTGTGTGACAATGGCGCAACCGCCTTCCTGAACGGAAAGAAGGTCGTTGATAATCCAGACTGGACCGAGACTTCCTCCGCGGATGTCAAAGCGAACCTCAAGACCGGAGAGAATGAACTTGGCATCAAAGCCCGCAATCACGGCGGCAGTGCGGCCTTGATCTCGATCTTAGAAATCGAAACGGCTGATGGTAAGAAGACCGTCATCGAGACCGGCGAAGGCTGGGAATTCGCGCCTGATCAAAGCGACGCCTATAAGCCCGCGACGGTCATCGCCGCCTACGGCTCGGGGCCTTGGGGAGATGTGTTTGCTGACTCACGCAAAGGTAAGGGCAAAGGCAAAGGCCGCGCCAATGATAATACTCCCGGCGTGGCCACAGATCCGAAGGAGATCGTGGCTCTTCCCGGCTTCAAAGTGGAACTGCTTTACACCGTTCCCAAGGCGGATCAGGGCTCATGGGTCTCCATGACCGTGGACCCGAAAGGTCGCCTCATCTGTGGTGATCAATACGGTGGTCTCTATCGCGTCACGCCCGCTCCAGTGGGCACCGAAGGAAAGACGACCATTGAACCCATTCCCTCTGATATCGGTGGCGCTCACGGTTTGCTCTACGCGAACAACGCTCTCTATGTGATGAACAATGAGCACGCGAACGCGAACTGCAAACCCGGTCTTTGGCGTATGAAGGACACGGGCGACGGACAGTTCGCCACGGCTGAATACCTCCGAGCGATGCAGGGCGGTGGCGAGCACGGGCCGCATTCCATCCAGCTCGCACCGGATGGGAAGAGCCTCTACATCAATGCCGGCAATCACACGAAGCTTCCTGAAAACTACGAGATCTCCCGCGCCGCCAAGGGCCTCTGGGATGAAGACCACATCCTCCCGCGCATGTGGGATGCGAACGGCCACGCGCGCGGCATCTACGCGCCCGGCGGTGCGATTTGTAAAACAGACTTCGATGGTAAGAAGGTGGAAGTTTTCGCCACTGGCTTCCGCAATGAGTTCGACTTCGCATTTGATGCCAATGGTGAAATGGTCACCTACGACGCCGATATGGAATGGGACATGGGCTCGCCTTGGTATCGTCCGACGCGCATCAATCACGTCGTCAGCGGTGGCGAATACGGCTGGCGTTCCGGCTCGGGCAAATGGCCCGCCTATTACGAAGACAGCCTGCCAGCAGGCGTTGACATCGGCCCAGGTTCACCCACTGGAACCACCTTCGGCACGGGATCGAAATTCCCCGCAAAGTATCAGCGCGCCTACTTCGGCAACGACTGGACCTACGGCACCATGTATGCCATTCACTGCACGCCTGACGGAGCTGGCTTGAAGATGGAGAAGGAAGAATTCGTCTCCGGCAAGCCACTGCCGCTGACCGATGTGGTTATCAATCCCGTGGATGGCGCGATGTATTTCCAAGTCGGCGGTCGCAAGACCCAGAGCGCGCTTTATCGCGTGACCTATGTCGGCAAAGATGACACCGCTGCGGCCAAGCCTTACGCTGTGACGAAAGAAGCTCAGCAGCGCCACGAACTGGAGAAGCTCCATGAAGACGGCACGGGTCCAGAGGCCATTGATAAAGCGTGGCCGTTCCTGGGAAGCAAAGATCGCTTCCTTCGCTTCGCCGCCCGCGTGGCCATTGAGCGCCAGCCCGCGAAGCTCTGGGAAGAGCGCGCTTTGAAGGAAAAGGACACGCAAGCTTCCATTGAGGCGCTCATCGCGCTGGCTCGTGTCAGCCGCGCCACGCAGGTCGATGCCACCGCCAAGCCCGGCCCTAGTAAGTCAACCGATCCAGTGCCTCCAGCCACGCCCGAAGCAGCCAAATTGCAGGCGAAGATCCTTGCGGCTTTGGGCAACATCGACGCCGCCAAGCTGGACGTGGATCATCAGCTTCAGCTTATCCGCGCCTATCAGTTGGCCTTCACGCGCTTGGGCAAACCCGATGCTGCAGCCCTCGCCGCCGTGGCTGAGAAGTTCGAGAGTCTCTACCCTGCGAAGGATGCTTTCGTGAGCCGTGAACTCTGTCAGCTTCTCGTCTTCCTCGATTCCAAAAGCGTCGTGGCCAAGACCCTGGGGCTCGTTGCCACCGTTCAGGACAACATCGAAGAAGTCGCCAGTGATGAACTGCTCGCCCGTAATTCAGGTTATGCGAAAGCCACCGAAGAAGTCCATAAAAGCCGTCCGAATAAACAGCAGCTCGCGCTCATGTGGAGCCTGCGTAACGCCACCGCAGGCTGGACACCGGAGCTGAAGAAGACCTACTTCGGTTGGTTCCCTCATGCCCGCACCTGGAAAGGTGGGAACAGCTTCAAGGGCTTCTGGGAGAACGCTCGCAATGAAGCACTGGATCGCTTCGCCGGCGAAGATCGTGTCGCTTTGAACGAGCTCTCCAGCAAGGATGAGATCGTGCCCATGAACTACGTGGCTCCAAAAGGCCCCGGCAGAAACTGGACCATTGATGAGATCGTTGCCCTCACGAAGGGCGGTCTCAAAGGCCGCGATTTCGAGAACGGCAAGGCCATGTTCACCAGCACGACCTGCGTGGCTTGTCACCATTTCGCTGGCGACGGCGGGAACATCGGGCCGGACATCACGGGCGCGGGAAGTCGTTATTCCATCCGCGATTTGATGGAGAACATCATCGAGCCGAGCAAGGTCATCTCAGATCAATACGAGTCCCATCAGATCGAGAAGACGGATGGCAGTATGGTCATCGGTCGCATCGTTTCTGAAGACGCAGACAACGTGCAGGTGATGATGAACCCCTTCTCTCCGACCACGCTTTCGCCCATCAAAAAGAGCGAGATCAAGAGCAAGAAAATCTATCCCGTAAGCATGATGCCTCCAGGCCTGATCAACGTCTTGAATCAAGACGAACTGCTGGATCTGGTCGCCTATCTCCTGTCCGGCGGGAATCCAAAGGACAAGGCCTTCGCGAAGTAAGCCTTTGCGATTATGCTTGGATGCCCGGCCTTGTCGCCTGGCATCCAAACATGAAAAGCGCTTTACTTTCCAGCACCCAGACGAGTCTGCTCAAGCTCGTCTGGATCAGCGTTGTGGGCCTTAGTCTGGCGCATGATTTGCCTGCCGATGACAAGCTGCTCGGGCTCAGCGCGGTCTCAGGAAATGTAGGACGCATTCAGCGATGGACGCAATTCATCGGGAAGGAGCCGGGTTACATCACTGACACGATTCCCAGCGATGATTGGGCCACGTTGACAGACTATGGACTGAAGTTCTTCATCAACAGCCACGCGAAAATCCCACGCAAGGAGCGCTATGAAATCGGGCTCCCCATGTTTCCGACGAAGGACGATGCTGGCGCGCTGATGGCAGACAATGCGGCGCGCTGGTCTGAAGGTGCCTCAGGGAAATACAATGCGAAATTCCGTGGGATTGCAGAGGATCTGGTGAAGGCGGGATTTGGTCACGCCAGCATCCGATTGGGCTGGGAGTTCAATGGCAACTGGTTCGCATGGGGCTTGGATCACGGTGATGCGGCGCATCGACCCGACCGTGCCAGAGCCTTCCGTGAATGTTGGCGGCAGATTCATGCGGCCATGATGAGCGTTCCTGGTGCTGAATTCCGATGGGTCTGGAATGCGAGCGTGGGCTATGAACCGGAGGGTTTCGATCCAGCGCTCGCCTATCCTGGCGATCAATGGGTGGACTGCGTGAGCGTGGACATCTACGACGCTCATGGGGAATATTATTGGACTTGGTGGAAGGCACCAGACAATCACTGGCCGCTGGACACACTGCGGGATTGGGCTTGGAAAGCCTTGGTGGAAGGCGTCCACACCAACCTGGAAACAGGGTTGCCCGATGGGAAGAAGACGCGCGGCATGAATGATTATCGCGAGTTCGCTCGCAAGCATGGCAAGCTTTTCGTCATCAGTGAATGGGGCATCTGGGATCAGGAGGTGATCGTATCGCTTAACCCGCCGAAGCATCTCGATTCCAATGGCCCGTGGGGCAGCGGGGACAATCCCATGTTCATTCAGCGGATGTATGATTGGATCAAAGCGAATGATGTCCATGCAGCGGCCTATTTCGGAGTTCGAAATCCTGAGCTGCCTCTGGATCATTCGCTCACGGATGAAGGCTTGGGCATGACGACGAATCCCCTCAGTCGGAAGCGATTTCTGGAGACCTTTGTGAAGTCTGATAAGGACAGTATCCCCTCGAACTCACCTGCAAAGCCGATCCCACACTCTACACCTGCCGCTGACGCTCTCCACGAAGGTGCCTGCGGATTGGAAGAACTGCGTCGTCACGCAAGGAACGAACTCAACTAACGTGGCTGTCGCTTTAGGGCTTTTGATCTGGGTGGGTTGCTTTGATTTTCAGGGATGAAGCTGGTGCCGGGCAGCATAAGTCGGGCTGGTGGCTGCTTCAGCGCTGGTGGTGCTGGACAGCCTAAGCCGGGCTGGGGG
>JANYJH010000365.1 GCA_025361865.1 Phragmitibacter sp.
GCTCGCGCACAATGGCGAAATCAACACCGTGCGCGGGAATCGTAACTGGATCGCCTCGCGTGCATCCGACTTCGAGCATCCCTGGTGGGAGGGCGATGAGCACCTCCTTAAAGGGCTCTGTGACCGGGGCCAAAGCGACTCTGCCAGCCTTGATGCAGCGCTTGAATTGCTCGTTCTTTCCGGTCGCGATGTGACGGAGGCCATGTCCATGCTCGTGCCCCCAGCTTACGGCATTGATCCAACGACGACGGAAGACGAGAAGGCTTACTACGAATACCATTCCTGCTTCAGCGAACCGTGGGACGGCCCTGCCGGTCTCGTCTATACCGATGGTCGCACCATCGCCGCCACGCTGGATCGCAATGGTCTCCGGCCCTCCCGTTACAAGATCACGGAAGATGGCATCTTTGCCCTCGGCTCAGAAGTCGGCATCATCCCGCTGGATGATGCGAAGGTCATCAAGAAGGGCCGTTTGTCCCCCGGTGAAATGCTTACGGTGGACACGGCCCGTGGCATCATCACTTACGACAAGGAGATCAAAAATCGCCTCGTCGCGCGTCAGCCTTATGCTGAATGGTTGAAGGATAACCGCCTCGAAATGACGGCGCAGGCTCCTCATGCGCCGAAGGAGGATCTCGACATCCTCAGCGTCTCGCAGAAGCAGGTCACGTTCGGTTGGAACAAGGAAGAGATTGAAATGTCCTTCGTGCCTATCCTCGCGAAGGGTGAAGAAGCCATCTACTCGATGGGTGATGACATCCCGCTTTCAGTGCTCTCCAAGCAACCCAAGCTCATCTCCAGCTACTTTAAGCAGCTCTTCGCCCAGGTCACGAATCCGCCTATCGACCCGATCCGCGAACGCGCGGTGATGTCGCTGGATGTCGTTCTCGGCTGGCAGCGGAACTGGCTCGGCGAAACGCCGGAACACGCGCATGTCGTTCATCTCACCTGCCCGTTCCTTTTTGAGAACGAGTTGGATTCCATCAAGAATCTCAAGGACTTTCCCTGCCGTATTCTCGACACCACTTGGCCGATCAGCGAAGGCCCGGCGGGCTTGAAGCAAGCTGTGGAGCGTCTTTGCACCGAGGCGGAAGCGGCCGTCACGGACCATGTTCGCATCCTCATCCTCAGCGACCGCGCCACGGATCACACGCGGGCTCCGATCCCTGCGGCCATCGCCACCGGCGCAGTCCATCATCATCTCAATCGTGCCCAAGTGCGCATGAGACTGAGCATCGTGGTGGACACAGCGGAAGCTCGTGACACCCATCAGATGGCCTTGCTCTTTGGCTTCGGCGCATCGGCGGTTTGCCCTTATCTGGCTTACGAAACGATTCAGGAAGTGCTGGAGAAAGACAAGACCGCGAAGAAGCCACTTCTCGAAGGACTGGACTTCACCAAAGCACTCACCAACTACCGCAAAGGATTGGAAAAGGGCGTGCTGAAGATCATGTCCAAGATGGGCATCAGCGTGCTAAGCAGCTACACCGGCGCTCAAATCTTCGAGGCGGTCGGCCTTGGCAAAGAGCTGATGGATAAATGCTTCACTGGCTCCCCGTCACAAATCGGCGGCATCGGCTTCAATGAAGTCGCTGAGGAAAGCCTCGCGCGTCATGCAGCGGGTTATAGCGTCGCCGTGCCTGAAAGCGGGCCGATTGAGCTGGCAGATCCGGGCTTCTACCGTCCGCGTCAGAAGGGTGAAATGCACGCCATCACTGGCCCAGTCATCAAGAACTTCCACACCTTCGTGAAGTCCGGCAAGCCGGAGGACTACGATGCTTATGAACAGGCTCAGCGTCTCAATACCCCGTGCGCTTTGAAGGATCTGATGGAGTTCGTGCCTTCCAGCGACGGCCCAATCCCCCTCGATGAAGTGGAATCCATCGAAGACATTCGTGTGCGTTTCACGACTGCCGCCATGTCCCTCGGCGCTATCTCACCTGAAGCTCACGAAGCACTCGCCATTGCCATGAATAGCATCGGCGGCAAGTCCGATTCCGGTGAAGGCGGTGAAGATCCGAAGCGTTTCAAGCCCTATGAAAACGGTGATTGGGCAATGAGCAAGATCAAGCAAGTCGCTTCCGGTCGTTTCGGCGTCACTGCTGAATACCTCGCGAATGCTTGGGAACTGGAGATCAAAATGGCGCAGGGCGCGAAGCCCGGTGAAGGCGGTCAGTTGCCCGCGATGAAGGTGAATCGGCTCATTGCGCGTCTGCGCAATACCCAGCCCGGCGTCACGCTCATCAGTCCGCCTCCGCATCACGACATCTACTCCATTGAAGATCTGGCACAGCTCATTCACGACCTTAAAGAAGTGAATCCTCGCGCTCGTGTCTGCGTGAAGCTCGTCGCTGAAAGTGGCGTGGGCACCGTGGCCGCTGGTGTGGCTAAGGCCAATGCCGACATCATCTTGATTTCTGGTCACGATGGTGGCACCGGAGCCAGCCCACTGAGCAGCATTAAGCACGCCGGATTGCCTTGGGAACTCGGCCTAGCTGAGACCCAGCAGGTGCTCATGCTCAATGGACTGCGTAACCGCGTAACGCTCCGCACGGACGGTGGTCTGCGCAACGGACGGGACATCGCGATGGCGGCAATTCTTGGCGCGGAAGAGTTCAACTTCGGCACCATCGCCCTCATCGCTCTCGGCTGTGTTTACGTGCGCCAGTGCCACTTGAACAACTGTCCGGTGGGCATCGCGACGACCGATCCGAAGTTCCGCTCCAAGTTCAAGGGCAAGCCCGAGAACGTGGTGAATTTCTTCAATGCCGTCGCGCATGAAGTCCGCCAGATCATGGCTGAACTGGGCGTGTCGAAGATGAATGACTTGATCGGCCGCCCGCAGTTCCTGCGTCAGCGAGAAATCCCTGATCACAAGAAGGCCAACATGCTCGATCTCTCCCGCGTCCTTCACGATGTGGGTAAAGATTTGGGCCAAGATGCGCCTCGCATCTGCCTCGTGAACAGCAACGACCGGGTGAACCATCACCCGCTGGATGACAAGATTCTTCAGGCCGCGCAGTTCGCCATCACGGACGAGCGCAAGGTCAAACCCATCCGCCACAAGGTCAAAAACACGGATCGTAACATCGGCACGAAGCTCAGTGGAGAGATCGCTTTCCACCACGGCAATCACGGCTTGGAAGAGGCTGACGGCAGCGCGAAGATTGATGTGAACCTTGAGGGCAGCGCCGGTCAAAGCTTTGGCACCTTCCTCTGCGGTGGCGTAAAGCTCACCCTCACGGGCGAAGCCAATGACTACGTGGGCAAAGGCATGTGCGGCGGTGAGATCATCATCAAGCTGCCTGCGAAGATGCACCCCACCTTTAAGAGCTGGGAAAACTCCATCCTCGGTAACACCATCATGTATGGCTCTACGGGTGGCTACTTGTTCGCCGCAGGACGTGCGGGTGAACGCTTCTGCGTCCGTAATTCAGGTGGCACGGCGGTGGTTGAAGGCATCGGTGATCACGGCTGCGAATACATGACCAACGGCCTCGTGGTCGTGCTGGGTGCTTTCGGTAAAAACTTCGGCGCAGGCATGAGCGGCGGGCGCGCTTACCTCTTGGATGAGGCTTGTATGTTTGGAAAATTGCACAACCCTGAGATGATCCGTGGTGAGCAAGTGAGCGCGCCGGAAGACGTGAAGCAGCTTCAGGAACTGATCTACAAGCACCTGGAGAAGACCGAAAGCGTTCGCGCCAAGGAAATCCTCGATAAGTGGGAGCACTACGGCCCGCTCTTCGTCAAGGTATCGCCGAAGGTCGAACCAGTGGCACTTCCGCCGGAAGAGGAAGTCATCGCAGAGCCAGTAGCGGCGGCAGTATAATGGGAACAGTTGACGTCTGACATTCGATGGGCGAATGTCAGACATGGTCAAAGCTATTGAAAATCCCGCTGAGTTCACGGTCCGTGATCTCAACCGCCATCCAGCATCCGTGCTGGCAGCTTGTGATCGCCTTGGAGCGGTGCGCATTCGCAGCCGGAAGGGGCAGACGTATGAACTCTGTGCAAAACCTGATAGAGAGATCAGCCCTGAAGCTAAGCCCCGCATCCCTGATTTCGCCGCCCGTCGCAAGGCCATTGGAATGCCAAAGATGACGAAGAAGCAAAGCGATCTCCTAGATAAACTCATCGCAGGAGAATGAGTGTTTACGCCGACACCAATTTTGTTACACGGTTTTATCTTGAGAGGCCGGAGGCTAACGAGGCTCAAACTCTTTTTGAAAAGCATAAGCCTGTATTTCCGGTTACTTGGCTTTTACGCGTTGAGTTGATCAATGCCTTGCAGCAAGCGGTCTTCTTTGGCTTCGGCGAAGAGCAAATCAGAATCAGCGCCGAACTTGCCTCAACGTGTCAGCAGCATTTCCGTGATGATCTTCGTGAAAAGCAGTTCTTGAATATGACTGACATTCCTATGAGCGAAGTGACGCGGCTGTTTGAAGAAATCTCACTGCGCCACACTGCCAAACACGGCTTCCGCGCCTATGACATCCTGCACGTCGCTTCAGCACTGGCCTTGAAATGCCGGACCTTCTGGTCGTTCGACAAGCGGGCCAACAAGCTCGCGAAGTTGGAAGGCTTGAAGACGATCTGATCGGCTACTCCACTAGTTCCACACCACCGCGCTCGAACTTCGCGCGACGCTCACGGAATAAGGCACCCAGAGCTTGCTTGAACGCTTTCTTGCTGGTGTCGAAGGCGATGCGGATGGACTCGGGTGAGCTCTTGTCATTGAACTCAAGGCGCCCTCCATTGGCCTTAAGGGCTTCCATAATCTTCTCCGTCAGCGGGCCGACGCGGGTGTAGCCTTCGGGATCAAGCCGGAGGTCGATCTTCCCATCAGAACGAACCGTGCGCACGAATCCAGTGAGCTTTTGGCCGAAGTCCAGCGGCGTGGAAAGCTCGCTGTGATAGAGCAGCCCGCGATGGTCATTCTCAACGATCGCATTGTAGCCGAGCGGAGTCTGACCGATGATCAACAGGTTCACGCGCTGGCCATCGGCATAGTCCGGCTCAGTGCGATGCAGATGCTTGTTCAAACGCGAACTGGCCACGATACGCAAGGTGTGAGGATCAAGGTAAACAAACACCACGACGCGCTCACCCACGTTCACGCGGTGCTCTTGTTCACGGATCGGAAGCAGCAAGTCCTTGCTCAATCCCCAAGCGAGGAACGCGCCACGATAAGGATCAGCGCTCAGCACTTGCAGGCAGGCGAACTCACCCACGCTGACCAGCGGTGTCTCGGTCGTGGCAATGAGGCGGTCCTCGGAGTCGCGATAGATGAAGACTTCCAGCTCACTGTCCGGCTGCGTGTCTCGCCGCACATAGCGCGTGGGAAGAAGAATCTCGCCCAGCTCTTGCCCATCGAGATAGAGACCTTGAAGGGTATCGCGGACGACGCGGAGGGTGTTTCGTTTGCCGATGGCTACCATGTGCGATCAGCTTAGACGCAGTAGAACCATTTGTCAGAACAAGATTTGCCGTGCGAGTTTCTCTGCATGAGAAGGTATCACCTTGGCCTCATGCTTGCTTCATTGAGGAGAAGGACTAGTAACCAAGCACCATGACCGATCTCACTTCCACCAAAGGCTCGTCTTTCCCTCTCGGGGCGAGCCTCACTCCGGCTGGAGTCAATTTCGCAGTGTATTCCTTTCACGCGATCTCTGTAACGCTCTGCCTTTATGATGCGGCTAATCCGGCCCGTGAAATTCAGCAGTTCAGCATGGTGCGGGATGATAATGATGTTTGGAGTTGCTTGATCGTCGGTCTCGGCGCAGGCGCGCTTTATGGCTTCCGAGCGAGTGGTCCTTGGGAAAAGAAAAATGGCTTGTTCTTTAACTCCAACAAACTCCTGCTCGATCCCTACGCGAAGGCCGTGCAAGGCGTGCCCAATTGGCACCCGCTCATGCAAGGGATGACTCCAGAGGGTCTTCTGGACACCCAGGATAATGGAGCCGCTGCCTTGAAATCAGTGGTGATCTCAGACGCCTTCGATTGGGAGGGCGATGCAACGCTGGGCACAGCGTGGGAAGACCTGATCATCTACGAAGCTCACGTTCAGGGACTGACCAAAACCAATCCGGCAGTGCCCCAGGAACTGCGCGGAACCTATGCAGGGCTGGCCCATGAGGCGACGACGGGTTACTTGCGCGACCTCGGTGTGACTTCCGTGCAGTTGCTACCTGTTCACACGCATTTGGATGACGGCTTCCTCCTTGAAAAAGGCCTCACGAACTATTGGGGATACAACACGATGGGCTTCTTCGCCCCTCATGCCGAGTATGCGGCGGCGCAGGGTGCACAGGCCCAGATTGACGAGTTCAAAGGGATGGTCAAAGCGCTCCACCGCGCGGGCATTGAGGTCATTCTGGATGTCGTTTACAACCACACCGCAGAAGGTGATGAACGCGGTCCATTCCTGAATCTGCGGGGCTTGGATAACCCCTCTTACTACATGCCCTCCATGGATAAGGACGGCTGGCATTACATGAACTACACGGGTTGTGGAAACACCGTCAATCCTGCCTCTCAAGCGGCCTTGCGCCTCATCATGGACAGTCTGCGCTATTGGGCAGAAGTCATGCATGTGGACGGCTTCCGCTTTGATCTCGCGGCGACGCTGGGTCGCAACGGCTCGGACTTCAATCAGGAGTGCGCCTTCTTCCAAGCCGTGTCCCAAGACCCGGTCTTGAACCGTCTCAAGTTCATCGCGGAGCCTTGGGACTTGGGCCCGAATGGCTATCAAATCGGCGGCTTCCCGAAGCCTTGGCGCGAGCTGAACGGGCGTTATCGCGATACCGTGCGGAGCTTCTGGTGCGGCTACAAGGACATGACAGCGGAGTTTGCGAAGCGCCTCTGTGGCAGCCAGGACATCTACGGGCCAGCCTCACGCCCACCCGTCGCCAGCCTGAATTTTATCACTTCCCATGACGGCTTTACCTTACGCGATCTGTGGAGCTATAACCAGAAGCATAACGAGGCCAATGGCGAAGGAAATCGCGATGGCGACGACAATAACCACTCATGGAACAGTGGCCGGGAAGGTGCCACGAAAGACCCTCTCATCGCCGCCATGCGACGCCGTCTGACCCGCAGCACCTTGTCCACCATGTTCCTTTCGCTCGGCGTGCCCTTCCTGCTCGCTGGAGATGAACGCTGGCGCACGCAAGGCGGGAACAACAACGGCTACTGTCAGGATAACGAGATCAGTTGGCTGGACTGGAATTCCGACCCAGACACAGACTCCATGTTGGACTTCACGCGCAGCCTCATCCGTTTCCGCAGGAGTCAGTCCGTAATCCGTAAACACCGTCACTTCACGGGTGAGATCAACCCAACCACCGGTCAGCCGGACATCTCCTGGTTCAACTTTGAAGGGCTGCCGCTCGATCATGAAGAGTGGCATCATCCAGAGACGCGATTCTTTGTCGCCCGTATGGAAGCTAACGACGGTCCCCTGCTCATCCTCTTCAACAGCTCTGACTCGGATATTACTTTCCCGCTGCCCGAGGGCTCTTGGAAGCGAGTCATGGATACCGCGCTAGAGCCCGCCTTTGCTGATTCCGGTGCCCCCGCAGAGAGTGCGTTACATTATGTTTCATTGCCTCGGACCGTGGCATGTCTTATGCGACACATTTAATTACTTTTCCGACCATCATGCGCAAAACTAAAATCCTCGTCACCCTCGGTCCCGCCACAGAAAGCGTCAGCATGATCGAGACGCTCATGCGCAATGGCGCGAATATTTTCCGGCTAAACATGAGCCACGCCTCCCATGAATGGACGCGCAATGTTTACAACCACATCCGGGAAGCCGCCGCCTCCCTGAATATGGATGTCGCCATCCTCATGGACCTCACCGGCCCCTCCATCCGCACGGGTGATGTCGCTTCCCCTTGGATGCTCAAGGCTGGCGACGCCGTGGAATTCCTCACGAACGAAACCCTCACTCCCTCTTTAAGCTACTGCACCACCGTCAACTACCCCGGCCTCACCAGCGATCTTAAGGTCGGTGATCCCATCTCCATTGACGGCGGCATGATTCAGATGCGCACCGTCAGCATCACCGGATCACGCATTCAAGCCGAAGTCCTCACGGGTGGCGAGATGAAATCCCGACGCCACATCAACCTCCCCGGCGTCGCCGTCAATCTCCCGCCCCTCACCCAGAAGGACTACAAAGACCTCGACCTCGGCGTTGACCTCGGCGTTGACTACTTCGCCCTCAGCTTCGCCCGCGAACCCGCCCACATCCAGCATTTGGAGCTGCTGCTCGATCAGAAAAGAAGCACCGCCCGCGTCATTGCCAAGATCGAGAATCAACAAGCGCTCGATAACCTCGACGCCATCGTCATCGCTTCTAAGGGCATCATGGTCGCCCGTGGTGACCTCGGCAGTGAATGCCCCGTGGAAGATCTGCCCATCATCCAGCGTCGGATCATCGAGCGCTGTTCCTATCATGGTCGGAAGGTCATCGTCGCCACACAGATGCTGGAAAGCATGATCGAAAATCCGGTGCCCACCCGTGCCGAAGTCACGGACATTTTCAATGCCTGCATTGAGCAGGTGGACTGCGTCATGCTCAGCGGAGAAACCAGCGTCGGCAAGTATCCCGACCGCTGCGTGGACGTTCTTCATCGCGTCCTCAGCCGCACCGAGCAGAGCTACCCTGCGGGCCGCTTCGCCACTGATGCCCCGTTGAAAACCAATAAGCACAAGGCCGTCAAATCCGCCGTGCTCCTCGCTAATAGCATCCCCGGTTCCAAGCTCCTCTGCTTCACCAAAGGCGGCGTCACCGCCCACTTGCTCGCGCATCAGCGCCCCGAAGCCGCACCAATATTCGCCTTCACTCCAAACCTGAATGTCAGCCGCACTCTCATGTCCGCGCGTGGCGTCTTCCCCTTTGTCATGGAGATGGGTTCTACCCCTGGTAAGACGATTGATTCAGCTCTTCAAGTCCTGCGTGATCGGGGTTTGGTTGTCACCGGAGATCCCGTGGTCATCCTGAGTGATACGCTGCATGAGGATCTGCTCATAGATTCGATCCTGCTGCGGAATGCGTAAGTGGAACGCGGAGCTTCGGCTTCATTCGCATCCACAGTTGCCAGCTTGATTCGCTTTTCTATACTGGCGGGATGTCCGTTTATCCACGAGCTGCTGAACGCTATGCGGCCTTTCTTGAAGAGGTGCCGCTGGGCCTTGCGGAACCGGGGCTGTTACCGAATTGGACGGAAGCGCTATCAGAGCTGGAGCTGCAGAGTTTGTGGTTCGCGGGGGAGTTCGGGAATGAGTTTACGACGACGGAGGGCCAGCCTATTTACATCCGTGACTTCGGCGTCTGGAATCACAGTGCGGGGCCGGACTTCACGGGTTGTGCGATTGAACGCGGCGGCTTGATCATGCGCGGTGAGATCGAGTTGGACCCGGATGTGCGGGATTGGGAACGACACGGTCATGGCGCTAATCCGGCGTATGAAAACGTGGTGCTGCACCTCTTCATCCAAGGCCCGGATCAAGCGCGATGCTTCACGCGAACGGCGGGGCATCGTGAGGTGGCGCAGATTCAACTCAACGCCGCGATGCTGGCTAACGGAGCCAAGCCGCGCAAGCAAGCGGAAGCGCGCTTGGGCCGGTGCGCCACGCCCTTCGCACAAATGGAGGAGGCGCAAGTCTCCAGCTTTATCGAAGCAGCGGCGCAGTATCGTTTGCACCGGAAGTCTGAGAAGCTGCAAGCGCTCATCCGCATTCATGGTCGGGAACAGGCGGTGTTTCAATCCCTGGCGAACGCGCTTGGTTATCGGAACAATCAACGCCCGTTCACCGTGCTGACTCAGCGCTTGCCCTTGCGGACCTTGTTGAAGCAAACGGCACTGGAACGGGAAGCGTTACTCTTCGGCGTTTCTGGCTTCATGGAGTCCGTCCGATATGAAGACACGCAACCGGAAACGCGGGTTTATCTACGTGGACTCTGGTCGGAATGGTGGAAGGTTCGCGATACTTATCTGAGTTGGCTGGATGAGGCGCAACGTCCGAAGTGGGTCATCGCTGGAGCCCGACCGGGGAACCATCCGCAGCGCCGAATGGGGGCTTTGAGCGCGATGCTGCGGGCTTGGAAGCGGGTGATGGCTCCGCTGCAATCGGCTTCGGCTTGGAGTCGTGCGGCGTTTACCAACGTGCTACTGGAACTGGAGCACGATTATTGGTCAACGCATTACACGCTGCTCGCGGCTCCGTCAGCGAAGCCCATCGCGATGATTGGCGAGACGCGCATTCAGGAGATGCTGGCGAATATTTGCTATCCCCTATTGGTGCCGGACAACGCCGATTTATGGGGCGAGTTCAAGCAACTGCCTTCTCTGCTGGACAATCAAAAGGTGCGGCGTGCGGCCTTGCGGCTCTTTGGTAAAACGCCGCTCAATGCGAAGTTTCAGAAGCGGCTGTTTCATCAACAAGGGCTGCTCCAGATCTATGAGGACTATTGTCTGGAAGATGATTCTGCGTGTGCGGAGTGTCCGTTTCCTGAGCGGCTGAAGGGCTGGCGGTAAGTGTAGAAGCCGACGTGAGGAGGCTCTGAGATTCATCTAACGACATCAAAAGCGTGAAGTATTACGGTCGTCCTTGTTCGTGCGGCCAGCGGCGCGAACAAGGTGGGACTGATTCATCTATATTCCCCTGACCGTTGTTTGATATGAGTTTGAGCCTCCTCACGTCGGCTGCTACATCATCAAACGAACTCGCTCATCTCATACAGCTTAGGATCACGCTGCGGCGCTTTGATTCCAGCTTTGAGCTTCTTCACGGTGCTGGAAAAGAAGTCGTTGCCTTCTCCCGGTTCGCCTTCACCCAGATGACCGAATTCCGCTTCCAGCTTCTCCGGGTCTTCGCCGCTTTCGAGGCGCTTTACCATCTCGCGCATTTCAGCGGGGACTTTATCACCCATGAGCTCGGTCATCTTCCGCATCATGTGGCCGAGCTGACGCGGGTCAGGATTGGTCTCGTCCATACCGGACATACTGCGCTCCATGTCCGCCATGATCGCTTCCATCTTGCTGTCGTCCATACCTGCGAAGGGATCGTCGCCCGTGTCTTCAGCGATGCCTTTGACGAAAGCGAATTTCGACAAACGCTTCTCCATACGCAAGCCCTTGCCATCAGGACAGCACGGAGTCTTGTCGCGATAACCGAGTGAACGGGCGAGGAACTGATAGATGCGGTGGTTATCCGGGCAGTAGAATTCGTAGATGGGCATGGGGGAAGAGTCGAAAGTTAGAAACGATGGGGAACGAAGCGGCTGGAGTTGTCTGTGATGCGGGTATTGCCCTCACGGATGCCGAGCCCAGCACTCTCGCCGTCGATGATCCAAAGCCCCATCACGGGATGATAGCCGTGGAAATCGGTGCGTGGCGCGAGGGCCTGATAGACGAAGCTGCCGTCCCCATACTCGCCTTCGGTCTGTTCCATGGGGCGACCACTTTCAAACAACGTGATGTTGGCTCCTTCGCGGCTGAGTTTGGGTTTTTTCACATAGTAACCGCCGAGTGGTTCAGGCGAGTTGAAGCAGGGGAGCAAATTTGGATGGTTCGGAAAGAGCTCCCAGAGAATGGGCAGAAGGCTTTTGTTGCTCAGCAGCATTTTCCAGACGGGCTCGATGAAGCGCTCGGTGTTGCCTTTGAGATATTGGCTGAAATCTTCGCGCCAAAGCCACTCCCACGGGTAGAGCTTAAAGAGGGCCTGTATGGGCTCATCGTCGGCATCGACAAAGCTCTCGTCACTGTGTCGGACGCCGATCTCGAGCATGTCCAGCGACTGTGTTTCTTTGCCCGCTTGATGGCAGGTGTCTTGAAGATAAAGCGTGGTTTGCGCGTCTTCCTTCGAGTCGCTGATGGAGGCGAAGTGAACCTTGTTCGCTCCCAGCTTTTTCCAAGCGGCGATCAAGCGCTCATGAATGGAGTTGAACTGATCTGACTGCGGCGAGACATCCTGCAACCAGAACCACTGCGCGACTGAGGCTTCGAGAAGCGCGGTCGGGGTGTCCGCATTATATTCCAGCATCTTTGGCGGCGACTGCCCATCAAAGATGCAATCAAATCGTCCGTAGAGGCTGAAGTCATCGCGGTTCCAGGACGCGATGATTTCTGGCACGACATAATGAGGGATGTTCAAGCGCTCAAACCAACCGCGTTGGATGATGATGCCTGCGGCTTCGAGGCAGCGTTCGTGAAGCTCATTGGTCGCAGCCTCCAGAGTGTCCACTTCTTGCGCTGAAAGCACGTAGCAGACGCTTTCATCCCAATACGTCGCGCCATCGAAGGAATGGAAATTGAGGCCAACGCTTTCCACTTTGGCCTGCCAATCCTGACGAACGGGGATGATTTCTCGCCGCATGATTACGAGGAAGAAGAGCCGCCTGAAGAAGCATGTCCCGTGGAGCCAAAGCCGCCATGGGAGGTGCCGCTGGAGGAAGAGCCTTTGCCAGTGGAACCGCCTGCTAAAGATGAGCCTGAAGAGCGAGAGGATTGCGCGGTTCTCGCGCTGGCGGCCGCAGCGTAAGTCGGGCGCGAGCTGGAAATATTCGAGGTGGAAGCCTGTGGCCACCAGCTTCCGCCGTGGTAGTAACCGCGACCGGAATCGAGGTAGTTGTAGCGATACGGGAAGAACGAATGATAAGGCGCATGGTAATAACCAGCACCGGGGACGTAAGTGTTGTTCGGGTATTCCTGATCCTCTGAAACAGGCGGCATTTCGGATTGGCTGGTCCAGTCATTAAGCGGCGGCACTCGCTCCGGCGGCTTTTCGGGCGTATTGAAAAGCGCCATGCCCGCAGTGCCTACCACGGTGGCTCCCACCAAGGTGAGGATGATGGTTTCAGGCCTTTTCATCGCGATGCAGGCTGGCTTGATACCGATGAATCAACCCACGATACAAGCGGCAACGATGATGCTGACGCCGATGATAATCGCACCGCCGATCATGGCGGCAGCGATGTTTTTGCCCTCAATGATTTCCTTGTGGAGATCACCGGGCGTGCAGAGGTCGAAGAGCTTGTAGCCAGCGATGGCCACCAAGACGCCGATCATGGCATAGAGCGCCATCATGCCCAACGACTGCCAGAGCGACGGGTGGGCGTTCTGCATCAGTCCGCTCATCATGGAATGAGCGGCGTTCATCGAGTCATTGAGATCGGGCATAGGCGGAGGGGTCGGTTGCATCTTGCGGAGATCATGCCAGCGATGGGCGATTCCTGGCAAGGTTTTTATTCAATCAAGAAATGCTGAGAGAGGGCTCGTCGCGGAAGCCGCCTGCGAGGCTTGGGCAATGCCGATCTCATAAGCGGCACGTCCGGCTTCAACCGCTGCGCTAAAAGCCCAGCCCATGCGCACGGGGTCGCTCGCGATGGCGATAGCGGTGTTGACGAGAACCGCCGCTGCGCCCATCTCCATCGCTTCAGAAGCATGGCTGGGAGCGCCGATCCCAGCGTCCACGACGACGGGCACGGTGGCTTGCTCGATAATGATTTCAATCTGCCGCCGCGTGGTGATGCCCTGATGAGAACCGATGGGCGATCCCAGCGGCATCACGGTGGCGGTGCCGACATCCTGAAGGCGCTTAGCCAGCACCGGATCCGCATTGATGTAGGGCAGCACGATGAAGCCTTCTTTGACCAGAATCTCTGCGGCCTTCAGCGTCTCAATCGGGTCCGGCAGGAGATAGCGTGGATCGGGATGGATTTCGAGCTTCACCCAGTTCGGCAAACCGGCGGCAACGGCCAATCTGGCAAGGCGCACAGCTTCTTCCGCGTTCATCGCGCCGCTGGTATTCGGCAGCAGGAGATAGCGATCTTGAGAGATGAATTCGAGGATGTTCGCGAAGGGGTCTTTCTTGCCACTGAGGTCAGCGCGACGCAGCGCGACGGTGACGATCTCGCAACCGCTGGAAGCGAGGGCATCGCGCATGAGTTCACCGGAGGCGAACTTGCCCGTTCCGAGCATGAGACGGGAGCGGAAGGTGCGGCCGGCGATGATGAGAGAAGTGTTTTCCATGGATTGCTATAGGAGCCGTTTGGTTAGAAATGAACGGACCCACCTTGGATCGCGTCGGATATCAACAAGTGCAACTACGTCGAGAACCTCTCCATTGATCCGGTAAAAGACAGAGTAATAAGGGAAGCGGCCACTGATAACTGCTCGATGGTAATTGCCCTGCTTAGCATGAATACCACCTGTAACAGCCAATGATTGAAGCTCTGCATTTAGTTCATCTAAAAACTCAGAGCCCAGCCCAGCCTGTTGTTTTTCCCAGAATCGCGCAGCGTTGGTCAAATCTTGTAACGCAAGCCTTTGAATGGTTACGTTCATGCCTGATTTTCACTCAACATGCGTCGGGCTTCATTCATCGCTTCGGCCAATGGCAGCGAATTATTTTCGCCCTTCTCGTGCAACATCCAGCGTCGATCAAGCTCATCCATTGGCCAGACATCGGCACCCACTTCGGGCATGAGTGAATCACAGAGAATCTCGAATACAGCGAGTTTCTCATCGCGGCTGAGTCGATAGATTTGCTCGGCTTGAATACTCATGACGAAAGAATGCCTCTTAAGGTGAAGCCAGTCAAGCCAGACACACCCGCTTCAGCAGTTCATCCAGCGGTAACTGAAGCCCGATGTAGAAGTCTCCGAACTCCGCATACTTGGAGCTCACTTCATCAAAGCGCATCTGATAGACGATGCCCTTGATGTGGAAGGTATCATGAGCCAGCAGCGTCACGCCCCATTCCATCGCGTCCAGGCCGGTGGAGCCTGTGATGAGTTGGCGGACTTTCCCATGCCAGGTGCGGCCAATGCGGGCGTGGCCTTGCATGAGCTCGTGGCGTTCCTTGTGCTCCATGGCATACCAGTTGTTGCCATCGTTGCGACGCTTGCTCATCGGGTAGAAGCAGAGCACGGGCCAGTCCGCCATGTTCGGGTAGAGGCGGTCTTCATTGTATTTCTTCATGCGGGCGCGCCATTCGTTCAGACGCAACTCGAAGTCGTCCGTGGTCTCGATGTCCGTCGGATTCAGCACCATCTCGCCACCGTGTTGAGCCGCCTGTTTGGACAACTCCGCGACGAGCTGCTTTTTGTAATCCTCCTCACTCGTCGTGTATTCGCTCAGCTCCGTCATGGAGAGGTAGCTGTAAGCGGGCTGAAGCACATCAGGGCCGAGCGCCAGCGTCAGTTCCTTCTCAAAACGGTTCGCATCATGCAGGTCCGGCGTCAGAAGCATGAAGCCAATATCCGCCTTCGGTGTGACCACACTGAAGGTGAGGAGTTGGGTGCGCGGATGCGAGCGGATGGTCTGCACGAGCTGCGTGAAATTCGTCTTGGCCGTGCGCTGTTCCTCATTGCTCAACGTCTGCCACAGGCCGTGGTCGATGGTGTAATAAAGGTGCAGCACATGGACGCCCTCCGCAGGGATGAGCAGTTTCGGGGCTTCAGCAGGCGCTTGAGATGGGAACGGGGTTGTGGACATAAGGGATGGTCGTCAGTGTATGTAGCATCACATATCGGCGATTGGCGGCTCGTCATGCGAAAAATCTGCTCGTTCTTGCGCGGTTCCTGCTGAACAAAACAGTGGGCAGGTCTGGTTCAGCCTTAAAGTGACTAAAAAAAGTTGAAACCCCAGCCCTGTGCCATTACTATCTCCGCCCCAACTTCACTTCTTAAAATCATGGCTGACGCAGCAAACAAATATACGCAAAACATCACGGGCCAGTTCTACGTGGATGATCAGTGCATTGACTGTGACCTCTGCCGCGAGACCGCGCCAGCGAATTTCACCCGTGATGACGACGGTGGCCATAGCTACGTTTTCAAACAACCCGAGACCGAAGAAGAAACCCGCCTCAGTGAAGAAGCGATGGCTGGCTGCCCCGTAGAAGCCATTGGCTGCGACGGCAACGAGTAGTCTTCACTAAGAGATAGTTTTCCAAAGGCCGCGCTTAATCTAAGTGCGGCCTTTTTTCATGGCTGAAACCTGAACTTCTTATCAGATGCGCCACGCCACCCACCACCTGCGAGCCCGTCACGATCTCATGTCCGACTGGCGCGGCGTGCAGGACGGCCCCCTGCTGGACTGCCCGGTAGTGACGCTGGACCAGATGATTCCCGAGGTCTTGCGCGGCTGGAAGTTGGACGAGAAACTGCGTGAAGAAGATGTCGCCGTCGCCTGGGCGGGCCTCGTCGGCGATTTCATTGCGAAACACACCGCGCCAGACGGCCTGAAGCGCGCCGTGCTCACGGTTCGCGTTTTGCAGCCCGCCGTTCATCATACCCTGATGATGGAGAAGGTTCGGCTGCTGAGGAAACTTCAGGATCACTTCGGAAAGGATACGATCAAAGAAGTCCGCTTCCGGCACGGCTAGTCATCCGTAGTGGCCGACGTGAGAAGGCTCTGATGCTCTGCGATGACGGTGAGGCCAGAGGAGAGAGACCGTCGTTACTAGTGCCTGCGGCTGGCGGCGCGAACAAGGTGGGATGGATTATCGCTTCCTCTGTTGTCCCTCGTTTGGATGAAATTTGATCCTCCTCACGTCGGCAGCTACGGTTCACTTGCTACTGCGCTGAAACTGCGTGAACTTTGCTCCGTGGCCAACAGCCATCCATCGCTTTGAAGTGGGACGACCTCATCCAAATCATCCGCTGCCGCGCTCTTGAAGAGACCGACAGCGAGGCCCGTTTATGGACGGCGGACACGGCGAACCATGCCACCCGCGAAGCCTCATCCAAAGCAGGCAAAAGCACCTCGCGGTTCCTCAGCCTGCGCAGTGAAACTTTGCTGAATCGTGCAAAGACTGCCGAGCCACTCGCCGCGCCGGAAGTGCCAGGCTGGTTCATCACCGCCATCTGGGTGCTGGCCTTCGTCATCGGCTGGATGCTCGCTGGCATCGGCCAGGAACGGGAGATCAACCTCCTCGCGCTGCCCCTCGTTTTCATCCTGGTTTGGAACCTCGCGGTCATCGCCATCAGCCTTTTGACGAGCTTTGGGAAAGAGCATGAATCCACCGCGCCTTCATGGCTCAAGTCGATGCTGGATCGGCTGGCAGGTTCCAAAGCCGTCACACCCGCCGCACGTCGCTTTCAGGAACTCATGGTGCCGCCCACGCTGAAGCGGCTCGCTCCGCAAGCCCGCGTGTGGCTGCATATCGGCGCTGCCTTGCTGGCGCTCGGCAGTTGCACGGCCATGTATGCGCGCGGTTGGTCCCGTGAATACCGCGCCGTTTGGGAAAGCACATTGGTCACTGAACAGACAGCTCCCGCCGTCTTCCGTTTCTTGTTTGGTCCGGCTTCCGCCGTCAGCGGTCTGGCCATCCCCATTAGTGAGCTACCTGCCATGCATCAGACGATGACCTCGCCCGCGCCGCAACCGGGATCGGCGCTGCCTTGGATTCATCTCTACGTCCTCACGCTGGTTCTCGGCGTGGTGGTGCCGCGTTTCCTCTTCGCTGCGCTGGAGACTTGGCGGGCGTCACGCATCGCTGACCGCTTCATTCAAAGCGCCGACTGGCAGAGCTACACGGCTCAATTAATGAGCGATGCCGTTCCGCGTGGCCAGGAGCGCGCGACGCTGCTCATTCACGCCTCAGGGGCTGACGAAGCCATCGTCTTGCGTTGGAAGAACGCCTTGCTAGATCGCTGGCGTGAAGTGGATGAGGTTAGCGTTCAGCGTATCAACTCCGGTGATGAGGATGATTTTGTGCAAACCTGGGTCCCCAGCACGCGATTGCTGGCTCTCGCCTTCAGCCTAGCCACCACGCCGGAAGAAGAAGTGCACGGCTTGCTCATCAAGAGCCTCCTCCTGAAGCTTCGAGGAGCCTTCCCCAATGGGCGCATCGTGGCGGTTCTGGACGCTTCGGCATTGGATGCGAAGTGGAAAGGCGTGGCGGA
>JANYJH010000444.1 GCA_025361865.1 Phragmitibacter sp.
CCAGATTCATCCGGCACGACAAGGTTTTGGGATGCTCCGCGCCCAGCACACGCTCCATGACCTTCAACACCGCCAGATACGCCTTCTCCGCCTCGGCATACTTGCCCTGGTCACGCAGTGCTTCCGCGTGTTGAAAAAGGCGGCTCACCGAGGCTTTGTCATCCTCTGTTGGCTCGGGCTTGCCAGTTGCGGCGGCTGTCTTCTGTTCCGCTTCGGCTTTCTGCGGCGGGGTCTTCGTCGTTGACTGGGCCATCAAGCCTGGCGCATGGAGCGAGGCAGCGAGAAGGAACAGGGCGGTGAGTGTATCAGCGACAAGTCCGCGCGCGCTGCGCAGTTCCTTGCTGACGGCGGAGATGAAGAGGACCGGTTTGTTTGTCATACCGGACGCGATGTTTCCCGTTTCTCCGGTGCTTGGCAATGCGAATGTTTGTCACATGAGGTGACGCTTGCGGAGAGTAGAAGGGACATCCCTGTCCCTTGGTTCCTTGGGGGTTGGGCGTCGTTATGAAAGGGGCAAGGATGCCCCTTCTACCTATGGCTCAATCCAAATCCAGCTCGGGCTTGAAGTCCGCTGCGTGATAGGAACTGCGCACGAGCGGCGCGCTCGCCACATGGCGGAAGCCTTTCTTCAGGGCGATTTGCTTGTAGTTCTCAAAGGTATCTGGATGGACGTAGCTGACGACGGGGAGATGCTGCGGGGAGGGGCGGAGGTATTGGCCGAGGGTGAGGACGGTGACGCCGTGTTCCAGGAGGTCATCCATCGCTTGGAAGAGCTCGTTCTCTTCCTCGCCGAGGCCGAGCATGAGGCCGCTCTTCGTGGCGACTTTCCCGCCGATCTCGATGGCCATTTCCTTCGCCCGTTTCAGGACGTGGAGGCTGCGCGCATACATGGCGCGGCTGCGCACTAAGGGGGTGAGTCGCTCGACGGTTTCGAGGTTGTGATTGAAGATGTGCGGCTTCGCTTTGAGCACGGTGAGGAGGGCGTCGTCCTTGCCGTTGAAGTCGGGCACGAGGATCTCAATGGTGAGGCTGGGCTTCGCTGCGCGCACGGCTTCGATGGTCCGCGCAAAGTGCTCTGCGCCGCCATCAGGAACGTCGTCACGCGCGACGGCGGTGATGACGATGTGGTTGAGCTTCATGCGCTTCACGGCTTCGGCCACGCGCTGGGGCTCGTCTGCTTCCAACGCGAAGGGCTTGGCGGTTTTCACGGCGCAAAAGCCACAAGCACGCGTGCAGCGGTCGCCCGCGATCATGAACGTCGCGGTGCCCTGGCTCCAGCATTCCCAACGGTTCGGGCACTGGGCTTCCTCGCAGACGGTGTGCAGTTTGAGATCGGAGACGAGGGCCTTGGTGCTCCAGAACACGGGATCGCGGGGCAGTTTCACGCGAATCCAGTCAGGCTTCTTATCCGTGTGCAGGGCGGGGTCGATCTTAGGAGTCATGGGTGGGGAAGTTTGCGGTGGTTTGCGTGGTTTGCAAGGGTTTGCCGTGGTTGCCGGGTGCGCGCCGTCTTCCTGCGCGGCGTGATTCCTCATTTCAACTTTTCAATCTTTCGACATCATCCCTTCTTGCACGAAGGCGCTTACCGTCCAAGAATCCCCGCCACATGCAAGACATCAACATCATCATCAAAACGAATAAGGGCGACATCAACATCGTCATCTTCGCCTCCAAGGTGCCTCTCACAGCGGCGAACTTCCTGAACCTCGCCCAGCACGGCTACTACAACGGCGTGAAGTTCCACCGCGTGATCAAGAACTTCATGATCCAAGGCGGCGATCCTACGGGCACGGGCAGTGGCGGCCCCGGCTACAAGTTTGAAGACGAGATCGACCCGACCCTGAAGCACACCAAGCCGGGCATCCTGAGCATGGCGAACGCGGGTCCGAAGACGAACGGCAGCCAGTTCTTCATCACCCACCTTGCGACCCCGCATCTGGACGGTAAGCACGCGGTGTTTGGCGAAGTGACCCAAGGCCAGGACATCGTGAACGCCATCGCTCAAGGGGACAAGATCGAGTCCATCACCATCACGGATTCCACGGAAGCGCTCTTCACGCAGATGAAGGACCGCGTGGAGAAGTGGAATGGCATTCTCGGGAAGTAGTATTTCTGAAAGGATGAAGTGGGAAGGCTGAAGGATGAAACTGAATTTTTCAGCCTTCATCCTTTCGCCTTCAGCCTTGACCACACAGCTACTTTGTTTCTACCATTGCCTCTTATGAAAAGAACCCTCTTTAACTCACTCCTCGTCGCCTTTATCGCCTTCAGTGCGCACGCTCAAGAAGCCAAGCCTGCGGAACCAAAACCCGCTGAAACCGCTCCGGCCCCGAAAACCAAGGTGAAAGTCACTCTTGAAACCAGCAAGGGTGCCATCGAACTGGAACTCGACGCTGAGAAAGCGCCGATCAGCGTCGCCAACTTCGTGGCTTACGCCAAGGCGGGCTTTTATGAAGGCACCATCTTCCACCGCTGCATCCCCGGCTTCATGATTCAGGGCGGCGGCATGGCCGAAGACATGTCCCCGAAGAAAGGTGGGAAACCACCGATCCAGAACGAGTCCAAGAACGGCCTGAAGAACGCTCGCGGCACCATCGCGATGGCCCGCACGAATGACCCGCAGAGCGCGACCTCGCAGTTCTTCATCAACGTGAAGGACAACACGAGCCTTGATTACCCGAGCTTCGACGGCTGGGGCTACGCCGTCTTCGGCACCGTGACGAAGGGCTTGGAGGTCGTGGACGCCATCGTGTCCGCTCCGACCACCAGCAAAGGCTTCAACAAAGACGTTCCCGTAGAAACGGTTTTGATCACGAAAGTGACGGTCGCTGAGTAGCTGGACGGCGTATCCCTGTGGGCAGCGGGCCAACCAGCCCGCATAAGAACGATGCACATCCCCACCCTCTACCTCGACACCTCTGTCATCGGAGGTTACTTCGATGACGAATGGAGAGATGCGACGCAGGAATTGTTCCGCCTTGCAGAGCATGGATGCTACCATCTGGTGGCATCCATCGTTACCGCTTACGAAGTGCTCGGAGCGCCGCCGAATGTGCAGAGCCGTTTTGCCAGCACATTTCCTGATCAAGCACAATTGCTTACACTCACCGACGATGCTGAAGCTCTCGCGCAGAGGTATGTTCTGGCGGGAGTGGTTTCACCCAAGTATGTGGATGATGCGCGCCACATCGCCATAGCCACCATCTACGGTCTTGGTCTCATTGTGAGCTGGAACTTCAAACACCTCGCAAATATCAAACGCGAGGCTGGATTTAATGCAGTGAACCTGTTGCAAGGATACCCGCAAGTTCGTATTCTTACTCCACTTCAACTACTCGATGAAACCGATGAAGACCAAGACCTTTGATGCTGTGACCGAATCGCGCCGCTGGAAAGCCGCCGTTTCTCAGAAGACCAAGTCCATGAGTCGTGAGGAGGTATTAGCCTTCTTCGACAGAGATAAAGTGTTGGCCAAACTTGCCGAGATTCGCATGGGTGACGCCAATCTCAAACCCGTCTAACCCCATTCCACCCACACCGCCATGCTTCCTCTCGAAGACCTTTTCACGGATGTCATCAACAAAGCCCAGCGTGGTCTTGGCTTGTCAGATGAAGCTTTGGCTCAGCAGGCATCGGTGTCCTTCGCGGCCCTGAGAGCGGTGAAAGACGGTGAGGTTGATGAGGCGGTCATCACGCAGATCGCGCCAGTGCTGAATCTCCACGCGGCCTCTCTCATCGCGATGGCCCGCAAGGACTGGCAGCCGCAACCCGTCGAGATCGAGGGCTTGCTGCAATTCAACACGCCTTTTGAAGACTACTCCGTGAATGCCTACATCGTCTATGATCCCGATACGAAAGTCGCAGCGGCCTTTGATACCGGAGCGGATGCCAGCGCGATGATGAAGGCGTTTGTTGAACACGGACTCACGCGCGGTTCCATCTTCATCACGCACACGCATCCAGATCACATCGCCGATCTCGCGACGCTGTGCCCGGATGAGATCGCGCCCGTTTTCTCCTGCAAGATGGAGCCGTGGCCGGGCACGGAAACGTTCAACTACGGAGCCATGTTTGCCTTGGGCGGACTTGAGATCGAAACGCGCCCCACCACGGGCCATTCACGCGGTGGTGTGACCTATGTCATTCACGGATTGGAGAAGCCGGTGGCCATCGTGGGAGATGCCCTTTTTGCCAGTAGCATGGGCGGCGGCATGGTGTCCTTTGCCGAGGCGCTCAAGACGAACCGCGAACAGATTTTCTCCCTGCCTGAAGACACGATCATCTGTCCCGGTCACGGCCCGATGACGACTGTGGGCGAGGAGAAGGCGCACAATCCTTTCTACCCTGAATTCAAATAACACCCGCTATGGATCAGACCGTTTCTTTTGTTGGAGTTGGCCGCATGGGAGCCAACATGGCCCGTCGGCTCGTGGACTGTGGTTACAAGGTCACCGCCATCTATGATCTGAACCACTCTGCTGCGGAAGCCTTGGCGCTGGAGCTGGGATGCCAAGCGCCAAAGAGCCTCGCGGAAGTGACCGCTGCGGCAGACATCATCTTCACGGTGGTGACCAATGACGCCGCCATGCGCACGATCTTCCTCGAAGGGAAAGACAATCTCCTCGTGAATGCGAAGGGGAAGATTTTCATCAACTG
>JANYJH010000369.1 GCA_025361865.1 Phragmitibacter sp.
GCGGTCATGACGACTACGCGGTTACCAGCGGCAGCGTGACCTTGGATGGCGTTGATCTCTTGGGAATCGAAGTGGATGCCCGTTCCCGCGCCGGTCTCTTCCTCGCCTTCCAATATCCCTTTGAAATCCCTGGAGTGAGCAATGCCAACTTCATTCGTGCCGCCTTGCAAGCTCGTCTGCCGAAGGGCGAAGACATCGACGCGGTGGCTTATTACAAGAGGCTCTACGCCCGTATGGACGAGCTTGAAATGAGCCGCAGCTTCACGGCGCGCAGCGTGAATGAAGGCTTCTCCGGCGGTGAAAAGAAGCGTAACGAGATCCTCCAGATGATGATGCTGGAACCCAAATATGCCGTCTTGGACGAGACTGATTCCGGCCTCGACATTGACGCCCTCCGCATCGTCTCCAAAGGCGTCAATGCCATGCGCTCGCCGGAGCGTGGACTGCTCGTCATCACCCATTATCAGCGCCTGCTCGATTACATCAAGCCGGACATCGTTCATGTGATGGTGGACGGACGGATCGTCCACAGTGGCGGGCCGGAACTCGCACTCGTCCTCGAAGAAAAAGGCTACGACTGGGCCAAGGAAGAGCTAGCGAAAGCGGCCTAAAACAATCTCAAACAAGGAGCCAATATGATTGCTGAAACTCCAGACATCGCCGACATCAAGATGGATACCGTCGGGGATTTCTATTTCCCTGAAGTCCACAAATACGACGCCGGATTCGGCATCACGGAAGCGACCATTGACTACATCGCTGATGTGAAGAACGACCCCGATTGGGTGCGTGAATTCCGCAAGAACGGCCTGAAGACCTTCATGGAAAAGCCCATGCCGACGCATTGGGCGACGAAGGATTTGGAGAACATCCACTTTGATGAGTTCCGCTACTACCTGTCCGATGGCCAGAAGCCGAAGCGCAGTTGGGACGACGTTCCAGACGACATCAAGAAGACCTTCGACCGTCTCGGCATCCCTGAGCAGGAGCGCAAGTTCCTCGCCGGTGTTGAAGCGCAGTATGACTCCGAGGCCGCCTATTCCAACGTGAAGAAGGTCGTGGAAGAACAGGGCGTCATCTTCATGAACAGCTCTGAGGCGCTGAAGACCCACCCGGAAATCTTCCGCAAGTGGTTCGGCAAAGTCATCCCCACGGGCGATAACAAATTCAGTGCGCTGAACAGCGCCGTGTTCAGCGGTGGCTCGTTCATCTACATTCCTCCAGGTGTGAAAGTGAAGCATCCGCTTCAGGCTTACTTCCGCATCAACAGCGAGCAGTTTGGCCAGTTCGAGCGCACGCTCATCATCGCGGATGAAGGCGCAGAAGTAATGTATATGGAAGGCTGCACCGCGCCGAAGTTCGAGACCGCCACGCTCCACAGCGCCGTCGTTGAACTCGTCGCCATGAAGGGTGCGAAGATTCAATACGTGACCGTGCAAAACTGGAGCAGCAACGTCTTCAACCTCGTCACCAAGCGCGGCCTCGCACATGAAGATGCCCACATCAAGTGGATCGACTGCAACATCGGCAGCCGCCTCACCATGAAGTATCCGGGCGTCATCATGAAAGGCAAACGCGCGCGTGGTGAGGTCATCAGCATCGCCTTGGCCAACAGCGGCCAGCATCAGGACACCGGCGCAAAGATGGTTCACGCCGCAGACGACACGACCAGCAACATCGTTTCCAAGTCCATCAGCATCGGCAAAGGGCGCGCCACCTATCGCGGTCTCGTCCATATCCCGAAACACCTGAAGGGCTGCAAGAACAACACCGAATGCGATGCCCTGCTCATCAACAGCAGCAGCCGCACCGACACCTATCCCGCCATCAACGTCCGTGGGAATCAGCACGCCACGCAGCACGAAGCCAGCGTCAGCCAAGTCAGCGCCGAGCAGATCTTCTACATGCAACAGCGCGGCCTCAGCGAAGCCGAAGCCATGAGCCTCTCCGTGAATGGTTTCATCAACGACCTCGTCCGCGAGTTCCCCATGGAATATAGCGTCGAGCTGAAGCGGTTGATTGATCTGGAGATGGAAGGATCAGTTGGTTAAGTTATGAATTTGAGTCGCACAATAACTAGCAGCATGCGTTTTGCTTGTGCGTTCCTGTTCATCGCAGGGTTGTGTTCGTGTTACGATACTCTTCTATCTAGTGAGAAGCGATTGCAGGAAGCTAATGCGATACTTCAGGCTTTACCGCGTGAAAATGAGCTGAACCTTTCATTGAAGGAAGCTTCAGGGGATTCAAATAATGCGAACTCGCGAGTAAAGGTTGCTGAACTACAGCGAAGTTTTACGAAACTATTCGGACTGATGGAAAATGGTCGAGCTTTATCAGATTATCCAGATTTTGTGGGTCACGCACATCTTCTGTCATCGCGAGCAGCCGAAACCCAATACAGAATTGGAATCCAGTCGTTGAACCACCAAGGATCTGACCCGTGCATCTTCGTAGTGACCGTAAATTCTGCGGGTTTGATTACGGATTTGAGACCTGTCATTTGGAAATCCTAGGACGAGATGCCCTTATTTATCGCATGACGACACTCTCACTCTTCCCACGGATTGATGACCGACAGACTGGCCGGAAAGTCCTTCATGTTGCGCGTCACCATCGTCAGCCCGTGCAACTCTGCGGTCGCGGCAAGGATCGTGTCGATAGCGGGAGGCTTGCGGCTGGTTCTGACTTGTTCGCTGTTATACATCACCGCCCAACGGGACATCAGTTCGCGGTCAACACCAAGCAGCCGATTCTGTTCCTCCATTTTGTCCCCGATTCCCTGAAGCCAGGCCATGAGCTTCGTTTTCCGCTTGCTATCCGGCAGCCGGATGATGCCGCGCTCGATTTCCCCCAGCACCAGGATCGAGGTGAAACTGTCGTCTTCGTGAGTCCTGAGCCATTGCACAACCGCAGGATGCGGACGGCGTTTCGTTGGCTCGCTCAGAACATTTGCATCCAGGAGGTATTTCATTCGTCAAAGTTCACATCGCGCATCGTTCCAGGCGTCCGAAAAATGCGTTTGTGGAGTGTCTTGTCCGGGCATGCCAGTAAAGCATCAAGCAGACTCCAAGGCTTTTTCTCCTTCTTCGGAGCCAGATTTCTAAACTCCTCCTGCGACAAGACCACGACCACCGGCTTTCCATGCCGCGTAATCGTTTGTGCGCCTTCTGTCAGCGCTAGGTTCACAACCTCACTGAAGCGATTCTTCGCTTCTTGGAGCTGCCACTCCGCTTTTGCTGATGCCTTCATGCCTGCAAGACTACCCTGCAAAATCTAGCTAGTCTAGACAGATTTTAAAATCGTCACGTTTCCCAAGATTCTTCCATGCCATCCGTCATTGCCACTCCGCCACCCGTCCGACTTGATAAACTCGCTCCTGCAAAGGAGAGGGCTGATGCGCCTGTCTGGTTCCAACAACGCTCTGCCGCCGCTTGGGATACTTTTCAATCGCTGCCGCTTCCGGGTCTGAAGGCGGAGGCTTGGCGCTATTCCAGTGCGAAGAAGCTTTCGCTGGAAACGCTCCATGTCGCCTCTGAATCTACTGAGGCCGAGAAGCAGGAAGCGATCGCGCGTTCGACGGGCTTGGTTCAGAGCGCTGCTAAACTGGTCTTTCTCAATGATTGCTTGATAGGTGGCACAGGCTTCCAGCCTGTGGGTAGAACAGGCATCCTGCCTGTTATCAGTTCTGAAGGGCAGGCTGGAAGCCCGCACCACACACAGGCAGGATGCCAATGTCACGTTCTGCCGTTCGAAGAAGCCCTGCGCACGCAAGGCGATGTCCTTGAGCAATACCTCATGAAGCGTCAGGCCCAGCTGGGGTCAGAGAAGTTCGCTGCGTTGCACCTCGCACATGTGCGTGCTGGAGCGGTCATCCTGGTGCCGAAGAACGTGGTCATTGAGCAGCCCATCGAGGTGTTCCATTGGGTCACTGGCGCAGACAGCGTCATCTTTCCGCACACGCTCATCGTCACGGGCGAGCATTCGAAGGTGTCAGTCATCGATCACCACTGCTCTCTACGAAATGAAAGCTGCGCCAGCATCGCTGTTGCAGATTTCGTCGCAGGCACTGGCAGCCGCATTACTTATGTCAGTTCGCAGGAGATGTCGCTCAGCTCACGCGCCTTGAATATCTCATCCACCACGGTGGGCCGCGATGCTTCCGTGAAAGCCTTGCAGCTTCATCTGGGAGCTGCGTTCAGCCGCAATGAAACCGTGAGCGATCTGGTAGGCGAAGGAGCCCGCAGTGAGATGCTCGGCGTTTGCTTGCCCTTTGGTGAGCAGGTCGTGGACATGCGCACCTTGCAGAACCACATCGCGCCGCGCACTTACAGCGATCTGCTTTACAAGAACGCGCTCTATGGCCAGTCGAAGACGGTTTTTGCTGGACTCATCAACGTCGCCGAAGGCGCTCATTACACGGACGCCTATCAGAAGTGCCGCAATCTCCTGAACAGCGGAGAGTGTGAAGCGGCCTCCATGCCCGGCTTGGAAATCAACGCCGATCAGGTCAAATGCAGCCATGGGGCGACCAGTGCGCCGATCAGCGAGGACGAGCTTTTCTACCTCAAAGCGCGCGGCATTCCCGATGGCGAATCCCGCAAGCTCATCGCCACCGGGTTCCTCGAAGACACCATCGCGAAGCTGGAGAATGAGGCGCTCATCGCACATCTGGATGAGCTTATCGAAGAGAAGTTCCGTCAGTTGAGTTGAGCGCAGTGAAAGCACACTTGCACGGCACGGCCCTTGCGTTCAAGTATCCCATGCTTTCAACGCCCCGCTGCTCCGGTATTCTGCTGCATCCCTCCTCACTTCCGGGTCGCTTCGGCATCGGTGAAATCGGATACAATGCGGAGATGTGGCTTCAGTCTCTCAGCCGGATGGGGCAGTCACTCTGGCAAGTCCTGCCGCTGGGGCCCACGGGTTACGGGAACTCCCCGTATCAGTCGCTCTCCAGCTTCGCGGGCAATCCCTTGCTCATCAGCTTTGATTCGCTCGTGCGCGATGGCGTCGTTTCCCTGAGCGATCTTCAGTTGCTCCCGGAGTTCCCAGCGGATCATGTGGACTTCGGTTCCGTCATTGAAGTGCGCATGGCCTTCCTGAAAGAAGCGGCTCACAAATTCATCCGACAGACCGAAGCCAGCCCCTTGCTGCACCGCGCCTTTGAAGTGTTCTGCGATCACGAAGCGGATTGGCTGGATGATTTCGCGCTGTTCGTGGCGCTTAAGGCGGAGCACGAAAACAAGCCGTGGACCGAGTGGCCGCGCGGTCTGGCCTTGCGCCATCCCGAAGACATTGGTCAGGCCATCTGCTCGCTCGAATCCGAGATCGAGGAAGTGAAGGCTTTGCAGTTTCTGTTTCACCGCCAGTGGAACAAAGTGCGCGTCACCGCGAAGGAACTGGGCATCCAGATCATTGGTGACATCCCCATCTTCACCGCACACGACAGCGCGGATGTCTGGGCCGCACGCGAGCTTTTCCATCTCGATGAGAATGGAAATCCCATCGTAGTCGCAGGCGTGCCGCCGGACTACTTCAGTTCCACGGGCCAGCGTTGGGGAAACCCGCTTTATGATTGGGATAAGCATCAGGCCACGAACTTCGCCTGGTGGAAGGCCCGCATGAAAAAGGTGCTCAGCATGGTGGACATCGTGCGCATTGATCACTTCCGGGGTTTTGCTCAGTATTGGGAAATCCCTGGGTATGAAGAGACGGCCATCAATGGTCGCTGGGTGGACTGCCCCGGCGATGCGCTCTTCAATGCCCTTCACGCGGATATGGGTGAACTGCCCATCATCGCGGAAGACCTCGGCATCATCACCCCCGACGTCGAGGCCCTCCGTGATGGCCATCATTTTCCCGGCATGAAGGTGCTTCAGTTCGCCTTCGGAGCGGATAATCTCGCTTGGGAATATGTGCCGGAGAACTACCCGGAAAACAGCGTGGCCTACACCGGCACGCATGACAATGACACCGTGCTCGGCCTCTTCCACAGCGAGGCCGGTGGCGCGACGACTCGCACGCAGGAGATGGTGGATGCGGAGCGGCGCACCATTCTCGGCTATACCAAGACGGACGGCAGCGAGCTGAACTGGGACTTCATCAAAGCCGTGTGGCAGAGCAAATCCCAGCTCGCGCTTTGTCCCCTTCAGGACGTGCTCGGGCTCGGCAGTGAGTCCCGCATGAACATCCCTGGTCAGAGCGGTGAGTTCTGGAACTGGCGCTTTGAATGGCCGCAACTGACCCCGCAGATGGAGCAGCGATTGGCCGATGTGACACGGGAAACCTGGCGCACGGAGTGAGGCTCAGTTCGACCGACCTCACAAAAAAACGGGCGCACCATTTCCAGTGCGCCCGTTTCATTAAAGTGCGTTGTCTAGTTACTAGGAAGCAGACTCAAACTCGGCCTCAAGCTTCTTCTTCTCACGCTGACGCTCGCTCTGGCTGAGGGTGCGCTTGCGGAGGCGGATGTTCTTCGGCGTGCATTCCACGAGTTCATCGGGGGCGATGTATTCAATGGCGCGCTCAAGGCTGAAGCGGATCGGCGGGGTGAGGCCCGTCGTCTTGTCCGCACCGGTGGTTCGGAAGTTGGTCAGAGCCTTGGAACGGCAGGGGTTCACGGGAAGGTCATCCATGCGGGGGTTCTCGCCGATGATCATGCCGTCATAAACGAGATCGCCAGGGCCCACGAAGAGCTTGCCGCGCACCTGAATGGTGTCGATGGCATACGGCGTGGCTTCGCCGTCTTCGGTGCTGACGAGCGTGCCTGTGCTGCGCGTGGACATCGGGCCGGCGTGGGGCGCGTATTCCTTGAAGAGGTGGCTGTGGATGCCGTGACCGCTGGAGATGGTCATGAGGTCGAACTCAAAGCCGATCAAGCCGCGCGTCGGCACGGTGGCGACGATGGTGGTGCCGCCATTCGCGTGGGACTTCATGTCATCAATGCGGGCCTTACGTTCCGCGAGGGACTTCATGGTGCCACCGAGAGCATCCGCAGGGACTTCACAGTAGAGAGTTTCATACGGCTCGCAAAGGTCACCGTTGATGCGCTTCGTGATAACCATCGGACGGGAAACGACGACTTCGAATCCTTCGCGGCGCATCTGTTCGACGAGCACGGCGATCTGCATGGCCCCACGGGCGGCGACGTTGAAGATACCGGCCTTGTCCGTGTCTTCGATGGAGATGGAGACGTTCATCTTCGCTTCTTTGAAGAGACGGTCGCGAATCTGACGTGAGGTGACGTGCTTGCCTTCGCGGCCACCGAGCGGTCCGTCATTCACGGAAAATTGCATGACGATCGTCGGAGGATCAATGGCGACGAATGGAAGCGCGGGCGCATCCGCAGCACCAGCAACAGTCTGGCCGATGTCCACATCTTCAAAGCCGCTGATGCCAACGATGTCCCCGGCGATGCCCACGGCGCTGTCACTGCTGCTACCCGTGCCGGTGTATTGGAAGACTTTGGTGACTTTGACAGGCTTGGCGGCTTCGCCTTCCGTCTTGCCGAGGAGGAACACGCGGTCACCCAGCTTCACGCTGCCACGGGTGACTTTACCGATGGCCACACGACCTACGAAGCTGTCCCAGTCGATGTTTGACACGAGCATCTCGAAGCAGCCTTCCGGCTCAGCCTTCGGCGGCTTGATGTGATCCACGATGTTCTTGAGCAGGAACTCCATTTCCTGGTGCTCGCCATCAGGCGTGGCGCTGACCCAGCCGTTACGGGCGGAGCCATAGACGAAGACGGCTTCAAACTGTTCTTCCGTGGCTTCGAGTTCGAGGAAGAGCTCTAGCACCTGATCCTTCACGCGCTCAGGCTCCACGGTCGGGCGGTCCATCTTATTGAGGAGAACGATGGGCGTGAGTCCCTGCTGCAACGCCTTCTTCAAGACGAAACGAGTCTGCGCCTGCGGGCCTTCATAGGCGTCCACGACGAGCATCACGCCGTCCACCATCTTCATGACACGCTCCACTTCGCCACCGAAGTCGGCGTGGCCTGGAGTATCAACGATGTTGATGATGTGGTCGTTCCAGTGAACGGAGGTGTTCTTCGCCTTAATGGTGATGCCCTTTTCTTTTTCGAGATCCATGGAATCCATCGCGCGCTCGGCGATCTGCTGGTTCTCACGGAAGTTACCGCTAGCGCGGAGGAGCGTATCTACGAGGGTGGTCTTGCCGTGGTCAACGTGGGCGATGATGGCGATGTTTCGGATGTTCGATGGGGACATAACGGATGCGGGAAAGCGGGCACTCTGCCTGCTGCGGATGAAGCCTTGAGGGTGGACAGAAGTGTCCGCCTTTAGAAAAGGGCGCGCAACATAGGGGTAATCCCTGAAAGCGCAAGCGTCGTGAATGTGACATGGATTCTCGCGCGAAAAATGAGCCGGGACTTCAGGGCTTGTAGTCCGGCCTTTAGGCTGTCAGTAAAGGTGATTGATGGACGGAACAGGCTGGAGGGCTCTAGCAGGTCCTATTCAGTGAGAACCTGTCCGGTAAATTTCAAAATCCAATGTTCAAGGCTCAAGGAAGGCTCAAGGTCTTCCAAGAGGATTCCCAAGCATCCAGCCAAGCAGGAAGTCTGGGAATGATTGCACCTTGAAACTTGAACCTTCCTTGAGCCTTGAACGTTGATCCTTGAAATTTTAAGCCCTCGACTCTTATAGGACACTCTTCTAACCACCTTACGGCTGACGCCAAGTCAGCGAGCAGTTGTGGCTGACGGCATCGTAAGGCAGGCCGACGGAAAAGCCGTTGATGGTTTCGCGCTGGTGACTGCACGTCAGCAGGTAGAGGCCGGGTTTGTCGGCGGTGAAGTGGGCGCGGCCTTCCTTGTCTGCGATGATTTCCTGATCGGGGCCGGTGGGAGCATGGAGGGTCACTTTGACATCGGGCAAGGGCTGGCCTCTGAAATAGACGCGCACTTCACCGGCGACTCCGGTGGGAACGATGTCAAAGGTCAGGGCAGGGGTGCCAGCGCCTGAAGTGGTCTGATGCCAGCGGGCGTAGAAGAGGGGCTTGCGGGCGGGTTTGCCTTCTTTTCCTAAGACGCTGAAACCGGATTCCGCCTGCACGGCTTGGGTCGAAAGAGCACCAGCGAGGAAATAATGATCCGCCTTCTTCTGCACCTCAAAGGGGGTTGGTTTGCCATCGGCTCCTTTCGTGAAAGCGACCACTTGAGTGAGGCCGTCGAGATTGCCGGGAGACTTTTCTAGTTCATCGCCGAATTCACCGAAGCGCACGACAAGGTGGCCGTCCGGCGTGTCTTCGATCCAGACTGAGTGGGCGTGCAGACTGAAGGTCAGCGTGACAAGGGTGAAGAGACTGAGAAGTGTTTTCATAAGTGTCAAAATGAGGTGGGAGGTTTAGCGGGTGCTGACGGCAGGCTGCGCGGGGACGGTGAGAACTTCCAGGGTATTGAGCGAGGATTCATCGTCCGTGCCGCCAAGGGCGATGATCTGGCCGGCTTCCCAAGCTTCCAACTGATGGAAGAAGCGGGAGCGTTGGAGGTGAGTGATCTCCTGCCAAGCGTCTTTTCTCAAGACATAAACGCTGCCGCCATGAGGACTGGCGATGACTTCCCCACGCAAGGCGCAGGCGGCCACGGCGAAGGCTTTCATCTTGTCAGTCGTCGGCAATTCAGGGAGCTGGCTCCACTGGCTGGTGGCGGGTGTGAAGACATCGGCGGCGGCGCTGACTTTGTTTTGCGCATCCATGCCGCCGAGGGCGTAGAGTTTATCACCCGCAGCGACGACGGCGACGGCGCGTCGTTGGAAGGGCTGCGGAATGCTTTGCCATTGGGCGTCCGATTTGCTGAGATCGAGAACCAGCGCGGTATCGTGCAAAGGGCGGCTCTTGCTCCGGTCATCTGCTTTGCCCGTGTCCTTGCTCGTATCCAAAGGCCAGCCTCCGAGGGCATAAAGTTTCCCATCCAGCACAGCGATGTCGTGACTGGAGCGGGGCTGAGGAAGCTCGGGAAGCTTTTCCCATTTGGCGGTTTTTGGCTCGTAAACCAAGGCGGTGCTCAGCGATTTGAGCAGCGGTTTTTCTCCCGTGGCGTTCTGCGGCTGCATCCCGCCGATGAGGTAGATCTTGCCATCATGAGCCGCAAGGCCGGGGCTCTGTGCGGGCAGGCCGCCGGGCAAGGCTTCCCATTGCTCGGGCCTGTTCAAATTCAGCCGATGGAATGCGCCGCTGGTAGTGGGCAGCGACCACGAATGGGCTTCCGCTTTGTGCCCGCCATAGACGTAGAGCCAGCCATCGCTGATGACGGCTCCGAAGCTGGTGACCGCTTCCGGCATGGGCGGGAGATCCAGCGCATAAAGCGGACTGAGTGTGAGAAGAAGGATGGAGGTGAGCAGTGGTTTCATAAATTTAAGGGTAAAGGATTAGCGACGGCGGCGGAGAAGGATGGCAGCAAGGCCACCCATGAAGAGCAGCGCGCGGGAGGGCTCGGGGGTGATCTGGACGTAGTTCACCAAGAGATTGTTCCCGACCTGAGAGACGCTGAAGGTTCCGGGATGGGCGTTGGTGAAGTTGGTAAGATCGAAGCTGAATTCATTCGCGTTGAAGCCGGTGATGCCGCCGCTGGTGGTGACGAGCGTCCACGAATAAAGCCCGAGCGGGTTGAAGTCGGCGACATTGCCCGAGAGGCCGCCCGTCGTGAGGGAGCGGGCATCGATGACGAAACGGCTGGCGCTGGTTGCAGTAAGATTGAGCGCGCCTGTGATGTTGATCGTGTCCCAACCGGTGCCTGCGCCTGCATCGACATCGTTCATTTCCCAGCGCAAATGACCAGCCCCACCGAACGTGACCGGTTGTGTAAAACTGAGTGTTCCTACGCTGTTGCCGGGGCTTAGAATGCTGCCGCTGCTAATGGTGACGGGGCGCTTAATGGTTCCGCTTCCGCCGAGGACTCCTCCCGTTACGGTCAGGGTGGCGGTGCTGCCTGTGCCTTCGAGGGAACCATCGACCATCAAGGAGGCTCCGGTGCCCACGGTGAAGGCTCCGACGCCAGTGAAGGCCGTGCCGCTGGCGATCCGCAACGTCCCCGATTGCACCGTGGTAGC